>CATKXE010000019.1 GCA_949840465.1 uncultured Lachnospiraceae bacterium | reverse complement strand
ACACCCGCCCCGGGGCGCGCCCCCCCCCCCCCCCCAGGAGGATATGACGGTGCAGCACCATGCGGCGCTGATCGCATGGCATACCGGGCGTCCGGTGAAAGTCCGGCTGACCCGGGCGGAATCGCTTTTGATCCATCCGAAACGCCATCATTTTGTCATGGACTTTACCATGGGCTGTGATGAAAACGGAAAAATAATGGGAGTAAAAGCGAAGGTTGCTTCCGACACCGGGGCGTTTGCTTCTCTGGGAGGCCCGGTATTAGAGCGTGCCTGTACCCATGCGGCGGGTCCGTATGCTTATCAGAATTTTGAGATTGAAGGGACTGCCTATTATACCAATAACCCGCCGGCAGGAGCGTTCCGCGGATTTGGCGTCACACAGACCTGTTTTGCCACGGAAACCCTTTTGAATATGATGGCGGATGAGATCGGGATTACCCCATGGGAAATCCGTTACCGCAATGCGATCCGTCCGGGCGGCGTGTTGCCCAACGGACAGATCGTGGATGAATCCACCGGGCTGGTGGAGACGTTAGAAGCGGTGAAGGAACAGTACGATGCGGCAAGGGCAGCCGGAAAACCTGTAGGGATTGCCTGTGCCATGAAAAACGCCGGGGTAGGTGTGGGAATCCCGGATACAGGCCGTGTTAAACTGATCGTACAAGAGGATAAAAAGCTGCATATCTTTACCGGGGCTTCCTGTATCGGGCAGGGGCTTGGAACCGTGCTGATCCAGATGATTGTCAGCAATACAGATCTGACCCGTGAGGAGATCGTCTATGAGCGCAGCAATACGTGGATTGCGCCGGATTCGGGGACGACTTCCGGCTCCAGGCAGACGCTGATTACCGGCGAGGCCTGCCTGCGTGCATGCAGAAAGCTCATGGAGGCAAAGGCAGGAGGGAAAACGCTTGCGGATCTGGAAGGACAGGAATTCTACGGGGAATATCTCGCGAAGACCGACCCGCTGGGGGCGGATGTCCCCAACCCGGTTTCCCATGTGGCTTACGGATATGCGACGCAGATGTGTATTCTGGATGCAAAAACCAGGAAGATCGAGAAGATGGTAGCAGCCCATGATGTGGGAAAGGCCGTGAATCCGCTGTCCTGTGAAGGGCAAATCGAGGGCGGCGTAGTGATGTCCATGGGATTTGCCCTGCGTGAAAAATACCCCATTGACGAGAATTGCAAGCCCATTGAAAAATATGGCGCGCTGGGGCTCTTCCGTGCCCATGAGATTCCGGAGATTGAGGCAATCGTAATCAACAAGCCCGGGCTGAACGTGGCCTGCGGCGCGATCGGAATCGGAGAGATTACCTCCATCCCGACAGCGCCTGCGATTACGGACGCCTATTACCGATTAGATGGCGAGCGCAGGTACAGCCTGCCCATATCCGGTACACCGTATAAAAAGGAGGGGTGATTACCATGGCAGTAAAGAAAAAATTCCCCTGCCGTGCGGCAGTGGTGGCATGCAACGGAACGTGCGCCGCAAGCGCCGTATCCCGATGTAACTATGGCTGTGTGGGCTGTGGAAACTGTATCGCGGCCTGCAGGTTCGGCGCTGTTTCCTTCAATGAAAACGGCGTGGCACAGATAGACGGGGAACAATGTATCGCCTGCGGCATGTGCGTGCGCGTCTGCCCCCAGGAAGTCATCCATCTGCACGAATGCGCAAATTACATTGTGGTGAAGTGCTCCAATGAGGAAAAAGGGAAAGAGGCGCGGGAGGCCTGCCCGGTAAGCTGTATTGGCTGCGGAATCTGCGAGAAAACCTGTACGGCGGAAGCCGTCAGGGTGGTGAATCACCGTGCGGTTATTGAAGAAGAATTGTGCCTGAGCTGCGGCATGTGCGCGGTGAAATGCCCCCGCCATGTGATTGCGGATTTAAGAGGGATTTTCACGGATTCATAAAAATTTCAAGCCCTGCCGGAATCGGAAATTCTGGCAGGGCTTTCTGGCAAGTTCCTGTTTGGGAGCGCTTTCTGCTCTGTTTCCACTGTCCGGGAGCGTGTTTTAAAATGCATTCCTTTCACGCACTGATCTCACTGAGATACCGGTAGATGGTGGCATTGGAGCAGGAGAATTTTCTGGCAACAAAAGAGACCGCGCCTTTCAGCTGGAATAGTCCCTGCTCGCTTAATCTGGAAACAATCTCCCTGCGTTCAGACTGATTGAGCCGGTCAATGGGCGTTGTCAGTGCCGCCGTAGCGTCATGGAAGATCTTCTCCATCAGAGACGGGATATCCATAGAAAAGTTTTCCGTAATCGGAACGGAAGCTTCCTGCGGGTCAGGAGCCTTTTCCAAAATGGGACGGCTGTTGGCCGGATGCTGTTTGAGAAAGGATTCGGGATGGATTGTGGAAAGCAGGCTCTCCACCAGCTCTTTGTAATGATAATCGTCAAAATTCACGCATAATAGACCGACAGGGGTTCCATCCTCATCCCGGATGAACATCGTGGAGGAACGAAGCACATGCCCGTTCTGTGCAATGCCTTTGTAGTTGCACAAATAGTCGTCTGTCTCATAGGCCCGGGAAGAAAGCATGCGAAGCGCGGCATCCGTCAGAGGGCCTCCCACCTTCCGGCCGCTGATATGCCCGTTGGCGATCGCGGCAATGGCAAGATCTTTGGAGCTAAGATCGTGCAGGACCACCTCGTAATGCGGTCCCAGTGCTTTTCCAAGAAATTCAACAATCACGCTATATTGCTGAAGGATATTTGAATTCATAATTTTTCCCCATTTCTAAACGCAGAATGCATTCTGAAAAATATTTTTGCCCACCTAAAAATTATTATTTATTATCGCATGGAGCCGCTTAAAATTCAACAAAATTCTTTTTAAAATACATAGTTGTTGACATATTTACAGAGGGATGATAAAATATTTTTATTACAAAAAAATATATTTGTTGAAAGGGAGGACTTTATCAAATGAAAACAGTTTTAAGTACAGACAACGCACCCAGGGCAATCGGACCCTATTCTCAGGGAATTGACGCGGGGAATTTGATGTTTCTTTCGGGGCAGCTTCCCATCGTTCCGGCTGAAGGAAAAATTGTGGCAGAGGACATCGAGGGACAGACAAAGCAGTCTCTGGAGAATGTAAAAGCGATTCTGGAATCTGCAGGATGTACCATGGACAATATTGTGAAGACGACAGTATTTTTGAAGGACATTGCGGATTTTGGAAAGATGAATGAAGTATACAAGGGGTTTTTCAGCGAGGGAAGTTATCCGGCCAGATCGGCATTTCAGGTGGCGGCGCTTCCGCAGAACGCACTGGTAGAGATTGAAGTGGTTGCATTGAAGGGCTGATTATGAGGATCAGCGCGGTGATTGATGCTGCCGGTATTCCTGCCGGGACACAAAAGCCCGCCCATTTGATGGAAATTGACGGCCTGACGGTTGTGGAGCGTGTGATCGTGAACCTGCAGCGTTCAGGCATTAAGGACATTATTATGATAACCGGATACCGGGCAGAACAGGTGGAAAAGGCGCTCCGCCGTTTTGGGATCCTGTTTCTCAGGCAGGAGCCTTATGAATTCCCGGACATGCTGGATTCCATCAAGCTGGGGCTTCGGTATCTCAGGAGCCGGAGCGGCAAAGTACTGCTTTGTCCGGCGGACGTCCCCTTTTTTCTGGGAGATACGGTGGAGGCGATCTTACACACGCCGGGCAGTTTTATAATCCCTGTCTGTAAGGGGCGGGACGGATATCCTGTGTGCATTGACTATTCCCTGATTCCGGCTGTACTGGACTATCAGGGGCGCGAGGGGCTTTCAGGCGCGCTGGCGGCCGCGGGGGTGGCTCCCGTCCGGCTTCCGGTCCAGGATGAAGGTGTGCTGGAAGGGACGGCTTCCCTGGAAGAGTACCGCTATCTCGCAAAGCTGCATGACGACAGGCTGATGCGCCCTCAGGTAAAGGTAAGGCTGGCCGGTAAAAAGCCCTTTTTTGGCCCGGGAGCCGTCACGCTCCTCAGGCAGATTGACAGCCTGGGTTCCGTAAAAGAAGCGTGTGGAAGAACCGGTATTTCTTACAGCAAAGGCTGGAAGCTGATCCGTTCGGCGGAGGAAGAGCTTGGCTACGAGATCGTCGGGCGGCGTCCCGGCGGTAAAAACGGCGGCGCGGCGTTTCTGACTGACAGAGGGAAAAAGCTTCTTAAACTATTTGAGGAATACGAAGAACAGGTGGAAAAGGCGGCTTACAGGATTTACAATCAAATTTTTTTAGAAAGCGAATTGTTTTGAAAAAACATTCGGATGCGGCAAGCAGGTAACCAATTTGCTGTGTAAATCGGTTGCAAAAATGCGGAGGAATTGATAATGAAATTGATGAAAACGCAGGATGCGGTGGGGCAGATTTTATGCCATGATATCACCCGGATTATCAAAGGCGTGACGAAGGACGCGGTTTTTTGCAAAGGGCATGTGATCCGTAAAGAGGATATCCCCGTTCTTCTAAGTGTGGGAAAGGACCACATTTATATCTGGGAAAACAATGAACATATGCTTCACGAGAATGAGGCGGCGCAGATCCTCTACGACCTTTGTAAAAATGACCATATGCGTCCTTCGGAGATAAAAGAGGGCAAGATTGAGGTGATCGCAGAGTGCGGCGGCCTGTTCAAGGTGGATTCAAACAGGCTTAACGCAGTCAATGCACTGGGGGAAATGATGATTGCATCCAGACATGGGAACTTTCCTGTCAGGGAGGGGGACAAGCTTGCGGGAACCAGAATCATTCCTCTGGTGATTGAAAAGGAAAAAATGGAGCGTGCGCGTGCCGTGGCGGGGGATACCCCGATTTTTGAGCTGCTGCCGTTTTTGAAGAAAAAAGCAGGCATCGTGACCACGGGAAATGAAGTGTTTTATGGACGGATCGAGGATACATTTACTCCGGTGGTAGAAGGGAAACTTTCGGAATATGATGTGGAGATTATAGGCCGTGAGATCTGCAGCGACGACCATGCACAAATTACGGCGGCGATCAGGAAGCTTCTGGACTCCGGCGCGGAGCTGATTATCTGCACCGGCGGGATGAGTGTGGATCCGGATGACCGGACGCCCCTCGCAATACGCAATTCCGGCGCGGAGATTGTGACATACGGCGCACCCGTCCTGCCGGGCGCCATGTTCCTTCTGGCATATTATGGGGAGGAAAAAATACCGGTGATGGGGCTTCCGGGGTGCGTCATGTATGCGAAACGCACGATTTTTGATCTGGTGCTGCCCCGGGTGATGGCAGGGGAGGCGCTTCATAAGAAGGACATCGACTGCCTGGGAGAAGGAGGGCTGTGCCTGTCCTGTCCGGCGTGTACCTTTCCCAACTGTGGGTTTGGGAAGTGAGTATTTATATGAAAAGGAACATACAGAATGAAAAAAGCAGCAGCAAAAAAATTCATGTGTGGTTTTATTGCCGTATGTCTGGCAGGAACCATGTCTGCAGGATGCGGTAAAAAAAGTCCCGGGGAAGCAGATACATCGACGGCAGATGCGCAGGGAAAAGACCCAAAGGAAAAGGGGTACGATACGGCGGATACAGATGTTAAGGGGAAGGAACCGGTAACGGACGGAGATGCTCATCAGACAGAGGAGACGGAAATACAAGTGTTCATTGCGGCAAGCCTGAACACGGTCATGACAGAACTGGCAGAGAAGTATCATGAGGATCATCCAGAGGTAAAGATTGTTTACAATGCGGACAGCTCCGGAACGCTGCTTACGCAGATTGAAGAAGGCTATGAGTGCGACCTCTTTTTTTCCGCGGCACAAAAGCAGATGGATAAGCTGGAGGAGGACGGGCTTGTCGTAGAGGGGACCAGAGCGGATGTGGTCAACAATCAGGTAGTGGTCGTGACATTCAGGGACAGCGGCACAAAAGTCACCGGCCTTGAAAACATCGGGGATGCGCAGAGCATTGCTCTGGCAGGCGGGAGCGTACCGGTTGGAAAATATACGAGGCAGGCTCTGGTAAATATGGGAAGGCTGGAACCGGCGGAGGATGTGTCTTTGATTGCAACAAAGCAGGTTTCCGAAGCGCTTGGGGGCGTGGAGATCAGTGAACAGGACAATGTGAGCAAGGTGCTTTCAGCGGTTTTAGAAGGCTCCTGCGAGGTGGGAACCACGTATTATTCAGATACCTGCGGATATGAAGAGGATTTGGAGATTTTGGAAATTGTGGGCTATGATCTCACGGGGAATGTGATTTATCCTATCGCACAGGTTGTCAATGATGAGGCGGACGATGGGCAGAGTGCAGCGGCGGTGGATTTTATGAAATTTATTTTATCGGACGAGGCGAAGGCTGTGTTTGACGCTTACTGTTTTGATACAGATGTAGATTGATTTCAACAGGGAATGAGACAAACCTCCCTGGATATCCGAACTTTTTCACTCCTGCAAAGCCGGATTTTTGGGAGGGCGTCATGATGCAAAAGGGGCGGCTGCGCCCGGGAGGAACACAGTGGAGACAATGACTGAGATTTTGAAAAGCCTGGATTGGAGCCCGCTATGGATTTCTCTAAAAACAGGAGTTGTGGCGACGATTCTGTCTTTTTTCTTAGGGCTTTTTGCGGCCAGAAGGGTGGTGAAAGCTTCTCCCGGAAAAAAGGCGGTCATGGATGGGATTCTGACCCTTCCCATGGTACTTCCCCCTACGGTTGCCGGTTTTTTCCTGCTTCTTTTATTCAGCCGGAGAAGGCCGCTGGGGATATTTTTGTATGAAACATTTGACTTGAAGGTGGTGCAGAGCTGGCTGGGGTG
The DNA here is from genome assembly GCA_949840465.1 of uncultured Lachnospiraceae bacterium. Lineage (GTDB taxonomy): Bacteria > Bacillota > Clostridia > Lachnospirales > Lachnospiraceae > Schaedlerella. The sequence goes on along the minus strand of CATKXE010000019.1, from coordinate 37,904 downwards.
CGTCATAGCAGCCACAGTGATTGCATTTCCTCTGATGTACCGTAATGCCAGAGCCGCCTTTGAGCAGATCGATGTGAACCTTGTCTATGCGGGCAGGACGCTGGGCATGTCGGAAATCGAGATATTCTGGAGGGTGGTGGTTCCCTCCGCAAGGCCGGGTATTGCATCCGGCACCATCCTTACATTTGCAAGGGCATTGGGAGAATACGGGGCTACGTCTATGCTGGCGGGAAATATTCCGGGCAGGACAGGCACGATTTCACAGAAAATCGCCATGGTCATTCAGGACGGGGATTATCTGACAGCAGGAATTTGGGTGGCGGTCGTGATTGTGATTGCGCTTGTGATTCTGATCCTGATGAACCTGATCTCAGGAAAACGGATGAAAACTGTGAAGCGGTGGTAAAATCAATCATCAGATGCCGGGGAAAGAAGGAGATTTTGGAAAAACGTTTTTGGGAGCGTCCAAAAAGAGAAAGGGGTATGCAATGAACCTGTCTGTGAATATAAAGAAACGTTTTCCGGGGTTTCGCCTCGATGTGCGATTTGAAAGCAATGCATCCCGAATCGGGATTCTCGGCGCTTCGGGATGCGGTAAAAGCGTGACGTTAAAAAGCATTGCAGGGATTGAGACGCCGGAGGAAGGATGGATTGTGATTAACGGGAAAACGATGTATCATTCGGCGCGGAAGATTTGTGTGAAACCCCAGAAGCGCAGCATCGGCTATCTGTTTCAAAGTTACGCTTTATTTCCGACTATGACGGTTGCGGAAAATATTGCGGCCGGGCTCAGGGGTCCACGGCAGGAGAACAGGGAACGGGTACAGGAGATGCTTCGGGCATTTCAGCTGGAAGGTATGGAAGAACGCCTTCCGGGGGAACTTTCCGGCGGGCAGCAGCAGCGGGTGGCATTGGCGCGGATTATGGCCTATGAGCCGGAAGTAATTCTGCTGGATGAGCCCTTCTCCGCACTGGATCAGTTTCTAAAAGACCGGCTGCAGCAGGAACTGCAGGAGATGCTTAAAAGTTACCGGGGAACCGTAGTTTTAGTTTCCCACGACCGGGATGAAATCTACCGGTTTACAGAAGAACTTCTGATTATGGATCAGGGGAGGGCAGTCGCCTTTGGAAAGACAAAAGAAATTTTTGCGGATCCCGGGAAAAAAGAAGCGGCCAGGCTGACCGGATGCAAAAATATTTCGAGGATTCACAGAAAAGACGCGCATAGAATGGATGCGTTTGACTGGGGGATCGAAATACAGTGCCGCAGGGAAATACCGGAGGGCGCTGCATATGTGGGATTCCGGGCGCATGAATTGATCCCGGTCTGGGGGGAACGTAAGGAAAATTGTATTCCGGTTCGTCTGGCGGGCAGCGCAGACCTGCCTTTTGAGAAGAATTTTTACATTCTGCCTGAAAGCGGCCAGGGAGGAGAAAACCTCTGCTGGTTTGTGCAGAAAGAAAAATGGGGGCTGCTAAACGAAAAGGGAATGCCGGATTATCTTCAGTTTCCCGAGGAACATCTGCTGTTCCTGAGATAGAGAAAGGGGTGACCGATATGAGTGATAAAATTGTATTCTGTAAAGGAGGCGGCTGCACGGCGAAGCTTGGGGCAGGCGTCCTGAGCCATATATTGGAGCGGCTTCCCAAAGGCGCGCGGGATGAGAACCTGCTGATCGGATATGACAGTAAGGACGATGCGGCCGTTTATCGGATTGCGGAGGACACCGCCATCGTGCAGACATTGGATTTCTTCCCTCCTATGGTAGAAGACCCGTATCTGTTTGGAAAAATTGCGGCCGCAAATGCGCTCAGCGATGTGTACGCCATGGGCGGGGATGTGAGGACTGCGCTGAACATTGTCTGCTTCCCGGAGGATATGGATCTGAATGTTCTGGGGGAGATCATGCGTGGCGGCTCGGAAAAGGTGATGGAGGCAGGCGGAATTCTGGCAGGCGGGCATTCCATTGCGGACGATAGTGTGAAATATGGGCTTTCGGTGACCGGAGTGGTTCATCCGGAAAAGATCTATCCTAACAATCAGGGAAAGCCCGGGGATGTCCTGATTCTGACGAAAAAATTGGGCGTGGGAATCATCTGTACGGCAAACAGGATTCAGGAGGCCTCAAAAGCTGCCATGGATGAGGCTGCGGCTTCTATGACTACATTGAACAGACGGGCCTCTGAAATCTGCAGGAAATACCGCATCCATGCCTGCACAGACGTGACCGGATTTGGATTCTTAGGCCATCTCCATGAGATGATGGACAACCGGTATTCCTGCCAGGTCTACGCAGGGCAGGTTCCGGTCATGCCTGAGGCAGTACACTACGCGGAGGAATTTTTCCTCACCGCGGCTGCGCAGAAGAACAGGAACCACTTAGAGGGGCATGTGCGTTTTGAACAGATTTCGTTCGGGATGGAAGAAGTCTTGTTCGACCCCCAGACTTCCGGCGGGCTTTTAATTGCGGCCAGTCCCGGGCAGGCCGGGGAGCTGCTTGAAGAGCTGCAGGAAGAAGGGCTTCCGGCAAAAGAAGTGGGAAAGATTATGGAAAAACATGAGACAGAGATTTATGTATTATGAAATTAAAACAACTTGAAGTATTTGTGGCAGTGGCGGACTGCAAAAGCTTTTCTAAGGCGGCCAGGGCATTGTATTTGACGCAGCCCACCATCAGCGCTTATATTTCCGCTTTGGAAAAGGAATTGGATGCAAGACTGTTTGTCCGCAATACAAAGGAAATCCATGTGACGGAACAGGGGCGGCAGCTCTACCGGTACGCCCGGGAAATGCTCGCCCTGCAGAATAAAATTATGGAAGTGTTTGCCGGGGATGCAGGAAAAGGGCAGGCCCGCCTGGTGGTTGCGGCTTCCACGGTCCCCTCCCGGTATCTGCTGCCTGACATTCTGGCAGAATATAAAGAAAAATATCCCGACGGACAGTTGGAAGTGCGGGAATCGGACAGCGCCCAGGTCATCGAGGATGTGGCGGGGCATGTGGTAGATATAGGATTTACAGGCACACTATTGGAGAATAAGGCCTGCCGGTATATGCCGTTTTATGAGGACGAACTGGTGATCATTATGCCGAATACAGACAAATACCGCAGGATATTGGAGCAGGAAACCAATCTGGACTGGATCCGGAAGGAGCCCTTCCTGATGCGGGAGGAAGGATCCGGTACGAGGAAAGAGGCGGAAAAGCAGTTGGCGGCAGCCGGGATTGACGTGGAAAAACTTCGTGTAGCCGCCAATGTAGAAAGTACGGAGACCATCAGGCGTTCCGTGAAAAACGGAATCGGGGTTACCATGATCTCCAGCCTGGCGGTGAAAGAAGATCTGGAAGCCGGGAGGATACTTACATTTCCAATGGGGAACAATAAAAGTACGAGAAAGCTGTATCTGGTGTACAACAATAGCTGCACGCTTTCAAGGCAGGCGGAAAATCTGATGCGGACCGTGCAGGAGTTGTATAAACAGGGATAATATACATTGTGCCAAATCGCAGGCAGGCAGCCAGTTTTCATGGAAAATTGACGGCCAGTAACTGTGCTGAAATACAAAAAAGATGGCTGACAGCAGCCATCTTTTTTTCGTTCTGCATCAGTTGTCTGTCCGGCTCATATATTTTTCCGCATCCGCTATTTTGCAGTCATGGCCCAGATCCTGCAGACGTTCCTGCACCACCTCAGCGTTTTTCGAATCCGTATTACACAGTAATATGTAGAGCTTGCCGTTGTCCAGCAGTCCCATGTAGTCTGTGAGACGGATGTTGCAGGCCAGTGCGGTGGAGACTTCTTCGTACCCCTGATATCCCAGCATCACTTCCATAAGCGCGCATTCGGTCAGCCCTTTGGCTTTGGCTTCCAGAAAAGCCTTCACGAGAATCGTAAATGCATGTTCATTCAGCACATTGGTACCTTCCAGATAACGCCGGCTCCGGAAAGACTCCAAATAGCGGCTTGCCCGCAGGACGGCATTCTGTATAAGGGCTCCGATGGCTGTCAGCCTGTGGGCTTCGGACCATGTAATGCGTTCCTCAGGAAGTCCCCAGAACATCAGGATTAACCGAATCCTGTCCTCATCGTATACGGCGCTGGCCATAAGCGGGAATCCCTCAGCCATGGAGGTGTTGATGTAGACTTTCTCGTTCTTCAGGGTCTCATACATCTCACCCATGTCTGTATACCTGATAGAATTTCCAAGCTTGCGTGCCGCTTGAGATGTAGCGGAGAACAGACGGGCATAGTCCCTGTTGGCAACATTATAAATTGCCACATCCGGGGTATCCATCAGCTCGGACAGTACCTGCACCGCATAAAACAGTACTTCCTCGGTGGTATACTTATTCAGGCTGGAAATTACTTCGTAAATCCGTTCCAGGCTGTCTTTCTGTCCGGCAGGACGCGCTGTACCGCTCTGCCCGGTAGAGACGGGATGGCTGCCGCAGAGGCTTTTCAGCTCTTCGATCTCCCGGTCCTTTTCCTTCAGGAGTTCCATCAGCCTCTCGATCTCGGCCTGCAATTCTTTCATCGTTGTCTGTATTGTACTGGTTTGTGTTGTGCCTGTTTTTTCCGAATACAACTTTATCACCTCCGTATTATTTTGGCCTTTTATTTAAGCGCTTGTTTTTCATATATTATTGTGACTGTATTTCAGAAAAATGTCAAGATACAATTCACGGCCGGTTTGGATGTGAATTGTATCTGTGAGTCAGATCAACGCTTATACTTTAGAAGCTGCTTCATTCAGAAGATTTCAGTTTTTTGTCTGGTTGCGCATGCAGCCTGTACTATGGTATACTGAAAAAAGGACAGGGGGATACAAATATCCTCAAATATAATTAAGATACGTTCAACAGGCAATCAATTTGCTGTGCAAATTGATTATAAATTCAGGAAAAGGATGAAAAAACATGAGCAGACGATTAGATGACTTTAAACAATATCTGGAAAAAATGCAGCAATATGAACATGTGATTACATTACTGAATTGGGATATCTGGACAAAGACGCCGAAGCTTGGACAGGCCGCGCATATCGATGCGCTGACCCATTTTTCAGCGGAAAAATTCGCCATGTCTACGGCGGAGGAACTGGGCGATATGCTGGACGGGCTTGCAGCGCCGGAAGAATATAATGCATTGGATGATACCTGGAGGTTCATTGTCCGCCGTATGAAGCGTGATTTTGACCGGAACCGGCGGATCCCCTCGGATCTGTATGAGTCATTCGTGCGGGCAAAGGCAGAGTCAGGCGCGGCATGGGAGGAGGCAAAGAAGGCTTCAGACTTTTCTGTCTATGCGCCGCATCTGCAGAAAATGATCGATATGCAAAGGGAGGTCACCGGCTATACAGACCCGGGAAGAGAGGTCTATGACGCCATGCTGGATGAATTTGAGGAAGGAATGGATTCCGCTGACATTGACCGCCTGTTTGAAGATTTAAAACGGGAATTGATCCCTCTGATTCAAAAGATCTCGGCGGTCGAACAGCCGGAGGATGAAAGGTTTCAAAAGTACGCTGATGTGGACGCGCAGAAACAGGTACAGTGGATGCTTCTGGATTATATTGGTTTTCGCAGGGACGCCGGGGCAGTGGACGAGACAGAACACCCATTTACACTGAGCTTCTCTACAATGGATGTGCGCGTGGCGAACCATTATTATGAACACGATCCGCTGTCAGCCATATTTTCCGCAATCCACGAGGGCGGGCACGGCATTTTTGACCAGAACGTGAATCCCGCGTATGACCAGACAGTGGCCGGAAGCTGCTGTTATATGGGAATCCACGAGAGCCAGTCCAGATTTTATGAGAATATACTGGGGAGAAATAAAAACTTCTGGATTCCTGTTTATGACAAATTAGGAGAATTGCTGCCCCAGTTCAGGGAAATCTCTCTGGATGATTTTTACCGGGAGATAAATCATGTGAAAAGCAGCTTTATCCGCACAGATGCGGATGAATTGACTTACTGCTTCCATATCATACTGCGCTACGAGATGGAGAAGGCGATTTTCCGCGGCCATGTTCCGGTGGAGGAACTGCCGGCGCTCTGGAATAAAAAAATGCAGGAATATCTGCGGATTACTCCGGAGAATGACAGAGAAGGTATTTTACAGGACATCCACTGGTCGGACGCATCTTTTGGTTATTTTCCGTCTTATTTGCTGGGAAGTATTTACGATGGGATGTATCTGGAGGCCATGGAAAAGGAGATGGAGCCGGTGGATGAACTTCTGGCGGAAGGACGGATTTCGGAGATCACAAAATGGCTGAATGAAAAAATCCACTGGTACGGCAGTACCCGAAAGCTAAAAGAAGTGATACAGGCTGTCTGCGGCAGGGAAGTGTCGGCACAACCGCTGATACGTTATTTCAAGAAGAAGTATACGGAGATTTATGGTTTGTGATGGAGCAAATCCTCCCAAAATAACAGAGATTGAAACTATCCCCGGAGATATCCTTAGAAACCAAACCCCGGATGCAGTATCTGCTCCGGGGTCTTTGATTTTTCAGGCCACGGCCTGCCTTTTTACCAGATCAAGCGCCTTGGCAACAGGCGGCAGGGACAGGACGACCAGTGTGACAATTCCCTCCATCCCAAGGTAAGTTCCCTGATACAGGGAGGAGTACACCCATGGATTCATCCCGTCAGGAGCAAAGGAGGCAAAAAAGATGACGCCGGACAAGGTTGAAAAAATAAACCTGCCCAGCACCCCCACCGCATATCCGATGTGGAGCCCGAATTTCCGGTTGCTGAAAAAACCTGACAATCCCAGCGCGCCAAAAGCGAGCGGATAATCAAGGAGCACCTGCGGGACAGAGAGTACATACGGATCAATGAAAAACTGCAAAAGCCCATATGCAGCTCCGGTCAAAATTCCGTATTTCGCCCCGAACCAGTTTCCGATCAGGCAGATAAACAGCATGGATAACAGTGTGACAGAACCGCCCATGGGCATCTTCCATACCTTGATGTAAGAAGTGACCATCGCAAGGGCAATCCCCATAGCAGAAAAAATGAGTTTCCTGACGGCAGAAGACGTACTTCCGCCTGTGATAGAGTGAATGTGTGACATTATGAAATTCTCCTTTCCTTACGCCGGCATTACCCGGATCAAGTTTTAAGGGTCTGCATAAATGCATCTCAGCCGTATTGGAAACAATCCTGCGGATATTTCAAAAAAGCCGTGAAAGAAAGTTTCCCAGCGCCCCAGTATACCTATACAGGATAAAACCATATAGGGGAAAAGTCAAGCAGAATCTGTATGAAAAAAGCTGTTTGTCGAAAAATAGAATAGTGATATGAAAAACTGTATGATAAAGCAAAGGGAAGATTCAAAAAAAGTATCATGGAATCTGGATCATTTTGATATTTTAAGGAGCCCCATTACAGCTCCTATTTTATTTTTTGCAGGTGTTCATTCATCTGCCGGACATTGCGCTTCCCGGTTAGAAACCGTGTGATCCAGATTCCCACAAAGATCAGCACAAAAATTCCAAAATACCGCAGGGCTCCCCTTGCGCTGTGTTCCATCCAGTACAGGAAATAGGCGGTCGGCAGCATGAACACGGAAACGGCGAGAAAATATATTCCGGTCTGCTTTACGAGGCTTAAACGCTCAATTTCCCAGATTACGGAGGAACCCGCGAAACCGGCTCCAAGCACGCCGGTAAGCAGCGCCTGCAGGACAACCGCGTTGATCTCATTTCCCATGGCTTCGATCAGTTCCGGGACGCAGGGAGAATAATATCCTTGAGCCCAGACCAGGGAAATGCAGATCGTGATCACATAGCCCACAGCGATTCCCAGCGGGAATCCCAACAGGATTCTTAAAATAGTGTTCTTCTTCATTTTCTTCACCTCATACTCCTAATATTTTTTTGATTTTGGAAACATAACGTCTGGAAACATAGGTCGCTGTGCCGTTTGAAAGTTTTACATAGATTGTGCCTGTAAAACTTAAATCAAAGTTCAGGACTTTTTTCAGATTGATGATCTCCGAATTGGAAATACGGACAAATTGGTGCGGGCTTAGCCGTTCTTCCAACTCGTACAGCCTGAGCCTCAGGGCATATTCGCCTTTGCCAGTCACTGCAAATACCTTCCCGGAACCGGTATAGATCCGGATTAAATCTGCCTGTTCGAGTACCTCGATTTTGCCGTCTTTGCTGCCGGATATCACCTGCGGGACATCTTCAGAAAGGCTCTGTATGATACGGTGTACTTCTTCTGTCATGGAAGCAGCAGTGACGACAATTTTAGGTTCTGTGCAGGAAGCATCAATCTTGAACTCAATCTGCATAAAGTTCACCTCCTTGAATAAGTCCGCGGCCGGATAAAGCAGGCTTTGGTGTGAAAACATTCATGAAAAGTTCGTTGCACCCGTTTTTTGTGGCCGCTTTGACTTTGTGACTGTATTATAAGAAAAAGAAACGAGGAATTCAACAGATCTGCGACAGACGGTTGATTTCGGAGGATCAGCGGCATAAAAAAGAAAACAGGGGCGTGCTCCGTGTAAGGGGACTGAAACGCTAAAGTCCTTGTAAAAAGGAGGTTTATAGTTTATAATCAAAGCTATAAAAACAATCGGATGTTCCATTCTAATGTTGCAGAACAGATGCATGGAAGGGGGGGAGAGTGCATCATGTTGACTATAAAAAGTATTTTTGTGAGGAACATGGAGAAGATAGCACTGATCATGGTAATGGTCATACTGTTTCTTTCCACTCTGATACAGATATCAGGCGCACATGGAGTGACAGAACAGAATGCACGGCGGATATTCAGTCAGGTGGAACAAATTCTGGAGGAGAACTCAAAAGAGCTGGAACAGGTCAGGACCCAGTATAACGCCATGTGCCTCAATGACGCGCGGACAGTCGCCTATATTCTTGAATACAATCCCGAAGCGAGAGAAGATACGGATGAGCTGAAAAAGATCGCTGAAAATCTGGAGGTGGATGAGATACATATCTTTGACGCAAATGGCGTGATCGTCTCAGGAACACACCCTGAATATTATGGATATTCCTTTGAGTCCGGTGAACAGATCGGTTTCTTCAGGCCGCTGCTGGAGGATAAATCGCTGGAACTTGTGCAGGATATTACGCCGAATACTGCGGAGAGGAAACTGGTTCAGTATTCTGCCCTCTGGAGCGAGGGCGGAGAGTTCATTGTACAGATTGGGATGGCGCCCTCCAATGTAGTCCGTGCAACTGAGAAGAATGAACTATCCTATATTTTTTCCCTGCTCAGGACAGGGGTGGGATATCAACTGTACGCAGTGAACCCTGATACCGAAAAAGTGGTCGGCTCGACCGTTGTTTCTGACGTTGATAAAGACATCACTGAAATTGGCTTTCAGGCGGAACAACTCAAGTTGGACGGCACATTCTGCACAAAGGTGGATCAGGTATTATGCCACTGCCTGTCCAAAAGGATTGGGGACAATTATATTATATGGGCGGCTCCGGTAGCGTCTTCCATGCAGTCTATCATAATCAATGAACTGCTGCTGCTGATCGGATTGATCATGATTTCCATGATTCTGGTTTCCGTTGTTACGAATACCATGAACAAAACGGTGATCGGCCAGCTCAAAAATATTAATGAAAATCTCAGGTTGATTGAAAACGGAGATCTTCAGAAGAAAGTGAATGTCAAAAACAGCAAAGAATTTTTAGAACTGAGCACACATATTAACAGCATGGTTGACAGTCTGGTGCAAAGTTCTGAGAAGCTTGAGCTCAGTGAAAAGGTCAAAAGGCAGAAGGAAGAGCTGGAAAGACAGCACCAGCAGCTGGAAATTGCTGTGGCACGCGCAGAGACGGCGAACAAAGCGAAATCCGAATTTCTGTTCAATATGTCCCACGATATCCGCACGCCGATGAACGCAATTCTTGGCTTTACGAATTTTGCATTGGAGACAGAGGATCCGGCAAAGCAGAAGGAATATTTGAAAAAGATTGACGCTTCCTCCAAACAGCTTCTGGATCTGATCAATAATATTCTGGAACTGGCCAGAATTGAAAACCAGAAAGTCATGATAGAGGAAGATCTTGTCAGGGTGAAGGATACATTCAACGAGCTGTGCACCATATTTGACAGTGATTTGAAGAAAAAGCATCTGGACTGCAATATCAGTCTGGAAATTGAGCACCCGTATATGTATATTGATACAACGCATTACTCGCAGATCTTCCTGAATATTGTAAGTAATGCCGTCAAGTATACCCCCGAGGGCGGCGTCATTGATGTTTCGTTCGAAGAGCTGCCTGGAAATGCGCCTGATACCTGCTGTGTAGAGACTGTAATCCGTGACAATGGAATCGGAATGTCGAAAGAGTTTTTGGCGCACGCTTACGAGTCCTTTTCCAGAGAGCGGACTTCCACTGTCAGCGGCATTCAGGGAACCGGGTTGGGACTGGCGATTGTAAAAGATCTGGTGGAACTGATGCGGGGAACCATTTCCATTGAAAGCCGACAGGGCGAGGGGACGAAGGTGACGATCCGGATCCCCCACAGGCTGGGAGAAGCGCCTGCGGAAAAGCGCACACAGGAGATGGAGATGCTGAACCGTGCGCTGTTTGAGGGCAAGCGTATTCTGCTGGCCGAAGATATTGATATTAATGCAATGATTGCCACGAAACTTTTGTCGGATAAAGGATGTATTGTGGAAAGGGCAAAGGACGGTGTTGAGTGTGTTGATATGCTGCTGAAAGCGGAAGAAGGATATTATGATCTGGTACTCATGGACATCCAGATGCCGAATATGGACGGATATAATGCGGCCAGATCCATCCGGGCATTTGTAGATGCGAAAAAGGCTTCCATTCCCATCCTGGCTATGACGGCCAATGCATTCAAAGAAGACCGTGATAAAGCTGCCGATGCAGGTATGGATGGGCATATTGCAAAGCCATTGGATACGGTTAAGATGTTCAACACGATTGCAGAAGTCCTATAGAAAAGAGGACGGCATTTTGATCAGAAACAGGCGGCTTATAGAAAAAAACTATGAGCTGCCTGTTCATATTTTGTTTTACGATTAGACGGGGGCTTAAATAAAAGCTATACTAAAAAAGTAGTATCGGAAGGCAGAAGGAACAAGGCGGGGACGGGTGATGAGAGAAAAGCGTTTACAGTTAATAGTGACTTTCCGCACGACAGCGGATGCCATGGCTATGGAGCAGGCATGCAGGGAGCGGAAGGCGCCGGGGCGGCTGATTCCTGTACCAAGGGCGATTTCCGCGGGGTGCGGGCTGGCCTGGTGCGCCGGGCCGGACTGTCGGGAAGTATTAAAAGGGGTTATGCAGAGTATAGGGATTCAAGAGGAAGATATGTGCGAATGTATGGTTTAGATTTTTTGGAAAGAGGATTTTACCCTCAAGGCAGCCGCCAGACAGACATGCCAACATGTCTGTTTGGCTTGCTGCTTTGCGGGAATCAATAGAAAAAACGAAATTGGAGGTATATAGTATGGAGAAAAAAGTTGTAGATGCGAGAGGCCTGGCATGTCCGCTGCCAGTGGTGAATGCAAAGAAGGCCGTGGGGGAATTTAAAGAGGACGGCGTCCTGGCGGTTCTTGTGGACAATGAGATTGCAGTCCAGAACCTGAAGAAGTTTGCTGCACAGAAAGGGCTTGCGGCGGCAGGGGAGAAAAAGGGGGAAAAGGAATATGAAGTGACCATACAGGTTGCAGTGAATGGGGATCCTGCTTCGGCTTTGGCAGAGGAAGCCGGAGAGGAGGAGATAGCCTGCCGCACAGACTCCCGAAAGAAAGGGCTGGCTGTCGTGCTGTCCGCCAATGTGATGGGGGGCGGGGAAGAGAAGCTGGGGAAGGCGCTGATGAAGGCTTTTATTTTTGCGTTGACCAGGCAGGATGTACTGCCGGAAACAATTCTGTGCTACAATTCGGGAGCATATCTTACTTGTGAAGGTTCGGATTCTCTGGACGATTTTAAGGAGTTAGAAGCAGACGGGGTCAATATCATGACCTGCGGGACCTGTCTTGATTTTTATGGAATCAAAGAAAAGCTGGCGGTTGGGACAGTGACCAATATGTATGATATTGTGGAAACAATGGAACAGGCAGGCGCTGTGATCAGGCCATAGAAAAGCAGTATAAATAACCAACTTTTTCGATATTTTTCCGTATATTATAACTATTCATTTCGGCCTTTGTTCCGTGGTATACTACTTTTGGCTACAGAACTGCGTGGGAACAGCCCGAACGGACTGTGAGGGCGCTTTCATGCGGTCGCTAAGAGCAAAACCACAGAACAGGAGGCCGATTATGTCGATTATATTTAATGAACAGACAAAAACCATTACACTGCAGACAAAAAACTCGTCTTATCAAATGAAAATAGGAAATCTGGACTATTTGCTGCATCTCTATTATGGACCCACGATCTATGATGCAGATTTGAGCTACCAGATCATGCAGTATGACAGGGGGTTTTCAGGAAATCCCTATGAGTCAAGGAATGCCAGGACTTTTTCTCTGGATGCCCAGCCCCAGGAGTTCACCACTCAGCAGCAGGGAGATTTCCGTACCGCGAGCATTGAGGTCGTCAATGGGGACGGAAGTTATTCTTTTAATGGAAAAGTCGAGCGCTTCACTGTGCGGGAAGAAAAATATCAGCTGGATACCATGCCCTGTACTTTTGCAAGAGAGGATGAAAAGGTGGACACTCTTGAGATCGTGCTGTCAGATGATATCAGCGATGTGGAAGTGATTCTATTATACAGTGTATTCGAGGCGGCGGATATGATTACCCGTGCCGTAAAGGTTCATAACAGGGGGGACGCTCCTATTCAGTTAAAGAAAATCATGTCAGTCTGTCTTGACTTTTTAAACGGACACGATATGGATCTGGTCAGCCTGCCGGGCAGGTACGGGCAGGAACGCCAGATGGAAAGACAGCGGCTGACCCACCACATCCATACCATCGGGAGCGTGCGCGGATCTTCCAGCCATCAGCAGAATCCGTTTGTGGTCCTTTGCGATAAAGAAACCAGCGAAGATTTTGGGAAATGTTACGGAGTTTCCCTTGTATACAGCGGTAATTTCCTTGCGGAAATCGAATTGGATCAGTATGACCAGCTCCGTCTGGTGATGGGAATCCACCCCAGACAGTTTGTATATGAGATTAAGCCCGGGGAAACCTTTGAAGCGCCGGAAGTAGTCATGGCATTTACCGAGCGCGGCCTGACAGGCCTGACTCATTTATACCACGACTTTTACCGCTCCAATCTGTGCAGGAGCAAGTTCGTCTCCGAGGTGCAGCGCCCTGTGCTGATCAACAGCTGGGAAGCGGCGTTCATGGATTTTGATGATGTAAAACTGGTGGAAATTGCAAAAGCAGCTAAAAATATGGGCGTTGATATGCTGGTCATGGACGACGGCTGGTTTGGAAAGAGGGACGACGACAACAGCGGGCTTGGCGACTGGGTAGTCAATGAAGAAAAGATCAAGGGCGGTTTACATAAGCTGGTGGAGCAGATCAACGGACTTGGAATGAAATTCGGGATCTGGTTCGAGCCCGAGATGGTATCAGAAGACAGCGACCTGTATCGCGCCCATCCGGAATGGGCCATGCAGATTCCCGGACGCCATGCGGTGCGCAGCCGGAACCAGATAGCTCTGGACATGGGCCGCAGGGAAGTGCAGGATTATGTGATCAAAAGCGTGAATGCAATCCTGGATGACGCCAATATCTACTATATGAAGTGGGATATCAATCGTTCCCTTGCGGATATCTGGTCCAATGTACTTCCCGCGGAGAGGCAGGGGGAAGTCTACCACCGCTATATTCTGGGGCTGTACCGTGTCATGGATGAGATCATCCTGACCCACCCGGATATTCTGTTTGAGGGCTGCAGCGGAGGCGGAGGGCGGTATGACCCGGCTATGCTCTATTATTATCCGCAGTATTGGGTCAGTGACAACAGCAACCCGATCGACCGTTTGAAACTGCATTATGGGACTTCGTTTGTCTATCCGATTTCGACCATGGGGGCGCACATCTCTGACAGCGGAAAATTTGTGCCTCTGCAGACCAAGGCAGTGGTTGCCATGTGCGGGACATTCGGCTATGAGCTGGATGCGGCCAAACTGACAGAGGAAGAACAGGAGATTTGCAGAGAACAGAGCGAGCTGTTTAAAAAATATTATCCGATCATCTTTGGCGGGGACTATTATCGGTTGAGCAATCCGTTTGAAACAGGCAATATGACCGCGTGGCAGCATGTGACAAAGGATAAGAAGGAATCCCTTTTAAGCGTCGTGGTGACCAATCTCACCTGTAACGGCCCTCAGGAATATGTGCGGGCCAAGGGGCTTGTGCCGGATGCTATGTACCGGATCAATGAGGGAGAACAGATTGTTTCCGGCGCCGCACTGATGCATGCCGGGCTGCCCATTGACAGGGAAGTTCCCGAGTACAGTTCCTTCCAGTTCTATTTAAAACAGGTATAAAATATCTTGACAAAAATGTTTTTGAAAGCTATGATATAACTTAGTGTATTCCCGCGAAGCAACGAGCCAGGCGGACATGTTTTGGTTTGTCCATTTGGCGGGTGCCGCGAGGGTTGCCAAGTGCCGGCGGCGCTTGTTCAGCAACGACCGAAACGCAGTGCAGACCAAAGACCCCGCAGCTTGCTGCGATGAAAATTTGATGCCCCGTCAGTTTGCTGCGGGGTCTTTGACTTTGACTTAACAATTTTGCAAAGCTTAAAGGTGCTGAGAAAGAGGAGTACATGATTCCCTGCCACAGAGAGGACTGTCCATCGGCTGGAAGGCAGTCCGGGAATCAGGAATCATGGAAGGTGGCTTTTGAACCGGATGTCTGAATCAGGAAAGGACTGTGCGGCTTGCCAGGCAGCGAGGGAGATAGATACCTCATATGCGGAAAAAGCCGGCGGCATGTATATATCCGTCAGTAAGACATCCCGTGGCGGTTTACGTTACAGAACCAGGAGTTGTGTTATGGGGCGGCAGAAAAAGCGGTACACGCCGTATTTTTCGATGCCACATCATAAGCAGGAATTAAGGTGGTACCGCGGAGACTGATTCGCCCTTTACAGATGTAAAGGGTTTTTTTTATACAAAAAATGTGAAAAATCCGTGAAGTACCGAATCGTTATCATGAAGGAGGAAAACCATGGGCAAAGAACTGGCAAAGACGTATAATCCGAAGGAGATTGAGGAAAAACTGTATGAGAAGTGGTGTGAGAATAAGTATTTCCACGCAGAGGTCGACCGCGACAGGAAACCATTCACAACCGTCATGCCGCCTCCGAATATCACCGGAAAGCTTCACATGGGGCATGCTCTGGACAACACGCTGCAGGACATTCTGATCCGGTATAAAAGGATGGAAGGGTATAACGCGCTGTGGGTGCCGGGCACCGACCATGCGGCCATCTCCACGGAAGTCAAGGTGACGAACCAGTTAAAATCGGAAGGGATTGATAAAAAGGAGCTTGGCCGGGAAGGATTTTTAAAGCGGACCTGGCAGTGGAAAGAGGAATATGCGGGAACCATTGAGAACCAGTTGAAGAAGCTGGGGATTTCCTGCGACTGGGACAGAGAGCGTTTTACTATGGACGAAGGATGTTCGAAAGCCGTGGAAGAAGTATTCATTAAATTATACGAAAAGGGATATATCTATAAAGGTTCCCGGATCATCAACTGGTGTCCGGTATGCAAGACTTCCCTCTCCGACGCAGAGGTAGAACACGAGGAGCAGGGAGGGCATTTCTGGCATATCAGGTATCCGGTCATTGGGACAGAAGAGTTTTTGGAAATCGCCACCACCCGCCCGGAGACGATGCTGGGCGATACTGCGATTGCGGTACATCCCGAGGATGAACGGTACAAAGATATGGTAGGCAAAAAAGTCCTTCTTCCGTTGGTAAACCGGGAAATCCCGATCGTGGCGGACTTTTATGTAGATAAAGAATTTGGAACCGGCGCGGTGAAGATTACGCCCGCCCATGACCCCAATGACTTTGAAGTCGGAAAGCGCCATAATCTGGAAGAAATCAACATCATGAACGACGACGCCACCATCAATGAACGGGGCGGCAAATATGCAGGCATGGAGCGTTATGAGGCCAGAAAAGCTATTGTAAAGGATCTGGAGGAACAGGGATTTCTGGTAAAAGTGGAACCCCATTCCCATAACGTAGGAACGCATGACCGCTGCGGCACGACCGTGGAGCCGCTGATTAAGCAGCAATGGTTCGTGAAGATGGAGGAGCTGGCAAAGCCTGCCATCGCAGCCCTGCACACAGGAGAATTAAAATTTGTGCCGGAGAGGTTTAACAAGATCTACCTTCACTGGCTGGAAAATATCAAGGACTGGTGCATTTCCCGCCAGATTTGGTGGGGGCATCGGATTCCGGCCTATTACTGCGACGAATGCGGGGAATTTGTAGTGGCAAAGGAGATGCCAAAGAAATGCCCGCACTGCGGCTGCACCCACTTCACGCAGGATGAGGACACGCTGGACACCTGGTTCAGTTCGGCGCTGTGGCCGTTCTCCACGCTGGGATGGCCGGAGAAGACGGAAGATCTGGAGTATTTCTATCCGACAGACGTATTGGTGACCGGATATGACATCATCTTTTTCTGGGTTATCCGTATGGTATTTTCAGGTCTTGAGCATACCGGAAAATCCCCGTTCCACACGGTGCTCATCCACGGGCTGGTAAGAGACGCGCAGGGGCGCAAGATGAGCAAGTCTCTTGGAAACGGAATCGACCCCCTGGAGATCATTGACCAGTATGGCGCGGACGCGCTCCGCCTGACGCTGGTAACAGGTAATGCGCCGGGGAACGATATGCGTTTTTCGAATGAAAGGGTGGAGGCAAGCCGGAATTTTGCAAATAAAGTGTGGAATGCGTCCCGTTTCATCCTTATGAATATGAAGGAAAATATCGTGGACGAACCCGAAGATTTCCTGTTAAAACCTGCGGACCGCTGGATTTTGTCGAAGGTCAACAGGCTGGCAAACGATGTGACGGAGAACATGGATAAGTACGAGTTGGGGATCGCGGTTCAAAAGGTATATGATTTTATCTGGGACGAGTTCTGCGACTGGTATGTGGAACTGGTAAAATATAGAATTTACCACGCGGAAGAAGACTCCCAGTCCGCCAAATGCGCCTTGTGGACGCTGAAGACCGTGCTTGGGCAGGCGTTAAAGCTTTTGCATCCGTTCATGCCGTTTATTACCGAAGAGATCTACGGCGCGCTGGCGCCGGAGGAGGAATCCCTGATGATCTCGTCCTGGCCGGTATACCGCAGGGAATGGGAATTTCCGGTGGCGGAAAGCCTGATGAACCATGTGAAAGACATTACCCGCGGCATCCGCAATATGCGCGCGGAGATGAACGTGCCGAACAACCGCAGGACCAAAGTGTTTATTATCAGCGCTGACCGGGATTTGTTAAGTGGGATCGAGGCCTTCAAGGAGTCTGCAAAGCCGCTGATGCTGGCAAACGACATTATCCTCCATTATGAGAAAAAGGATGTTGCGGCGGACGCGGTATCCATTGTAGTCCCGGGCTCAACGGTCTATCTGCCGCTGGAGGATCTGGTAGATTTTGAGCAGGAGAGGGAGCGCCTTACAAAAGAGGAAGAGAAGCTGACGAAGGAAATTCAAAGGGCAAAAGGGATGCTCTCCAATGAGAAGTTTCTGAGCAAAGCGCCGGAGAAAAAGGTACAGGAAGAAAAGGAGAAGCTGGAGAAATATACACAGATGCTTGCACAGGTGCAGGAGCGGATGGCAGGCTTGAAAAAAGCATAGACAGCAGTTTAGGGATACACATGTAACCGCCTGCAAAAGCAGGCGGTTACAAAGGATGGGTTACATGTACACATAAGGGAGAGAGGTTAAGATGAAAAAGGTTCAGATCAGGAAGCCGGATTTCAGAGGCTTCTTTCACAAAATGAAAAATTTAAAAGCAGAAGACCTCAGGGCGCGGTGGATGGCGAAGCGTGAGCGCCGTGCGAGAATACTTGAAGAGCGGCGCAATACGAAGTTTGCAAGGAAGATGGCTCCGGTCTACCGTTTCATGAACTGTTTTTCCCTTGTGTTCCAGTATCTTCTGGCGTGTATACTGAATTTTTTTGTAGAGGCCATTTCCCGGCATTCTTTATTTAAAGCATGGGATTACATGACAGGGACGCCTAAGGTATTCCTGTTCAACGCCTTTTTGATCTTTGCAACCTTTTCCATTGTCTATCTGGTAAGGCGCAGGGTATTTGTCAGGATACTGCTCAGTGTTTTTTGGCTGTTTCTGGGCGCCTGCAACGGATATCTGCTCATAAAGCGCGTGACGCCTTTTAACGCTCAGGATCTGAAGGTGCTTTCTGACGCGCTTTCCCTTACAAAAAATTACTTTTCCACGTTTGAACTGTGTCTCCTGATCGTGGGAATCGGAGCCGTCGTTCTCTGGGTGGTCTCCATGTGGAGGCGCGGGGGGCAGTTTACCGGGAAAATGCATCGGGTCATTGCGCTTATCGGAGTGGGCGTATGCGTTGGAGCCTATCTGTTTTTGACCGATTTGGCCATTGAGAAGCGGGTGGTTTCGAATTATTTCGGAAATATTGCATTTGCTTATGAAGATTATGGATTTCCCTACTGTTTTACCGCCAGTATTTTTAATACCGGGATTTCGGAACCCGCCGGATACGGGGAGGAGGCCATGCAGGAGATCCGCTGTGACGGAGCCATTGCAGAAAATTCCACAGGACGGACAGAGGAGGAACTGCCCAATATAGTGTTCGTCCAGCTGGAATCTTATTTTGACCCTACGGAAGTGGAATGGCTGCAGTTTTCGGAGGATCCCATCCCAAACCTGAGGAAAATGTATGAGGAGTATTCCAGCGGATATTTTAAAGTACCGTCTGTAGGCGCCGGGACAGCCAACACAGAATTTGAAGTCCTTACAGGCATGAGCATGCGTTTTTTCGGGCCGGGGGAATATCCCTATAAGACCTATGCAAAGACGAAGCTTCTGGAAAGTGCGGCTACTGCGCTTGCCAGCCTTGGATACGGGGCGGAGGCGCTGCACAACAACGGCGGCAACTTTTACAGCCGGGCGCAGGTATTTAACCACATGGGGTTTGACCATTACACAAGCAAGGAGTTCATGAACATCCTCCGCACGACCCCCAAGGCATGGGCCACGGACGATATCCTGATTCCGAATATTATGGATTCCATGGATACCACAGAAGGGCAGGATTTTGTGTTTGCAATCAGCGTCCAGGGTCACGGGGATTATCCTGCGGAGAAGATGATCGAGAACCCGCAGATCATTGTCAGCGGCGTGGAGGACGAGGGCAGGCGCAATGCGTGGGAATATTATGTCAATGAAGTATATGAGATGGACCAATTTGCAGGCGACCTTGTAAAAGAGATTGAAAAGCGGGGCGAGCCGTCTGTGGTTGTTTTTTACGGGGATCATCTGCCTACCATGGATCTGCGGGCAAAGGATATGAAAAGCCGGTATCTGTACAATACCAATTATGTGATCTGGGACAACATCGGCCTGGAGAAAAAGGACGGCAATTATGCCGCATACCAGATTATGGCGGAGGTGCTGGACCGTCTGGATATCCATGCGGGAACTGTGTTCAATTACCATCAGCAGCGACGCCAGACCAAGAACTACCTGTCAGACTTGGAACTGCTGCAGTATGACATCCTGTATGGAAAACAGTATGTGTACGCAGAAAGCGGGCAGCCGATTACGTCAGGGCATATGGTGATGGGCGTGAAGGATACCACCGTTACGGATTTGGTGGAGCAGCTGGACGGAACCTACAGCGTGTACGGCGAGAATTTTACAAAGCAGAGCAAGGTATATATCAACGGGGAGAAGCAAAGCAGCAGCTTTTTAAATAATACAAGGCTGGATCTGAAAGAATCCGTTCTGGAGGAAGGGGATGTGGTGATGGTGGCTCAGGTGGGTTCAAGCAATACGATTTTCAGGACTTCCAAAGAATATAAATACAGGGACGGACGCCTGATGGCCCTCCCCAGAAATACAACCACGGTGAAGACCGGGCGGAATGCATTCATCGGGAACGATGAGGGAGAGTAGCATATGACATACGAGGAAGCGGTTAGGTATATATTGGAAATTCCCAGGTTTACAAAAAAAAATCCGTTGGAGCATACAAAACAATTACTGCGTTTTCTGGGAAATCCTGAGCAAGCTTTTCAGGCTATCCATGTGGCAGGGACCAACGGCAAAGGCTCTGTCTGCGTCTATCTGGATGCAATGCTGCGAGCACAGGGAAAAGCCGTCGGGCTCTTCGTCTCCCCCCATCTGGTGAGGATAAACGAGCGGATCGTAATCGGCGGGGAGCCGGTAACGGATGCGTGCTTCCTGGAAGTTTTTGAAATTGTCATGGTTCAGGTTCGTAAGATGGAGGCAGAGGGAACGCCCCATCCGACGTTTTTTGAAATGCTGTTTGCCATGGCTGCCGTTGCATTTGCCAGGGCGGGGGTTGAATACGCGGTACTGGAGACCGGCATGGGGGGGCGTCTGGACGCCACCAATGCAGTGCCTCGCCCTGTCTGTTCTGTCATCACGTCCATCGGTATGGATCATATGGAAATCCTGGGGGATACATTGGAAAAAATCGCCGCCGAAAAAGCAGGGATCCTAAAGCCGGAGGTTCCGGCATTTTATTCCGAAGGGCCGGAGGCGTCCAACCGTGTGTTGGAGGAACGGGCGGCGCACCTCGGGATTTCATGTAAAAAAATCGGGAAAAATGCGTTCGAAAATCTGAGAATTGAGCATAAAAATATTGCATTTTCCTGTACAAATGCGTATTATGGAAATACACCATGGCTTCTTAACAATACCGGCCTGTATCAGGCGGAGAATGCATTGCTTGCATTGGAAGTGATGCGGCATCTCTTTGGAGAGAAGGGCAGGATCGATCTGTGGAAGGAGGCTCTCGCCCGGATAGTATGGGGCGGGCGCATGGAGGAAATTTTGCCGGGAATCTACATAGACGGGGCGCACAATGCCAGCGCCATGGAACGTTTTACAGAGAGCGTGAAGGCGCGGGGGAACCACAGGATGGCGGTTCTGTTCGCCGCGATGGGGGATAAGGATTATGAGAAGATGGCGGCCTGCCTCTGCAGGAATCTGGATGCGGCGTATTATATGGTGACACAGATTCCGGACAGACGGGCGGCAGACGCAGAGAGTCTGGCAGAGATATTTGCCCGATACACAGAACGTCCCGTACTGGTCCGTAAGTCTCTGCCCGATGCATGGGAGTATGTGCGGAAACATCAGGAGGGACAAAACATCTATTGTGCAGGATCCCTTTATCTGGCCGGTATGCTCAAAGCGATGGCAGTCAAAGACCCCGAAGCAGGAATAAAGGAAGGCTGATCATATGTTAAATTTTGAAGAAGAACTGAAGAAATTCAAACCGAGCCTGGAAGTTGAGGACATCGAGGACGCTGTTTACCAGGAAGATCTGTCGGATGTGTCAGATCTGTTAAAGCAGGTTATGGAGCAGAAGAAATAGGAAAGAAAATGGTGAAGTTTGATGGACTATACGAAAAAAATCATCCGCCAGTCAAACGCATGGTACAATGACGGCCTGTCAAAAGCCCGGATACGCGATCTTTCCGGGGCAGTCCAGTCGCTTCGGCGGAGCCTGCAGTATAACAGGGACAATATTACGGCGCGCAACCTCCTGGGCCTTGTCTATTACGGCAGAGGCGAAGTCGTGGAGGCGCTGATTGAGTGGATCATCAGTAAGAATCTGCGTCCGCGGGATAATATTGCCAATGGATATATCCGGAGCATACAAAATTCTGCCAGAGAGCTGGAGGTAATCAATCAGGCGGTTAAGCGGTATAATCAATGCCTGATTTCCTGCCGGCAGAATGAGGATATGGCAATCATCCAGCTGAAAAAGGTAACCGCCTCCCATCCCACATTTTTAAAAGCCCATCAGCTCCTGGCGCTGCTTTATCTGCATACAAAGCAGAACGCAAAGGCGCGGCAGACGCTTGCGGCTGCAAGAAAGCTGGATACGACCAATGAGACCACTCTGCGCTATATGCATGAGCTTGCGCAGGTTCGGGGAAAAAAAGCGAAAAAACGGGAAAATAAGGGGACAAAAAGGAAGAAAAAAAAGAAAGAGACGATAGAGTACAGTCTGGGCAATGAGACGATTATCCAGCCCGCACACCGTATGGTCAGGGAACTGGCGGGCAGGTTTACCGTCATGAACATCGTATTGGGCGCGGCGATCGGCGCCGCCATCGTCTGGTTTTTGATCGTGCCTGCGGTAGACGAGTCCAAGACGGACAAGCGGAATAAAGAGACCATTGAATACAGCCAGCGGATCAATGCCATGGAGGCGCAGATCAGCGCGCTGACCAGGACGCTGGACGGTTACCGTGCGGACAGCGCGGATTCTGAAGAGGCAGTGCAGACTGCGGCGGTGACTGCGGACAGTTACGAAAATTTGATGCTGGCTTTGGAGCAGTACAATTCAGGAAATTATTCTGAGGATATGGTGGCGGATACGCTTCTCAATATCAACAGGGCGTCCCTTGGGGAAGGCGGCCAGACGGAATTTGACAGCCTGGCAGAAAGTGTTTATCCTGTGGCCTGTTCCACAAAATATGATTCTGGTATTGCTTCGTTTCATGTGGCGAATTATGAGACTGCCATTGAAAGTCTCCTGCAGGTCGTCAGGATGGATGAGTCCTATGACGACGGCGGCGCGCTTTTAGCGCTGGGGAATGCTTATCTGGAAAATGGGGACTCAGAGGCAGCCACCACGTATTTTAAACGGGTCAACGAATTGTTCCCGGACGGCGATAATGCAGCCGAGGCAAAAGAAAAACTGGAAGCCATCGCCGTGGCCTCCACAGAAAATGCAGAGGAATAGACAGCGGTACGAATGAAAAGGATGTGTCAATATGCACGTCCTTTTTTATTCCTGCAAAGCAAGGAGCCAGGCGGACATGCTGGCATGTCTGTTTTCGGCGGCTGCCGCGAGGGCTAAAGACCCTGCGGCTTACTGCGGGGGACATACGTTGTTTCAGACTAAATAAGGCGAGGAGGAGTATGGATGAAATTTCAGGTAGAGGAAAACTGCCTTACCATTTTTTTGCCCAAAGAGGTGGACCACCACAGGGCGGAAGAGATACGAAAGGACGCGGATGCCGTCATTGAGCGGAATCATATTAAATATGTGATTTTTGATTTTGCAGAGACTGAATTTATGGACAGTTCGGGGATCGGAGCCGTGATGGGAAGATACCGTCTGGTCCATCTGATCGGAGGCGAGGTATGGGGAGTACACGCCAACGCCAGGATTAAAAAGATTTTGACGATGTCAGGAGTGACAAAAATAATGCAGATTTATGAGGAGGATGGAAAATGAGAGACACAAATGAAATGGAAGTCATATTTGACAGTTATTCTTCGAACGAAGGTTTTGCCAGGGTAGCCGTGGCCTCATTCATGACACAGCTAAACCCCACGGTGGAGGAAGTGGCGGACGTGAAAACGGCTGTATCGGAGGCGGTCACCAATTCCATCATTCATGGCTATGAGCAGGAGATACATAAAATTTCCGTAAAATGCAGGATTGACAAAGGGGTCTTCATCGTGACCGTGAAGGACACAGGAAAAGGGATCGAAGATGTGGAGCAGGCCATGCTGCCCATGTATACGACAAAGCCGGAGCTGGATCGTTCCGGCATGGGGTTCGCGTTTATGGAAGCGTTTATGGATAAGGTGGAAGTGGAATCTGTCCCGGGCCAGGGAACCACGGTCAGGATGGAGAAAACAATCGGAAAAGGAAGAAGCCTATGGACCACACAATCGCTTTGATACAAAAGGCTCACACGGGGGATAAAGAAGCAAGGGAACAGC
The DNA here is from genome assembly GCA_949840465.1 of uncultured Lachnospiraceae bacterium. GTDB lineage: Bacteria > Bacillota > Clostridia > Lachnospirales > Lachnospiraceae > Schaedlerella. The sequence goes on along the minus strand of CATKXE010000019.1, from coordinate 13,949 downwards.
TGGTGAAGGAAAATGTAGGGTTGATCTGGTGCGTGGTAAAACGGTTTTACGGGAGGGGGACAGAACCGGAGGATTTGTTTCAGATTGGAAGTATCGGGCTCCTGAAAGCAATCGATAAGTTTGACCTGTCCTATGACGTCCGTTTTTCCACTTATGCAGTGCCCATGATTTCAGGGGAAATCAAGCGCTTTCTGCGGGACGACGGCATGATTAAGGTGAGCCGTTCTTTAAAGGAACTGGCTTATAAGATCCTGCAGGCGAGAGAACTCCTGACTTCTAAGCAGGGGCGGGAACCCACCATTGAGGAACTTTCACAAACCCTGCATGTCGAAAAAGAGGAGATTGTCCAGGCAATGGAGGCAGGCGGGGAGGTGGAATCCATTTATAAACCGATCCATCAGAAAGAGGGCAATGAAATCCGCCTGATGGACAAGCTGGAGGAAAAAGAGCGAAGGGAAGAGAAGATATTGGATCATATGCTGCTGCAGCAGCTTTTGGATACGTTGGACAAAGAGGAGCGGCAGCTTATCTATATGCGCTATTTTCAGAACCAGACGCAGTCGGCAGTGGGAAAGATCATGGGGATCTCGCAGGTACAGGTGTCCAGAATGGAGAAGAAGATCATGGAGGCGCTGCGGCGGGAAGGCTCGTTTTAAATTTGCGGATATAAAAATATGCGTATATTTTTCCTCTGTTTTTAGATACTATCCTTATAAAAAAATGTATGGAGAACCGATACAGCCTGCCTGTATCCTGTGGAAACGCGCAGGCAAAGGTTTCATCTATGCAGGAAAAGAAAGGACAGGTGGCTGAAATGGAAGAGGGAAGAAGAAAGATACGGCTGTGCCTGATGAGCATTGTCTTAGCGGCTGTGGCTACAGGTATTTTCTATTACTACTACAGCAGTACGGATAAGATTCCCGGAAGCGAGGGGACATTGATCCGAAAGCCGGGGGCAGAGTATTATGTCTGCTAATCAGGATACGGTCTATATCAAAGGAGAAAGGGATGTGGAGGTGACGAAAAGAGACGTCACTCTGGGAGATATCATTTCATTGGAATGCAGCAATAAAAATGTCGTACCCAAGCTGAAGGTGTTGAAAATTTTAAAGATCCCGGAGGAAGGAAAACACCGCTATGTGATTTCTATCCTGAAGATCATAGCCTGCATCCATGAGCAGTATCCGGGGCTGGATATCCAGAATATGGGAGAGACAGATATCATTGTCACGTATGAGGATCAGAAGACATCCGGGATGTTTGCGCATGCGGTAAAAGCATTTTTTGTGGCTCTGCTCACATTTGCGGGCTCTGCGTTTGCAATCATGGCCTTCAACAACGACGCGTCAGTGTCCGACCTGTTTTCGCAGGTGTATGAATTTGTAATGGGCTCCAAATCCGACGGATTTACCATCATGGAGGTCAGCTATTCCGTGGGGATCACGATCGGGATTCTGTTTTTTTTCAACCATTTTGGAAAAAAACGCTTTACCGTGGATCCTACGCCTTTAGAGGTGCAGATGCGCGTCTATGAAAATGACATCCAGACCACTCTGGTAGAAAATGCATCGAGGAAGGGGGCGGAGATGGATGTTGGGAAAGCAGATTCTGCTGGCAGTCATCGGCCTTAGCTCCGGAGTTGTCATTGCAGGCGGGCTCTTTGCGCTCATCGTGGAATTGGGTGTGATCGCGGATTTTGCAGACAGGACCCACACTGCGGACAAGATCCTGCTGTACGAGGATTGCGCCGCATTGGGCGGCGTGGCGGGCAACCTTCTGTCCGTTTTCCAGCCCAGAATGGGGTATCTGGGATTTTTGCTCCCTGTATTCGGGCTGCTGGCCGGAATTTTTGTAGGCTGCTGGGCTATGGCGCTTGCGGAGGTGCTGAATGTATTTCCGATTTTTATACGAAGGCTTAAAATCGTCCGCTGCACCGCTGTGTTTATCATAAGCATGGCTCTGGGGCGGGGCATCGGCGCGCTGATCTATCTGATCAGGCGTTGGTAAAGAACTGCCGCGGAAAAATCCCGCGGCAGTTCTTTTAGGAAACGTGGGAGAAATATCCTGCGCAACCTGTTCCGTTTATTTCCGTAAAGCAGGGAGCCGGGAGAACCTGTTTTTGTATGTCCATCTGGCTCTGCCGCCAGGTCTTTGACCTGTACATTTTCCTACATGATCCCCCAAAGCCAGTACAAAAACCCAAGGATCCATGTGGTAAAGATTCCGTATAATATGACGGGACCTGCGATCGTGAAGATTTTGCAGCCGATTCCGAATACCTGGCCTTCTTTTTTGTATTCAATGGCCGGGGCGGCTACGGAATTTGCAAAGCCGGTGATCGGTACCAGGGCTCCGGCCCCTCCCCATTTCGCGATTTTCGGATATACGTTCATGCCTGTCAGTATGATGCTTAAAAGGATCAACAGGAGAGACGTCCACCCGCTGCTGGAATCCTTCGAAAAATCTCTCAGCTGGCAGTAATTATAGATCAGCTGCCCGATGGTGCAGATGATCCCGCCGGTTACAAAAGCCTTGCCCATATTCAGCCAGATATTGTGAACAGGCGTCTTTTGTTTGACATAGGATTCATATTGTTTTTCCTGTTTCATTTTTGTTGTTTTATCCATGATTATCACCTCAGTTATTATAGTCACGAGCTGTAAGATTTGCCGCTTGCCGGCTTGAAACAGTTGCCGTAAAAGGGAACGCTACATATTCAACACTTCCTATTCTGGCGGATTGCAAAGCCCGTGAGTATAGTATCTGGAAAATCGGTTGTCTTATACGGATTTCCCATGAAAATGTAGCAGGCTTATCTAAGTTGAACGCTTCAGCAAGACTTTTTCTGCGGCTTGTATTCACAGCGGTTCATAGGGTCTGCTGTAGAAAACATGTATAAAATCCGGCGGATACCCTCATACTATTCTCTAAAAAGGATACTCACAGACAGGAACCCTTGCCGAAACCTGCCTGGAAATATAGTTTGGCAGACTGGCAGTGAGTATAAATTTGAAAATAGGATTAGAAATGGGGAATTTGTGTGGAACAAAGATCAGACAGGGAACGAAAAAACCGGGAAAAAAGTAAGATCAGAGGGGCTCAGAGCATCAGTTTCGAAGAGTCCCCGTATGTGGTCAGCAGCGGTTCCGTCGCAGGAAGTAAAGAGGCCCGGGGACCTCTTGGAAAATTCATTGATATGACCAATCAGGACGACCTGTTTGGGGCAAAAACATGGGAGGAAGCGGAGAGCAATATGCAGAAAGAAGCCTGTGTGCTTGCTCTGGGCAAAGCCCATATCAGGCCGGAGGAAGTGCGCTTCCTGTTCGGAGGCGACCTGCTCCGGCAGGGGGTTGCCACATCCATGGGAGTGGAATCCCTGCAGATTCCGTTATTCGGCCTGTATGGAGCCTGTTCGACTTCCGGGGAAGCGCTGGCTTTAAGCGCCATGAGCGTGGCGGCGGGCTATGGGGATTATATGCTGGCCGTCACCTCCAGCCATTTTGGAAGCGCGGAGAAGGAATTCCGTTTTCCACTGGGCTATGCCAACCAGCGTCCGCTGTGCGCCCACTGGACCGTGACGGGAAGCGGGGCGTTCCTTGTGGGAACCGAAAAGACCCATGTGCGGATTTCCGGCGTTACAGTGGGGAAAATCGTGGACTATGGACTGAAAGATTCTCAGAATATGGGAGCCTGTATGGCTCCGGCGGCCATGGATACGATCATACGGAATCTGAAGGATTTTGAGAGAAGCGCAGGGGATTATGACAGGATCATTACCGGCGATCTGGGGTATGTGGGACAGGAGATTCTGTTTGACCTGATGCAGGAAAAAGGATATGATATCCGGGTGCAGCACATGGACTGCGGAATGGTAATTTTTGACCAGAAGACGCAGGATACCCATGCCGGGGGAAGCGGATGCGGCTGCGCGGCCGTTACGCTGTCCTCCTATATCCTGCCGAAAATCCGAAAAGGAGAGTGGAAGCGGGTACTCTTCGTTCCTACGGGGGCGCTGCTCTCTACGGTCAGCTTTAACGAGGGCGCCAGCATTCCCGGAATAGCCCATGCAATCGTACTGGAACATGTGAATTAGAGGAACGCCCGCATGCCCCTGGACGAAAGTGAGGGGGTGTCACAATATGATGAAGGAGGAAGGCAAATGGATTATGTAAAAGCATTTTTAATAGGGGGGCTTATCTGTGCCCTTGTACAGATTTTACTGGACCGTACGAAACTGATGCCCGGCCGCGTCATGGTACTATTGGTGTGCGGCGGCGCGGTCCTGGGGTTCTGCAACCTTTATAAACCGTTTCAGGACTTTGCGGGGGCAGGGGCGAGCGTCCCGCTTCTGGGATTTGGGAATGTCCTGTGGCAGGGTGTAAAAGAAGCGGTGGACCAGGGAGGGTTCCTTGGGATTTTTCAGGGCGGGTTTAAGGCCAGCGCCGTAGGAATCTCGGCAGCGCTCGTATTTGGATATCTTGCATCCCTTGCCTTTGAACCGAGGATGAAGAAGTAGGTATTCGTACAGCACTGCGTTTCGGTCGTTGCTGAACATCTGCCGCCGGCACTTGGCAACCTTCGCGGCAGTGGCCAAACGGACATACAAAAACTGGTCCACCTGGCTGGTTGCTTCGCAGGAATAAAGATTTGGTTGATTTTTCCAGAAGATAATGGTATCGTTAAAAAGGAATGATTGAGAAATGATATTTTGTAGAGCCCGGCAGTTCTGAAAGTAAAAATGCCGATCAGGGTTGCCGGAAAAGCAAAATTTCACGAAAGTACTTCCCGGTTTATCCGGGGCAGGAGGAGAATGGCTATGGATTACACAGGCATTATCATCCCCTTTATCGGGGGGCTGGGAATGTTCATCTACGGGATGCAGATTATGGCGCAGGGGCTTGAGAATGCAGCCGGAAGTAAAATGAAAGATATGCTGGAAGCTTTGACGAGGAATAAATTTTTGGGTGTACTTCTGGGGGCGCTCATTACAGCGGTCATTCAAAGTTCCTCCGCTACGTCAGTTATGGTGGTCGGTTTTGTCAATGCCGGGATCATGAATCTGAGTCAGGCAATGGGAGTGATCATGGGCGCTAATATCGGTACGACGGTCACCGGATGGCTGGTATCCAGTGTGGAGTGGGCGAAGTTTTTAAGCCCGGGTAATCTGGCTCCCATTGCGATTATGCTGGGAGTGATTGTCATGCTTACGGGAACCAGACGTTCTTCCAGAGATATTTCCAGTATTATCATTGGATTTGGATTATTGTTTGTGGGAATCACTACCATGTCCACATCGGTTGCTCCTCTGCAGAAATCAGAGGTTTTCCGGAGTATGTTTGTGACGCTGGGGCACAATCCTTTCCTGGGGATTGTTGCAGGCGCGGCGGTGACCGCGGTCATCCAGAGTTCTTCGGCTTCGGTGGGAATCCTGCAGAGCCTTTCCGCCGCCGGGCTTGTCCCGTTTAATGCGGCGGTCTACATTATTATGGGACAGAATATCGGTACCTGCGTGACTGCGATCATGTCCAGTATCGGTGCGAAAAAAACAGCGAAGACTGCTGCAGTGATGCACCTGCTCTTTAATATCATCGGTACGGTTATTTTCAGTATTATTGCAATCATACTGTTTAAGCTGGTCTTTCCGTCAGCGGGGACGGGGATGATTACACAGACTGAAATCAGTACAGTGCATACTGTTTTCAACGTGGGAACCACGGTTCTTCTGTTCCCGGTTTCAGACCTGATCATCAAACTGGCCCAAAAGCTTCAGAAGGAAGACCACAGGACAGAGGACGAAAGCAAAGTGCTTCTGGATGACCGTATGCTGGAAACTCCCGGGATTGCCGTGCAGTCTACGGTCAGTGAGATTGCACGTATGGGAAATATTGTGGTCAGAACCACGGAAAAAGCGAAGGATGTAATGTTTTCCAAGGATTACCAGAAAATTCTGGAGATCAAAGAAGAGGAAAATACGGTGGACGGGCTGTGCAGCGGAATTACGAATTATGTCATCAGGCTGAGTTCTCTGGCTCTCAATGAAAAGGAGCATCAGCATATGGCAAGCCTGCTGCAGATATTGTCGGATATGGAAAGAATCAGTGATTACTGTGAAAATATTTCCGAATTTGCAGAGACGCTTACAGAGCATAAGGCATCATTCACAGAAACAGGCACAGCTGAGATGAAAGAGATGATTCAGGTTTGTTTCGACAGTTTCCGGTATGCGGTGGAGGCATTTGCGGAAAGGGACAAAGAAAAGGCGCTGAAGGTGATTGAAAAAGAAAGCCAGGCTGATGATTTGGAAATCCAGCTTCGTTCCGCCCATATGAAACGTCTGGCCAACAACCAGTGCAACACGGATGCCGGAATCGTATATCTGGATGCCCTGGTATGTCTGGAGCGTATTTCAGACCATTCGCGGAATATTGCGGAAGAAGTACTTATGGCATAAAAAAGGATTAAAATTGTAAATGAATTTTTAGAAATACGCAAGAATAAAAAACAGAAAAGGTTGTATATATCCCCAAAAATTGTGGGATAAATTTCCCTGTAAAAATAATTTTTATCCGTACAGACGCCCTGCGTAAGCCGCAGGGCTTTTTTTTGTTTTTATGCATTTTGGGCGCATTAACACGCATTTTGGTATATTTAAAAATGGAAAAAAAGGGAAAATTAAAAAGCTTTTTTATGGGTCGAAAACAGCGGAAAATGTGAATTTATATATAGGGAAAACATACCGTTTTGCCCATAATATGTATGACACAAAATCGTAATTCAGTGCCTCAGGGGTGTAAAAATATGCTATACTATAACCATAAAAACAGTTTGCCGCCGGTTCATACGAATGGACGGTATACGCTGATAAATTTTATAAGTACTAAATGCAATCGGAGAAAAAGACAAGCCAGAAAGATATCAATGAGTTGCGCTGACGCTCTGGCAGTCCTTCGGCTTTTTCAAAAGCCGGGGGCAGTCAATGACCTGGCAGCCAGTTAACGGGGCATCAAATTTCCAGCACAGCAACCTGCGGGGTATTTGGCCTGCATCACGTTTCGGCCGTTATTTCGCGGGAATTATCATTTTCTGCAGCCCACAGCTTCAGGCTGCAAATACAGAAGGAAGGAATAATCATGAAAAGCAAGGTGTCCAACAGCCTGCCGATTCGTTTTTTGACAGTGGCGTTGATTCCGATTTTTGTTTTTTTTACAATTACACAGGTTTATTTGACCAGAACCGAGAAGCGGTATCTGGATGAACGGATCAACAGTAATCTAAGTATATCCAGTCAGGTGTTGGATACGGTATTGGAAAAATATGCTGCGATTTTATATGATCTTTGCGAAGACCGGGAAATTCTCGAACTGGTAGAATCAGTCAGTGCAGAAGGCGACGCTTTGAGCGGGAACATGATAACGCTGCAGCATGAGCTGGGCAATATCTGCGGCCGTCATGAGGGGATTGAAGGGATCATGATCTCTCTTGCGGACGGAAGGAATGTTTTTTATGACGAACTGAATTCTTCTTCTGTAAAAAGTTCATGGATAGAGGAGACAGGGATTCCCAAAGTAGAGGATGGAGATCTGTACAGGGGGATTTCCAGGCCGGTCACGGGCCGGGAAAAGAAAGTTTATATTTTTCAGATTGCACGGAATATGGATAGCAACGGCAGCCGGAATCAGGCTGTTGCAGCCATTAATATCAATGAAGACGAGATTTGCAGGGCATTGAATTTCGGTACGGACAGGCAGGGCTATCTGTTGGACGGAAGCACGGTTCTCAGCGCCAGCGAGAAGCAGGATATTGGCCAGGATTATGGGAAGCTCATGGAGCCGGAAAAAAATCAGTATACGTGCCGACCAAGCAATACGGGCGATTTCACAATCTGCAACATTCAATCTATGGAACCCTATCACAATTCTGTACGGATTCGATACATTGGTTTGGGAACTGCCGCAATAATTTCCATGCTTATGATTCTTGCCCTGACGCTTTTATCGGTCAGGCCGTATCAGAAGATGGTGGATAGCTATGTTGAGGCTATGGGGCGCGTGGGAAAAGGGGATTACTCTGTTCGGGTTTCCAGACCCCGGCGCCTTCATCCTCAGATACGCAGGATCGAGCAGGGATTTAACGACATGGTCATACATATAGAGAGCCAGGTGGAGGAGGGCAAAAAAGCATCCATGAAGCAAAAGTATGCGGAGATGTCAGCGTTAGAAGCACAGATTACCCCGCATTTCCTGTATAATACTCTGGATATTATCAACTGGAAAGCGATCGAGGAAGAGCAGTACGAGATCAGCGAGATGCTTGGGCTGCTGGGGGATATTTTACGGTATGCCGCGAAGAATACAGGAGGCATGACGACGCTGCGTACAGAGTTTGAATGGCTGGAACACTATATCCGCCTGCAGAATGTAGAGATGAATAAGAGGACGAAGCTGGAACTGGAAGTCCCGGAGGATATGATGGAGATGGAGATCCATAAGCTCCTGCTTCAGCCTTTTATAGAGAATGCGTTCAAATACGCCTTTTTGAAGAAGAAGGATGATCATGTCATTATAGTAGGGGCAGGACTGTCTGCCGGTCAGATTCATATTACTATTGAGGATAACGGCGAAGGGATAGACGAGAATCTTCTTCGAAAGCTGAATGACGATGGGTCGGATATGGGGGAGCATATCGGTATTGCCAATGTCCGAAAGCGCTTAAAATTATACTATGGTGAGGAGGCCGTCGTATATTTTGAGAGCGTGCCGGAGGATTATACGAGGATACATTTGCTTATCCCACAGTGGACAAAGGTGAATTACAATTAGAATGATATCTGTGCGCAGAACACAGGCTGTGCCGTTTTGTGTCGGCCGGATCCGCGGGTATCCGGTTTTATGCGCATGCTGTAAGGAGGGGGAACATGCGAATCGTAATAGTAGAGGATGAAGCACACATACGTTCAGGAATGGTAAGGCTTCTGCATCAGATTAACCCAAAGTATGAGGTGGTAGGAAAAGCAGAGAATGGACAGAGTGGTTTTGAATTGATCTGCCGGGAAAGGCCGGATCTGATCATTGTAGATATTCGGATGCCGGATATGGACGGACTTACCATGATCCGGAAGCTGAAGGAGGAGAATGTAGGGTGCAGGATCGTGGTGCTTTCCGCCTATTCGGAATTTGAATATGCCAGAGAAGCCATTGAACTGGGGATCGTCAGCTACCTGTTAAAGCCTTTGAAGATCGGGGAACTAAAAAAAGCCCTGGAGCAGGTGGAAGAGAAGATTCTCAAGGAGAAGCACAGGGAATATGGATTTTCACTGGAGAATATATTCCTTGGGTGTATCAACGGACAACTGGAACCGGACGAATATTTCAACACACAGACATATGAAAAGTATGGATTTACGGTAGAGCAGCCTGCGGAGCTGTTCCTCATATGGCTGGGAGACGGGTATGAGGCACAGAGCGCGGCGGCAAAGAAGCTTTTGGAACATGTGGCGGAGCACACAGTAAAATTCTCGGCGAACATCCGGGAGATCAAAGGCTGGCATATGCTTCTGATGATCTTGTACCGGCAGCATGCGGGTGAATCTCAGCGCACCTTCTTTGAAAAATCGGTCGTTCCCATGTTGTGCAGTAATCTGGAAAAGCCGGTGATCTGTGTATGGAGGAGCCTGAAACGGCTTTTGGATGCGTCGAAGGCCCTGCGGGAGATGCAGAAGGAAATGGAGTGGAATCTCTGGTTTTCGGACAGGGATTTGATCCACAGGGCAGAGATCCAGAGGCAGCAGATCGTGCCTGTCAAGTATCCGCTGGAACTGGAGGACAGGGCAAAGCAGGCGCTGAGAGAAAAGGATTGGAAGAGCGTGATTTCCTGTTATGAAAAGCTTTATGCCTATCTGGTTCAGGAACCCCATCTTCCTTCCCAAATCAAAGAAAACATGATCAGGTTTAACTGGAGTCTGATCAGCACCCAAAAGGAAAAGAAAGAAGAATCAGAACTGCAGATCCAGAATATTTTCCAGAGGATTGCCTCAGCGTACAGCTGGGTACAGATTAATGCGGCCATGAAGGAATTCATGTCGATTCTTGATTATTCCGAGCCGGAGATGGAGGAAAAGTCAGCCAGTGATATGGTGCAGAGGGCAAAGCTTCTGATCCGTAAATACTATAATCAGGGCATTACGCTGGAAGAAACGGCGAGGAAGCTTTTCGTATCTGAGGAATATCTGAGCGCGCAGTTTAAGAAAGAAACGGGCAGTACTTTTACGGAAACCGTCAGGAGATACCGGATTGAAAAAGTAAAAGAACTGTTGGTGGATACCAGTCTGAAGATGAATCAGATTGCAGAATTGGCAGGGTATTCTGATCCTAAATATATGAGCAAAGTATTTAAAGAAGAAGTGGGAATGCTTCCCACGGAATACCGGAAAGAGGCAGATTAAAAGAGCCGTTTTTCTGCGCGAAATTGCCGGAACAGGGGCGGTATCACGGAGAAAAATTTCCCGCGAAGCAACATGCCAGGCGTACATGTTTTTGTATATCCGTTTGGCGATTGCCGCGAGGGCTGCCAGGTGCCAGCGGCGCTTGTTCAGCAACGACCGAAACGAAGTGCAGACCAGAGGCCCCGCAGCTTGCTGCGGGGTCTTTGGCTTGCCGATCGTTTTAAAAGATTAAAATTTTCCACTTTTTTAGGGAAATTTCCACCTTGCAGTGAAAAAAAAGTATGTTATTATGATTATGCTGAATAGAGATAGAATATTTTGGAGATACTGATAAAGATTCTTTTAAAGGAGAACGGAGAAATGAATAGTTTTAACGTGACATTCAGAAATCCTGAAGAGATCTTGAATTTTTTAAGTATTGTAGAGAAATATGATATCGCGATGGACATGATTCGTGGCCGGCTTATCGTAGATGCGAAGTCGCTCCTCGGACTCATGAATCTGGGGCTGAACAACGTTGCCGAACTGCGTGTGTACGGTGATGATTGTAATCAGCTAAGGCAGGAGATTTCCAAATACATGGCAGCATAAAATTTAGTCAACCCCTCCCCCCTCATAGTACTATTTTTACGGATAACTCGCATCCGGTGTGCTGTTTTCGGAGGAACCTGTGAACCCCTCCGCGGGATTGTTTCCGTTGCCAGGCACGGCGGTTACTTTTCTGAAAATGTATTTGGGTCTTATCAAAAACCTCTCGGCGTATGATATACGCCGGGGGGTTTTTCATGGTTCAGAAAAATGCATAGAAAGTACTCTTTTTTATACCTGCGGGCAAGAGCCTTTTCAAAACATCGCTATGTCGTTTATTTCCGCGAAGCAACGGAGCATATGGACGTGTTGTTATGTCTGTCCGGCGACTACAAAAAAGACTGAATTTTTAGAGTCTGTTATGCATCATGGGAGGCTTTCTGATGTTTGGGTAATTCTGCTGATTTCATTTTGCTTTTCCAAGTCAATATAAAGGCTTTTGGTAAATTATCAAAATATACAGATACCCGAAGTTCAGAAAGAACCTCATGGAGAAACGTGTTCTATATATTCTGTGCCGATTCCTGACGGGAAAAAGGCATTGTAAAAAAACAAAAGCTATTTTATAATAGAACCTAATTTCTTAGGAAATGTAGGGAAATATACTCACGGGCTGTAAGATTAGCCGCGATACGGGCCTGTATCCGCTGCCAGAAACGGGAACACTCCATATTTTCGCAGATTTTAATGCTTATGAGTATAAATGATACAGATGGCGGGCAGGCAATTATTTGCTGTGCAGTGGCTGTATACAGCAGGCAATCATTTGCTGCGCAAATAGGCAACAAATAGAGGAGGTATATCGTTGAAAAGAGAATTAGTCGTCGTATTGGATTTTGGCGGACAGTATAACCAGCTTGTGGCAAGGCGTGTCCGTGAGTGTAATGTCTATTGTGAGATTTATTCTTATAGGACAGATCTGGAAGCTATTAAAAATATGGAACCCAAAGGAATTATTTTGACTGGCGGTCCAAATAGCTGTTATGAGGAAGGCGCTGCAGCCTGCCCAAAGGATTTGTTTGAACTGGGGATTCCGATTTTAGGATTATGCTATGGCGCGCAGCTAATGATGCTTGAGTTGGGCGGAAAGGTAGAGCGTGCGGATGTCAGGGAATATGGGAAGTCAGAAGTATTCATTGACAAGACCAGTTCCAAAGTATTTCAAGATGTATCTGAAAAGACGGTATGCTGGATGAGCCATTTTGACTATATCTCCCAGGTAGCGCCGGGATTCGAGACCACAGCACATACAGCGGGCTGTCCTACCGCAGCGGCAGAAAATGAAGCGAAAAAATTATATGCGATCCAATTTCACCCCGAAGTCCTGCACACGGTAGAAGGGACAAAGATGATTAATAACTTTGTAAAAAATATATGTGCATGCAGAGGCGACTGGAAGATGGATACTTTTGTGGAAAATTCAATCCAGGAAATCCGCGCGAAGGTGGGAGGCGGAAAAGTACTTTGCGCCCTCTCTGGCGGAGTAGATTCTTCTGTAGCGGCAGTGATGCTATCCAAAGCAATTGGTAATCAACTGACCTGTGTATTTGTTGACCATGGGCTGCTTCGTAAAAATGAGGGGGATGAAGTGGAAGCCGTATTCGGCCCGGAAGGGCCATATGACCTCAAATTCATCCGTGTCAACGCACAGGAAAGATTTTACAGAAAACTTGCAGGAATTGAAGAACCGGAAGAGAAGAGAAAGATTATCGGAGAAGAGTTCATCCGGGTATTTGAGGAAGAAGCAAAAAAAATCGGCGCCGTTGATTTCCTTGTACAGGGAACTATTTACCCGGATGTCGTAGAAAGCGGCCTGGGCGGTGAGTCCGCCGTGATTAAGTCGCATCACAATGTCGGCGGATTGCCGGATTATGTGGATTTTAAGGAGATTATTGAGCCGCTTCGGGATTTGTTTAAAGATGAAGTCAGGAAAGCCGGGGTGGAGTTGGGAATCTCGGAAAAACTCGTGTTTCGTCAGCCTTTCCCGGGACCGGGGCTTGGCATCAGGATTATTGGCGAAGTAACCGCTGAAAAAGTGAAGATTGTACAGGATGCAGATGCTATTTACCGAGAGGAAATGGATGCAGCCGGAATGAACAAAGTAGTGGGTCAGTACTTTGCGGCATTGACCAACATGCGTAGCGTAGGCGTGATGGGAGACGAAAGAACATATGATTATGCCGTAGCTCTCAGGGCGGTGAATACGATTGATTTTATGACAGCAGAAGCGGCGGATGTGCCGTATGAAATCCTGAACAGAGTGATGAGCAGGATTATTAATGAAGTCAGAGGAGTGAACAGGGTGTTTTATGATATGACGAGCAAGCCGCCGGGGACGATTGAGTTCGAGTAAACAAAAATGTTTAGTAAGTCCAGTGTTTATGCGGGTTTGCGGGCTTTGGAAAGGTCTTTTGATAACAAATTGATAACAGTCATTTCAGCGGCATTATTCTTGTTGTCTGATGGTTTACAGGTAGAAGAATGATTTTAAAGTGGCTGGCAATGTTCAGAGCCATACTGAGAAATATTACATATTTCTCAGTTGTGGCGTATCCGCCAAATGGACTTTTGCCAATATATGCTCTTGAATGTAAACATTCATCGCATATATTGTCTAAATTCCGCTTGGCTCTGAACGAATCCATATTAGAAACGCCCTTAGCTGTGGGTAGGAACACATGGCTAAGGGCGTTTTATCGTTTTTATAACACGGTGGGCAATCATTTCGGTATTTATTTAATCTTTTAATCGGTCTTTGAACTGTTCAGCCAAGGCATCGCTTAATTCCTTAGAGGGAACTTTCGCCCAGTGCTGTGAAGTATCAAATTTCGGGTACTGATACCGCCACTGGTCATATTCCTCCTGGGTGATTTCTTTATTAGCGAGCCTTGCCGCCTGTCCCTGCCAAGCGGTGAGCATT
>CATKXE010000018.1 GCA_949840465.1 uncultured Lachnospiraceae bacterium | reverse complement strand
GCCCTGCAAGCTCGCAAGCCTTTTTCCGCCTGTGACCGCTGATAAGCTCATACCGCCCGTCCTCTTTCTGCCGAACTGTGGCAGGGGTCATCACGCCGCTCCGCCTTACGCTGTCCACAAGCTGCTCCATGTCCTCGTCCATTAAGACCTTGAACGGGTGGTCTGGGAACTCGTCAATCTCCGCAATCGGGATTTCCCTTATTTTGCTTAGATTCGCTTCCGCACGGCTCTCGTCCGTTTCAAAGAGGTCATCGTATGCGGTCAGCTCGATTTTGCTTCCTCTGCTTCTCGCCAAGCTCTGCCACCTCCTTTCCGAACTGCTCGTAAGCGGCGGCTACCTTGCCGCCTTTGTCGTAGGCAAAAATGCTCTTTCCCTCTGCGGTGGCTTCCACGGCTCGGATGGAGTGGGGTATCTGCGTGTCAAATACTTTAATCCTCTGCCCGTAGGCACTCTTAACCGTTGCCGTGATTTCCTTAGAGATGTTCGTGCGTGGCATTACCATCGTCATAAGGATGCCGTCAATCCGCAGGTGCGGGTTGATTTGCCGTTTGACTTTCGATACGGAGCGAAGCAACAGCTCTAAGCCTTTGGCGGAAAGATAATGGGGCTGTGTCGGGATAACCACGCTGTCAGCAGCCGCAAGCGCATTGATTGTCAGCATCCCCAAGCTCGGCATACAGTCAATGAGGACAGTATCGTAATTCTTTTTTACTTCATTGATGCAGGTTTTGAGTACGCTTTCACGGCTTATGGCGTTAATGAGCCTTACTTCCAGCCCCGACAGTTCAATGTTGGACGGGAGCAGGTCAACGCCCTCGTCATGGTGCAGGATGCTTCTGGAAACATCGACGGGTTTATCGTCAATGATGTCCTGCATGATGGTCGAGAGCGTGTCGGGCAAGTCGTCTGGTCGGCTGTAACCGAGCGACATGGTTAAATTTGCCTGTGCATCGGCATCAATGAGCAGGACTTTTTTGCCCTGCTGTGCCAGAGCCACGCCCAGATTGACCGCCGTGGTGGTCTTGCCAACGCCGCCTTTCTGGTTGGTTAAAGCGATTACTTTGCAATTTGACATAGGGTGCGTCCTCCTTTCGCATAGATTTAGCCACTTTGTCAAGGTGGCTATGTAAAGGATTCATGGCAATAAAAAAAGCCGACTGGCTGTTTTATTTGCTAAACTACACCAATCGGCTATGTAAAAATCTATTCTGTTTTATTCTCTGCCTTATCTGCTCTTACATGATATGGCTTCCTTTATTCTCTCTGTATCCCATTTTTTTGGAACAATACACCATAATACGAAATGTATCCATCAGCCCTGCTATATACGCATGAGTGCCGTATTCAAAATCCTGCTTTTCCCTGCAATCTATAAGATGTTGGCAAACTTCCCTTTGTTCCTGCGTCAAATCAAGCTGGTTAAAGGCATCCTCCGCATATCCCTCATCCTTACTATCTTTTTGATAACTGGCATCAGCCCGTAACAGTTTTAATACGGATTCGTCTTTCAATTTTTCTACTGCTATCTTCACCAGTTCTTTAAAATCCTTATCGCACATCACTTCCCCCTGCCAGTTCTACTCTTAATTTTTTAATAGGTGCATGGATAACCTTAAAAATAAGTTCGTCAACGCAGTCTGTATATCTGCCCTGCTGTATGAGCTGATTCTTCAGCTCCACAAGGCTATGTAGCAAAATGCTCCGTTCCCCACTGTCCACATACAAATGATTTTTCTTTTCTCTCATAATCAACACCAACCTTTTTTGATTTCATTATAAAGAGAAACAATAAACCAATCAAAGGTACGATTCGGACAAAAAATAAGCGTACCACTATTTCTAATGATACGCCTATCCCATTCAATTTCTAAGAGCCTGTTGTCCGCTTTTTATCAGCAAGGTGGACACTACATAGACACGTTGATTGCCAAAACCCTTTATTTTCCGTTTGTGTTCCCACACCCGATATCGACTACCACCGAAACGTCAAAGTAGTTTTTGAGGTGCTTATTTCGGATTTTTTCACCCTCCGAAGTGAACATGAAATGCTTCGCAAAGTGCCTAAAATAAAGGATTTCTACGAAGTTTTCTTTTGTATCAACACAATAGTCTCCACATGCACACTCATCGGAAACTGATCCACCACCCTCCCCCTCTTCACCTCATAACCACACCCGCACAAATACTTCAAATCCCGTGCCAGCGTCGCAGAATCGCAACTCACATACACAATCCTCTCCGGCTGCATCTCCGCCATTGTCCGCAACAGAGCAGTATCGCACCCCTTCCGCGGCGGATCCACCACAATCACATCCGCATGCGCCCGCTCCCCCGGATGCTCTCCATTATATCCCGTATAATACTCCGGGAGTACCTCTTCGGCTTTCCCCACATAAAATTCCGCATTTGCAATCCCGTTGATTTCTGCATTGTGCCGGGCATCCTCCACCGCTTGCGCCACAATCTCCACTCCATAAACCCTTCCTGCCTTCTGTGCCAAAAAAAGAGAGATTGTCCCAATTCCACAATACAAATCCCACACAGTCTCCGTTCCTTTCAAAGCCGCATATTCCAAAGCCAATCCATATAACTTCTCCGTCTGCACCGGATTGACCTGATAAAATGACAGCGGAGAAATCTGATACTTGATACTGCCGATATAATCCGTAATAAACGGCTGTCCCCAGAGAACTTCATAACGTTCTCCCATGATCACATTGGTCCGTCTGGTGTTCGGGCACACCGTGATGCTGGTCATTCCCGGAATCCGTGACAACTGCTCCAGCAGAATCTCCTGATGCACAATCCATATATCATGTTCCTCTGCCCTTCCCGGATTCAGTTTATGCCCTACGCCCCTCGAATAATCCGCGCCGTAAGTCCCCGCGCCCTCCCGGTTGACCACAAAACACACCATAATCTCCTCCGTGGCAAATCCATATCGGATCAGGACATGACGAATCAGCCCTTCCCCTGTCTTTTCATCGTAAGAAGGAACCCTGTACTTTTTCATAAATGCCAGAATTATTTCCAGAATTTCCCGGTTCACCTGAACCCCCAACGCACAATCCGTATTAGCAATAATATCATGTGTCCGTCCCGCATAAAATCCTGTGACCGGATGACCGATTTTATCTGTCCCAAATGGAAACTGCGCCTTATTCCGGTATCGAAACGGTTCCTCCATCCCGATGATCGGCTCAAAGACCTGCCCGAGCAGTTCCCTCGAAAAACCCCCAATCCGCTCCAGATTACCCAGCACCTTATTCTGCTTAAATTCCAGCTGCTGATCATAGGACATTTCCTGAATCTGGCATCCGCCGCACCTTCGGGCAAACTCACATACCGGCTCCACCCGGTATTGAGACGGAGAGAGGATATGCAGCAATCTTGCATACCCGTAGTTCTTTTTCGCCTTCGTCACCCTCGCTTCCACCACATCTCCGATCATTGCGTCCTTAATAAATAAGGTATAGCCATTCACTCTGCCTATACCTTCTCCATTGACCCCGATATCCTCGATCGCCACTGTCACTGATTCATTTTTCTGCATACAAATACCTCTACCTCACGACCAAACACCCAGTCACTCCAAGTTTCCATAGCCGTCATTGGCCTGCACTCCGTTTTGGCTCACACGAAACCTGCGCCGTCGGCCCTCAGCGCCATCAGCTACCACACAACTATGGCTCCTCCTTCCCCATGCCTGTGGAAATAGATCCTGCGCCATCTGCACAAGTGATTCTGAGCCCCTTCCCAATAATTACACAAGTGTTCTGCGCAGATTCGACTCAAACAGCCGATTATACCCCAGCCACTCCGCTCCGGGCTTTTCTTTAAATACCTCTTTCAGTGTCTGCATCTTCGCATCCGCATTGTCAGCCAGATTGAGCGCCAATGCCTCCGCCAAAGCCGGTTTTTTAGGCGAACCAAATTCCAGTTCCCCATGATGCGCCAGAATACAATGCTTCCACTCGATCGCCAGCGTTTCCGGAAATCCCGGAATCGAACGCACTGCCTCCGTAATCATCTCCGCCCCAATCACAATATGGCCAAGCAGCTGTCCCTCGTCCGTATAATCATTGTCCGGGAAATCCGACAGTTCCTTCACCTTTCCAATATCATGGCAGATTGCAGAGGCAATCAACATATCCCAGTTCAGTATCTCATAATTCCGTGCAAAATAATCGCACAGATTAACCACGCTCAGCGTATGTTCCAAAAGTCCGCCGGAAAAGCTGTGATGCACGGTCTTGGCAGCAGAATGCGCCTGAAATGCCCTAATAAATTCCTCATTTTCCACGAAGTAATACTCCACCGCCTGCCGCAGATAATCATTAGAAATACGGCTGACATAGGACATCAGTTCTTTATACATGCCCTCCACACTTTTTTCAGAAACCGGAAGGTAATCCGCAGGTTCATATTCGCCTTTAGACGCCCTCCGAAGCTGCTTGATATTCAGCTGGAGATTATTGTTATAATTGATGACCTCCCCGTACACCTCGATAAAATCTTTCTCCTCATAGTCCGCAATTCCCTGGGAATTGGGATCCCAGACTTTCCCGTCCAGGCTGCCCGTCTTATCCTGCAGTATCAGATTATCATAGGGCTTTCCGTTCCTCGTTTCTGCAGAACGCTTCCCCTTGCACAGATAAATATTCCTGATTGTCTCACCTTCATGTAAATCCTTAATATATCTCATAATCCGTATCTGTCCTCTTTCTATACTTTTCTCATTCTTGTGGCCATGCCGACCCCGGCATAAACAGCCATGAACGATCCCTTTCATTCTGATCGCGGCCATGTCCGCCAGATCCGCATCAGGCACACAAAAGCCACGCTTACAACCTTTCATCAAGTTCCTTTTCGAATGCTTCTTTATGCCTCCCTAAAGCATTCATCCATACTTTAAGATTCCTTACTGCGAGAATTTTGATATTTTCAAGATTTCAAAATTCATTCCCGCAATCTGACGATCCACTCACTCCATACTTCCCGTCGACACAGTAAAATCCACACTCACATAACCAGTATTTCCAAGCCGTCGGCCTTTGATCTTCACGCTGTCCCCGGCCTTACATTCCAAAACCGCCTTTTCATAAGAAGCCGTTCCGGTCACCTTCTTCCCCTTCACTTCCTGAATCACATCGCCGTTCTGGATTCCCGCTTTCATAGCAGGCGAATCGGCCTGCACATTCGTCACATACAGCCCTTTGGGCATCCCCTGTTCCTTTGAAAGTTCATCCGTCACGGTAGTGCCCGAAATTCCCACATACGGAATGCTGTCCTCATTCAGCAGAAGCTGCATGGCCGGTTTCATATCCGAGATAGCCAGTGCATTCGAAAGCCCTGCGTCCGCCTCACCCAAAAGCCCGCTTTTCATTAGCCCCACAACCTGCCCCTTCTGATTAAATAACACACCGGTCCCCCCTGGAACCGCTGCAATATCCGTGGCAATCACGCTGCATTGGCCGTCCGCATAATAGGTGCTGTGATCCTTGGAGCTGATGATCCCGTACCCCGCTCCGTTCTCATATCCAAACATCCCGCCAACGGCAATCACCACATCCCCTCTGACGGAAATATTGGAATTTCCAAGTTCCGCAATCTGAATTGCAGCCCACGTATTTTCTTCAATGGACGCTTTTTCCACACCAAATACTGCCAGCCCACGGTTGCCGTCCTGCTTCACCAATACCGCAGGATGCCTGCTGCCGTCCGAAAATACGGCAATCCACTGCTCTGCATCCTTGCACACAGAATTATCTCCAAAAATCAAAAGCTTCTGTCCGTTATCCGCAACGATCAGCCCTGTAATTCCGCCGCGCGCACCTTTTTCGTCCAGCAGGCCTCCCCCCCCTGCTGCCCGTATATACGCAATGCTCCTATCCGCGTCCTTCGCAATCACATACATACTCTGCATAATTTCCTTATAACTATCCGCTGTCAGCTCCGGAATCACAGGTTCCGGCTCTTCCTCCTCCGGCTCCGGTTCCGGCTCAATCTCCTCCTCGTCCTCCGGGATCGTCACTTCCTGCGTCTCCTCCTGAAACGCACGCTCTGCCCAGGGTTTCAGGGCATAAAAACCACAGCAGGCAGACATCCCGATAATCAGCCCGTACACAGCCATCTTCAGTACCTGCATAAAAACCTGGTCTCTTGTAAGCGCCTTCGGTTTAATCGTCTCCTGCAAAAATAAAAACGATTCCCGCTCCCCTTCCTCGGGACTTTTGTCCGCTCCATCCCCCGCAGCAGACTCCATCTCCTTCTTCCCCTGTACCTTCCCCTTCTTCCATTGATCCTGCTCTTCCGGTTTCCGCTCTCTCATACCATCCTCCGGCATCCACAAACCATTTCCAACAGACTTAACACACTATCCGGCAAAAAAATATCCCTGCCTCTATTAAAGATAGTATAACTGATTCCATGCAATTCTTCAATATGCTACTTAATTATATTCTATGAACCTCCGTCGTTACTTACAATTTACGGTCTGAGCGGCCGTGGATTGAAAGCATCCTGCCGGCAGACTTCCGTCTTCATGATCCGGCTCACACTGAGGCATGCCGCGGACTGTAACGGTTTCATCCCCACAAAAATGAGCCCGCACTCAGCAGGCCCATCCACACAAAATCCCTTTTCCCTTTCTTATGTGTACTCTCCGCATCCCACGCTTCAGGCACAAAGAGATTCCGAGAGTATTTTAGGCCCCTTCCGCTTCCGCCAGATGCCGGTACATCTCGTTGAGATGTTCCTCCACAGAAAAGAAACTGTCCAGCAGACGCGGATTGAACACGCCGCACTGCCCGGCCCAGATCATCTCAAGCACCTTATGCCTGGAAAATGCAGCCTTATAAACACGCTTACAGCTCAACGCATCATACACATCCGCAAGCGAAACAACCTGCGACCAGGGCGTGATTTCATCCCCCCGCAGATGATCCGGATACCCCTTGCCGTTCCACCGTTCATGATGATGCCGCGCAATATCACACGCATACTCATAAATATCACTGTCCTTGAGCTGTGAGATACTTTCCAGAAGCGCCACGCCCTGAGTCGTATGAGTCTTCATGATCTCATATTCCTCTGCCGTAAGCTTCCCCGGTTTGGACAAAATAGCATCCGGAATCGTAATTTTTCCCACATCATGCATGATCGATGCCAGTGCAATATTATGAATCTGGTCTTCGTTCAGCCCATCTCCAAATTCCGTATTCTCAAGCATATATTTCGTGATAGTAAAAATACGGTTTACATGGCCTCCGGATTCCTCGTTCCGAAACTCGATCGCAGTCGCCAAAGCCTCTATCATCCCCTGATTCAGCTGGATAATCTTCTCCGCCTGCATCAACAGCTCGGCCTGCTGCGACTCCACCACATTGTGCAGATACTTCCGGGTCGTATACAGCTCGATCACAGACTCCACCCGTCGGCGCACCACATAAGAAGTTACCGGCTTGGTAAGCACATCCATTACTCCAAGCTCATAGGCTTCCCTCACCACGTCCACCTGCTGCTCCGCCGTAATCAGAAATACCGGCGTCTCATCCAGCATTTTCATGCTCTTCAAGTGGCGCAGCACTTCAATGCCGTCCATCTCCGGCATAATGACGTCCAGGAGGATGGCACAGAATCTTCCGCGGTTACTGAGGATCTGCGCCATTCCTACATTTCCGTTTTCCGCTTCCCTTATCTCATATGTATCGGAAAAAATCTTTCCCAAAATCTTACGGTTAATCTGGTCGTCGTCAATAATCAAAATTGTTTTTGAAGCCGTCTCATCCCGGTGATTTATATTGTAATGCTTCATTCTATCGCTCCATTAGGTAATTAGACCATAAAAAGCATCTAAAAGATTCGTCACTTAAATGTTTCCCTTCTCCACATTACCCTGCCTGCCGTCAGACATTCCTCTTTAAGAAATAGTTAAAAATCTGCGGCTCACACTCTTCTAAAAGATTATACACCTCTTTACTTACCATGCCGGTGTCATCATTCACCAACCGCCTGATTACAAATTTAATTGGCTTGGTACTGTCTCCATAGAACTTTGAGCGCTTGTCTTCGAACTCATCAATGACCCTGCACATCTGATTATAGATGGAGTTGTTTTTCCCCTTAATTCCATAGGGATACCCTTTTCCGTCAAAGCGTTCGTGATGATGGAGGCACATGCTGGAACAGATCTCCACAAAATATCTGCACTGAGCCGACCGGTTCAGCTTGATCAGGTTTGAGCCGTATATGGTATGCTTTTTCTGTAGTTCCTGACTCCTTGCCTGCCCCGACATAATCTGCATCTGTTTATCCGGGATCAGGATTTCCCCGATATCGCAAAAGTATGCCGCCTTGCTGATCAGCTTGATATTATCCTGATTCAGCTTCAAATTCCTGTTGGATTTGCTGTATGCATTCAGCATGATCTTCATCAGATCGGACATAATCCTACAGCGGGTATCATTCCTCTCATAATTAATCAGATAATTTTTATAAAGCGTTTCCAAATGAGAAATATATTTTCCCGTCTCTGTCAGATCCTCCTTCTGAAGGTCATACTCCGGGATAATTCCAAGTCTGGATCTCAACCGCCAGAGTATATCGTCCTTGTCAAAAGGCTTTCCGATAAACTCGCCTACATTGTACTGCAGCGCTCTTTCCACATTATCCCTGGTAGGTTCCGCAGTGACAATAAAAACAGGAATATCGTCTATCCCCTTCTCTTTCATAAACTTCAGCACGTCAAACCCGTCAATATGCGGCATTGACAAATCCAAAAGAATCACGTCAAGCTGATCCTTCCTTGTGGTAATATACTCAAATGCCATATTTCCGCTGCTTGCTTCCAATACTTCAAAGTCATTGTTTAAAATACTTTTCAGGACAATCCGGTCTATCTTCGTATCATCCACAATCAACAGCCGTTTTCTATCTTGAGCCATGGTCTATTCTCCTCGTAAGTTATAGTTTCAACCTTGATTTTGTTTTATGCACTCCACAATTTCCTTCTGGACAGGAATCAGCTTCTCCATCGCCGCTTTCGCCTCTTTCGGCTGGCCGCCGCGCAAAAGTCCCAGTACCTCTACATATCCTTCAAAAAGCGGAGTAAGGGACAGATTTCCCGTCGTGCCTTTTAGTGCATGTACCTTTCGGATCAATCCGTCCAGATCTGCGCCGTCAAACTCACCCGGCTCAATCGAAGACTCCTCCACGGCTTCCAAAAACATTCCCAGCATCATCTCATACAGAGACTCGTCGCCCATCACACGGTCCAGCCCTTCATCCACATCTACGCCCAGCTTTTCCAGTTCTTCCTTACCTTTCATTCATTACAACTCCATTCTGTATATTTTATCTCACGCTGCTCTATGCCGTTTTTATTGCCCTGTCCTCCGGGGTTGTGTTGCCCCCCTGGCTCTCCAGCACTTCCCGGATGGTTCTTTCTACCTGCGCCAGTACGATGGGCTTGGAAACATGCGCATTCATCCCCGACTCCAGCGCTGCCTGCACATCATCTGCAAATGCATTCGCCGTCATGGCTATGATTGGAATCTTCTTTGCGCAGGGATGCGTTCCGGCACGTATGGCCCGCGTAGCCCCATATCCGTCCAGCACAGGCATCTGTACATCCATGAGAATAATATCATATTTGCCCGGCTCGGATGCGTTAAAGATATCCACTGCCTCCTGTCCATTCTCCGCAATATCGCAGGTTGCGCCGCGGGTATTCAGAATCTTGCACAAAATCAGCCTGTTGACTTCTATATCCTCTACAACCAGAATATGCTTATCCTTGACAATACTTTCCTCTTCCTGCGCAGAATCCTTCTCATTCCCGCCTTGCATCAGCCGCTTAATGGCTTCCTTAAATCGGGACAAAAAGAACGGTTTCTGCATGAAATGGTTCACACCGACCTCCAACGCTTCCTGCTCAATATCCGCCCAGTCATAGGCCGTAAAGAGCAGGATCGGAATCTTATGCGAATAGTTGCTCCGAATCATCCGCGCTGTCTCCATACCGTTGATCTCCGGCATCATCCAATCCAACAGAATCAGATCATAGGGTTCTCCCTTCTTGCGTGCATCACGGATGGTGCTGATCACGTCTGCTCCGTTCGTGACATAATCTACATGAACTCCTGTATCAGCCATTGCCAGAACAATGTTCCTGCAGATCTCTTCATCATCATCTGCAATAATCATCTTCTTCACGCCATGCCTGCTCCAGAACTCCAGATCATCTTCCTTATCCTGAATCCGAAGTTCCAGCTCAACACTGAATGTCGTACCCTCTCCTATCCTACTCTCCACATTCAGTGTTCCCCCCATAAGTTCCACCAGGTTCTTGGTAATTGCCATGCCAAGTCCTGTTCCCTGGATCTTATTCGTCGCCGTATTCTGCTCACGGGTAAAGGGATCGAACATCACCTTCTGGTAATCCTCGGACATTCCCTGTCCGTTATCCTTCACTTTGAACTGCACCCTGCTGTAATTCTCCATAATCGGCGGCAGTTCACATATACTCATCTCAATCCTTCCGCCCTTCGGCGTATACTTCACCGCATTCGACAGGATGTTGATCAATATCTGGTTGATCCGCATCTTATCCCCGATGAGATGCTCATATGTAAAAGAAGTGGTATAAATCTCGAATTCCTGATTTTTTGCCTTCACCTGTGAACGGATGATCGTATTCAGCTCGTCAATAATCTCCGCAAGGTTCAGCTCCGCAACATTCAAAGTGGCATTGCCGCTCTCAATTTTATTCATATCCAGCACGTCATTGATTAATCCCAGCAGGTGCTGGCTTGCACCGTCAATTCTCTGGGCATACTCCCTGACATAATCCGGATTATCCGCTTCCTGCTTCAAGAGCGCCACCAATCCCATAATGGCGTTCATCGGAGTACGGATATCATGGCTCATACTGCTTAGGAAGGTACTTTTTGCCTTACTTGCAATCTCTGCCGCATCCAATGCCGCAGTCAGCGTATTCTGCGTCTGCTTCTCCTCGGTCCGATCTGAGATATAGACCACCAGCTTTTCCTCATCCTGTATCGCCGTACAATAAACCGTCTCCAAAAACCATTTATGCTCCCCGGTCTGCGGATTAATCCTGTCAATCTCCACAGGGGCAAGGGCATCTCCCGGCTTCAGGCCGTCCAGATCATGTGCCGCATGGTCTAAAATCTCCAGATCAGACATTGCATCGTCTTCTGAAATTCCCAAAACCCGCTCAAAATTCGGGCTGGCATATTCAATAATACGCTCCTTCTTTTTCACCATCAGATACGTATCATCCGTATTCTGCGACAGATAGGTGGAAAAGATATTAAACAGCTGTTCCTGATAATCAATTTCATTATCCTTTTTCTTAATATCCTTGCGGGTCTTCCACATAAAAAAGGTAAAGGTTGAAAGAACCACCAGCGCCACAATCGCGAGAATCAGCAATATCTGAGAATTGCTGATGATCGCATTGGCCTCATTCATGATCGCAGTTCTGGACACAATAGACACCAGATACCATTCATCTACACTTTCTACCGGTACATAAGAAAAAACATGGTCGCCCTTTTTATCATGAAAAACCGCTGAGCCCGATTCCCGGTTGTCCAGCGCGGATTTAAATTCTGCCAGCTGCTCCTCCTGATTATGCCTGGAATCAATCAGTTCAAAAATATCATCCCCAAACTCATCTCCTGTATTAACAAAAGGCCGCAGCAAAATCTCTCCCTGGCGGCTTACTATATAAGCAAATCCCTGATCATTATAAAATGAAAGCGTAAACTCCCTGGATACTCTGGCTGATTCATACCCTTTCTGGAAAAGCCCCCTGGCGCCGTCTGCAAACTCGAAACACTCATAATACCCGAACATCTTTGTATCCGTATACAGGCCGATATAAGAATCCCGGATACCGCTCTTCGAAAACTCACGGTATTCCTCGAGTTCTTCCTCTTTCATCCGGAAAACGTCCATCGACTTATTATTATAAAACTCGCCGGTATCCAGATTCACAACGGAATAGACTGCATCCACCTCAGAAAAAAGCGTCAGTTTTTCCTGAATCCTGTCCACATTCTCCGAGTCACATTGTGAAAAATCCATCACAAAACTATGCAGCCGCTCCCGGTCTCCGGAAATAAAATTGTCAAAAGCCTGCTGCTGCTGTTCCGTAACTGCGAGTACATTGGCGATTGCCTGATCCATCAGACTTTCCCGTATCGAGAACACATAATAATATGAACCCGCCAACATGCAAAGCAAACATAAAGCTACCGTAAAATACATTAACAGCTTCTGTCTGTAATGTTTTTTCCTCTCTTCTTTCACTTTTGTTCACCTTCAACTTATAAAATTTGAAGATAATTTTAAGACTCAGCCTACATAACTCGCTTGTTGGCTGTGCCGTCCGGCACGTCAGGAAAGAATCCTTTTCCCCTTTTCCCTCCAAAGGAGACAATGCCGGAATCCTCCAATCCTCGGCATCGTACAAATTTCTGACTACTATTTAGATTTAAAAAATAGAATTAGAAGTAAAGAGTCAGGAACTTTCATTGTTCCACGTTAGGTAAACTCCTACTTAAAAATATCTCTGTGATAGTTAGTATACATCATTAGACAGGGGAATGCAATTCGAAATTAGGAATCTTTCCCACTTTTTTAGGTTTCACCCTCAAATCTTGTTGCTTTCAACCAAAAAAGAACCCGCTGTTTTCTGCAGGTTCTTTTTCTGTCATTCTGTTAATTCATACGTTATGCTGCCGAATTCATCAAGATCCACTTCGGATCCTTCGGCGCTTCCTTTGGCTTTGTATCCGCCGCCGTCACCGTCCTGGTCACTCCGCCGGCCGTATAGACTCTGCCGCATTCCGGGCAGATTCCTGTCTGCATGGTCACGGACTGGCTGACCACGCGCCGTCCTTCCTTCTGTGCCTGGGCACGCTCACGAACCACATGCTCCAGTTCATGTCCCCGCACCGCTGATGACGCCTGCCCCGGATCAATATGTGTAGGCGTCTTGAAGGATACGCCAGGGTCGTCAGAACCATCCTGATATTTCCGTTCCTTGCATGTCTTGCATTCTGCGTCATTCATCGTCTTCTGGGTCTCTTCTACACCTGTTCCCGCCACTTTCGGCGCCTTTTTTTCGGAATCGTCCCCTGCGGCGGCCGTCTGCTCTTCCTCGGACGAAGTACCCGGAAGTCCGGCCTCTGCCACCTTGTCTGCCGAGGTTCCTGGAAGATTCAATTCCACGGCTTCTGCATCCCCTGACTTTGTACCCGGCAGGTTCAGTTCCACAGCCTCTGCATTCTCAGACTTCGTTCCCGGAAGTTTCATCTCTGCCGCCGGGCCGTCTTGCTTCCCGGACTGCGGCATGCCTGTATATTCGATACGCATACGTACCGCCAACTCTGCCGGATCCATTCCTGCCCGCATAAACGGGATTCCATAATCCGCACGCCCTGCCGTGCTTGATTCGGTCTTCGAAACCGCGTCAACCGGCTCCACCGGAGTATCCGGATCCGCCGCACGTCCGATCGCCATACCTCCGGCTATGCCTGTCGTATGTCCTGCTGCCGTAAGGCTTCGCGCCCCGATTACGGAAGACGTGCTGCCTGCCTTCTGCGCCGACGTGGATGCATCCCCCACTGCCGGCTGCGCTGATGCCGCACGCCCGGTCTGAGACTGCGTATCCTGTGTTTGCATGCGCATCCGCGAATTTCCTGTGTACTGATAACTGCTCACATAAGGATGAAAAGAAACAGCCCCTACCATGATTCTCCACCTCCCTGGTTACAATAACACTTTACTTTTGACTGCTATTCCTTACTATTTACAGTAGTTCCCTGTAACTTACGCTCACTCTTTGCCGGCGATTAAAGCCTCTCTGTTCGCTTCTTCCCGAAGCCCCACTACATTATCCCATATATCGTTCACTTCTTCTACACATTCCATATAAATCTGTGCAAGCTGATTGGTATGAATCCCCAATTCTTCGGCAATCTCCTTCGTCTCCGCCCATTCTGCCCGTTCATAGTGGAGGACAAGTTGATACAGCTTTCCGGCCATACCTTCCTGATAGATCAACGCATCCTTTACTTCCTTGACAATCGGAATCTCGTAAAGAATCTCTTCAATCGACGCATCGATCATGTACTCCAGGGTGGAGAACATTCCCATCAGATACGCCTCCGATGGTGTGATAGGCAACTTTTTAAGCTTCTTTGCCAACTGCGAAGCAAAATTCGCACGCAGGAACGACGTCTTGAGCATCTCCTCCGAGGAGGAATCCTGGTTCCCCTCGTTATTCTCAAAGCTTAGAAGGTATATCCACTGCTTTAACTGGCTGATTCCCACACGGACCAAAGCCTGCCGCACCGAAGTGGTCTCATGATGTACCGCAAAATAAGCCGAATTAGCCATCTTAAGCAGCGCATAAGTCAGAGAAGCATCCCGGATAATAATGTCCTCCAATATCTCCACATCCGGCTCTTCCTTCGTAATCTCCACAATCAACTGGTACAGGTTCCCCTGCATAAAATCCATCTTGCTGGCCTTTGTCGCAGTAGCCCCCGATACATAATTCCCCTCCACGTAATCTGCTTCCAGTTCTTTGGCAAATTCGTAAGTCTCCTTTGTATTCACTCCTGTGGCAATGAACTCCTTCTGGAATCCATGAGCCATATCAATAACGTTGGCGATAGACCGCATCCGCGTCTCACTTAGATCCCCCGAGATATTGATCTTAATGTAATCCACGTACTCCAACATGCTGAAATACTTCGGTGTAAACTGGAAATCATTGATTGCAAAATGATACCCCGCATCCCGGTATTTACTAATCAGGATTGTGGCCAAAGAATGAATGACAATATTATCTTCTATCTGAATCACAATCTTATCCTTGTCAAAAATCTTCGGCGTATTCCGAAAGAGCAAAGCAGGTGTAAATGTCATAAATGTCCGCTTGTCTTTGAAAATACGGTTTGAATTCTCCGACAGGAAAGCCACCATCGCATTCGCAGCCACACTGTCCGAACTCGAATTATACAGGCTGTTCTCATCCTCCTGGATCATCAGCTCATATCCAATAATCGTGTCTGACCTCAGATCCTTGACCGCCTGCCTTACTACACAATTATCCATTGACTATTTCTCCTTCCGCGCCAACAGTTCATCCATGACCTCAACCAGACGGCCAATCTCAGGCTTTGACAGCTGCTCGTCAGCGCCAAGCTGTTTCCCTTTACGCCACATCTCCTCGTTAATAAGGGAAGAAAAAATGATAATCGGCATCTTCGTCATTTTTTCGTCTTCTTTCACCAGCTTCGTCAGGCGGTGTCCGTCCATCTCCGGCATCTCTATATCCGTAATCATCAAGGCGGCTTTGTCATGGAAATCAGAGTCATTGCGGATCGTGTTCAGATAATCCCATGCCTCCTTGCCGTTGTTGAAATTCATAATGTTTACATAGCCTGCGCGCATAAGGGAATCCTTGATCATCTTCGTCAGCAGGATGGAATCCTCGGCCAAAATGATATGTTCGTCACGTTCTTCCCTGTCTCCCAGCCTGTCGATCTCATCCATCTGGATGCCGGTCTCCGGCGCAATCTCCGTCACGATCTTTTCAAAGTCGAGTATCGTAACCAGCCTGCCCGCACACTGGGCAATTCCGGTTGCGACTCCTTCATCTCCATTGGAAAGCGTCTTATCCGGCTTCTGGATATCCTCCCATGAGATTCTGCTGATTCCCACAACCGTATGTACCCTAAAAGCAATATTCATCTTATTAAAATTCGTAATGATGAAAAGATCCCTGTCATGGGTCTCTCCGCTCTGCCCTGTAAGGTACTTCGGCAAATTCACCACGGTAAGCAGGGTTTCCCTTGGTTTGAAAATCCCTTCTACCGCCGGATGGGAGTGAGGTACCGGCTTCACTTTATCCGCCATCATAATCTCCCTTACCTTCGCTACATTGATCCCATACAGTTCGCCAAAAATAGTGAACTGCATAATCTCAATTTCGTTTGTCCCTGATTCCAATAAAATCTCTGTATCAGCCATAAACACTCACTCCTTTGCATTCTATATATATTTATCGGCGCATTCTTCACTTAAAATAAGGTTCTTTCTGGACATTCAGCTAAAATCGGTGCATTTCCGATTCTATCAGACAAAATCAGCTCCGTCCTGAATTTATCAACTAAAATCAATTCGCTTTCGGATTCACAGTTCGAAATCATTTCGTTTTTTTCCTGTAAACTATTATGTTACCAGAGAAATGAATCACATTCCGAATGAATGCTAAAATTAACTTCCTGCCGACTAAAACACTTATTCTAAAGAAACTTCTCAGGCTTACCTGCACTCCGTATAGATACTTTTCCGTTTCCTACATCCAATAACATTGTCCTCGCGTAATTTGCACCCGTGTCCTCTCCCATCACACGGATCCCTTCCTTCATCAAGGCCATCTTTACCATCTGGGCGTTGCGCTCGCCGATGTTCCCAAGCCCTCCCGGCCCCTTCATCTCGAACATCTTCGCACCGCCTGCAATCTTGCATACCATCCGGGATTTCATGGCACCAAACGCCTGCAGCTTACGTAAGGTCTCAGGAATTCCCGAATCAGCAAATTTAAATACATTTGTATCCGTTCCCTGTTTCTGCGGAAGCATGATATGAAGCAGCGCCCCCAGCTTGATCATCGGGTCATAAAAAGAAATCCCGATACAGGAGCCCAGGGCATATGTGATCAATACGCCCTCCTGTCTTGTAATCTTCATATCAGCAATCCCCACTGATATCTTTTTGATCATCCATCAATCACTCCCAGTTTTTTCATAAGAACATTTAATGACTCCACATCCGGCAGAAGAAGCATATTGCTGTCCAGCGCCCTGCCGTCAATTTTAAATTTTCCTGTGATCATCATAATCCTGTCTGAATGCTGTCCCATCATCGCAATCGGAACACTCATGATGCCGCCCAGCATATTTACGGTAAACTGAGGCACAGACAGCTCCACCTCTACATTACACAGCGAGGACATCGCCGTAACATATGAAGAAATCACAATATTCCCAATCTCTGTCAATACGGAAGTATCAATCTCCTCCAATGCCAGAAAATCCGCAGAAGACTTCCCAAGCATCTTCTCCAGAATCGCGTCGGAAAATTCCTTCGTCAGTATAAACAGCATTACGCCGTGCATTTCTCCTGACATCTCCACAAATATTGCCGCCACCAATTCCTCCGGGTGTCCAAGGAGATGCATTGCCTGATTAAATCCCATGATCTTGACTTCCGGAAGTGCCATATTTACCTTCGCATTCAGCATACTTGACAGTGCTGTTGCCGCGTTGCCGCCGCCGATGCTTCCAAGCTCCCTGAGCATATCTATCGCCAAAGCGTTCATTTCTTCATACTTCTGAATTCCCATATGTCTACCTCGCTATCTTTCAATACTCCAAAATACTACGACCTCAACCCATTGATCGTGGTCATGACTTCATCGGAAGTCTGCACCATTTTCAGGGCATAGGAATACGCTCTCTGCGTCTCGATCAACTTTGAGATCTCATCCGCCGTATCCACCCCGGACATTTCCAGGGCATGGTCTACAAGCGCCGCGTCACGAATCAGATAAGGATCACCGTTCTTTGCAAGTGGTGTAAATTCATTATTACCGCTGCTGAGCATCCCGTCCAGGATGTCAAAACCATACACCCCGATTTCTCCGCTCATTTCCCCGTTCTCTCCCACGAGGATCGGATTCCGGTTTTCATCCAGAACAAAATTCCCGTTGTCATTCACCAGATAGAATACGTCTCCCCTTTGTGAAAGGCTGAAATGTCCGTTTCTCGAATAGGTAATCTCGTTGGTTACAGGACTCCGCAGCATGAAAAACCCTTCTTCCAGAATCGAGTAGTCATACTCTCCGCCCGTTGTCATAGGGGAAGTCGGATCGAACTTCGTATTCGTCTTCTCCATTGCAATTCCCACGCCGGCCTTGAGCGGGGTATCTTCCCCCGTATAGTTGTTCAGGTTATAATACATCAAATCTGAGAATACCGCTGACTTGGGCTTATAACCATAGTTGTTCACGCTCGCAAAGTTGTTGGCAATGACATCCATCTTCTTCTGCTCTTCCATGGCGCCCCTTGCGGCAGTGTAAAATGACGTATACATAAATCTCTCCTCTCTTTATTCTCTCTTCCCCGGCCAGCAAAAACCATACCACACATTCGCAGGGGAATCTATCTATCACAAGATGCTCAGGCACTTATCAGGTGGGACTTCCAAGCGTCGTTACCCGGCTGATCATCTGGTCATACATCCTCAGTATCTGAGCGGAACTCTGCAGCACCCGCTGGCTGCTCATCATTCTGGTCATCTCCTCCGCCATAGACACATTCGAGTCCTCCAGAAAACTCTGGGTCACAGTGGTTGCGTTTCCTGCGGCCTGCGGCTGGGCTGCCGCCTCGAACATCCCCCCTGTCACCTTCGTCAGTTGGTTATAGTCCGCAAAATCCACAATTCGAAGCGTCCCAAAGTACTGCCCGCTGTCCTCATCTGTAATCCGTCCCTGCGTATCGATCGCAAGAGAGTCCGTCGTCACCCGGATCGGTCCGTTCGTCCCCTGTACACGGCCGACTCCCGGCAGAATCAGATAGCCGTCATTATCCAAATTAAATGAACCATTCCTTGTATACTGAACACCGTTGGCCGTCTGGATCACAAAAAAGCCGCTCCCTGTCAATCCAACGTCCAGCGGATACCCCGTCTCCCGGATGCCGCCCTCCGTGTAATCCGTCACCCTCTCATCCGCTACATTCATGTGGGACACCACGCCTACCGGCGTCTTGCCTTCTTTATCATAACGGTAGATCAGCTCATCCCGAAACGTACTTTCCATCATGCGGTCCATCTTATAACCCGGCGTAGAAATGTTCGTCATGTTATTACTAATGATGTTAAGGTTTCGATTCTGCGTGATCATGTTGGAAGCCAGATCATAATACCCCTGAAACATTTTCTTTATCTCCTTTGCTTATTTTTATATAAAATCCTCCATGTGCGCCCTCAGCTTTTTAATCGCATTAGAGTGGATCTGCGATACCCTCGGCTCACTCACCTGCAGCACGTCCGCAATCTGTCTCATGTTCAGGTCGTCTATATAATACAGTGAAATTACAAGCTGTTCATTTTCTTTAAGCTTCTTAATCCCCTCTGCCAGGACCTGCGTGATCTCCTTCTTCAGGAACTGATTCTCCGGCTGCTCATTGGACTCCACCTGCGGGAGCTTCATCCCGATCTCATTGCCCTGAGCCTCTGCCAGTACCATATCCAGAGAAAGGATATTGAACAGGCTCGCCTTACGCATCGTATCCTGATATTTTTCCGGAGTAATATTGAGGTACCTGGTCACCTCCTGAACCGAAGGATAGTATCCAAGTTTATTATATAACGTTGTGACCGCATCTTCAATATCTCTTGTGTTTTTTCTTGTACTTCTCGGCACCCAGTCCTGCTTTCGCGCCAGATCAATGATCATTCCCTTGATCCGTTTCGAGATAAAAGTCTCAAACTTCACATTTTTATCCATATCGAACTTGTCGATAGCGGACATGATCGCAATGACTCCCTCGCTGATAATGTCATCGACCTGAGAAAAACTCAGATAGATGTCCCGCATTTGCAGCGCAATACTCTTCACAAGATAAATGTAGCGCATGACTATCTCTTGCTTGACCTCAAGGGCGCCGGTCTCTTTATACAATTGTAAAAGCTCTTCGTTAGACTTCTCTTTGTATCGTTCCTGCGTGTCCATATTGGTATCCATATATTGGCTGCTCCATGAAAAAATTATTTTTGCTGCGAAGTAATATTCCCAATCGCCTGTATCTGGATATTATTGCTGATCTCATTAAACGACAGCACAAACATATCCGGGAAAAACTGCTCCACCAGATGATAGAAATGCAGTCTCACCACCTGGCTGGTCAGCACAATCGGCGGCTGTCCAAGCTCCTGGAACTTCTTTACCTCTTCGGAAAGCTGTGTGATCACGCTCTGCATCACGTCCGGGCTGAGCGCAAGATATATCCCGTTCTCCCCGTTCGTCAGGCTGGTAATGATACTCTTTTCCAGATCTGCATCCAGCGTCACTACCTTCATGCTGCCTCCCTCGCAGAATTTTCTTGTAATGGTACGCTTTAATGCGACACGGATATTCTCCGTAATAGTATCCAAATCCTTCACCGTCATAGCCGAATCCACAATCGTCTCGATGATGGTCTCCATATCCTTGATGGGGATCCCCTCTTTTAGAAGGTTGGTCAGTATCTTCTGGAATCCTCCATAGGAAATCACTGCCGGAATCGCTTCCTCCACAAGTTCCGGAGCCTGCTGCTTCAAATTCTCCACAAGACGGACTACTTCCTGCCTGTTCAGCAGTTCGTGGGCATGTTTCTTCACCGTCTCCGACAGATGCGTCAGCATAACAGAAAGCGGGTCAATCACCGTATATCCATAGATCTCTGCCATCTCCCGCTTATCCGGGGTAATCCACTTACTCGGAATACCATATGCAGGCTCAATGGTTTCAATACCTTCAATTTCCTTCTCCACGGTCGGCGGTTCCAAAGCAAGGTAATAGTCAATCAGAATCTCACCTCTTGCAACTTCCTCGCCGCGGATTTTGATCATATACTGATTTGTATTCAGATAAGAACTGTCACGCAGCCGGATTGAAGGGATCACTAAACCCATCTCCTGCGCATACTGCCGCCGGAAAATAACGATACGGTCAATCATCTTGCCGCCGCTCTCCTCATCTACCAGCGGGATCAGGCTGTATCCGAATTCCATCTCAATCGGCTCTACATTAATCAGAGAATAAACACTGTTGATATCCTTAAAACTATTCTCCTCGTCCGCAAGAAGCTGCTCCTCGTCAATCGGCCCCTGGCCAGACATGCCGCCGTATCCGCCGCCTCCTGCGCCTCCGAATGCCGGTGAAACCTCTCCCATCTCTTCCATACGCCTGAGAAGATAATAGCCTCCAAGCATCAGACCCAGCGAAATAATGGCAAGCTGGATCTTCGGCATCCCCGGCACTGCAATCAGAACTGCCAGCACGCCTCCGGCAATCATGATTGCCTTCGGCTGAGCGGAAAACTGTCCGGTCACTTCCAGATTCAGGCTGTCCTCCGCAACCGCACGGGTTACGATCATACCGGTAGCCGTAGAGATCAAAAGTGCGGGAATCTGTCCTACCAGGCCGTCGCCGATCGTAGCAATGGTATACACCGAAAGCACTTCCGTGAATTCCATTCCGCCCTGCACCATACCGATAATACAGCCTCCCAGGAAGTTGACAAGCGTAGTGACGATGGACAGGGTAGCGTCTCCCTTTACAATCTTCGTGGCGCCATCCATAGCGCCGTAAAAGTCTGCTTCCTTCTGGATCTTATAACGCCGTTCCTTCGCCTCCTGCTCATCAATCAGTCCGGTACTTAAGTCCGCATCAATCGCCATCTGTTTACCCGGCATTGCATCCAGTGTAAAACGGGCTGCAACCTCTGCGACACGCTCCGCACCCTTATTGATAACAAGGAACTGAACCATAACAATGATAAGGAAGATGACAACTCCGACAACCGCATTGCCCTGCAGCACAAAATCACCCATGGCAGCAATAACCGCTCCTGCAGAACCACCGCTGCTTAAGATGCTTCTTGTCGTAGATACATTAATTCCAATACGATATAAAGTTGTGATTAGAAGCAGGGACGGGAAAATAGAGAATTCCAACGCCTCTTTGATATTCATACTGATCAACAGGATGATCAGCCCTACAGCCATATTTAAAATAATCATTACGTCCAGCAGGACTGGATTTAACGGTATGATCAAAAGCAGTACGATCATGACCACGATCAATGATACCGCGTTGTTCAATAGATTCTTCATCTTCTACACCATTTTTTTATTCATACGGAATATCTCAACGAGTATCTCCGCTACAACCCCATAATATTCTGCCGGAATCTCACCGTCCAGCGGCGTTGAGGCATAAATCCCTCTTGCCAGCGGTTTGTTCTCAATCACCGTAACCCCGTTCTGCTCCCCGATCTCCACAATCTTAAGAGCCAGTGAATCCTGTCCCTTTGCGACCAGGATCGGCGCATTGTCAAGGTTAATATCATACTTCAAAGCCACCGCATAATGGGTCGGGTTACGGATAATCACGTCTGCGTCAGGCACAGCCTGCATCATCCTGCTTCTTGCCCTCTGCTGCTGGATACTTCGGATCTTGCTTTTAACTTTGGGATCCCCTTCCATCTGCTTATACTCTTCCTTGACCTCTTCCTTGGTCATCTTCATGTCCTTTTCAAAAGTCCAGTGCTGGTAGAATATGTCAAACACCGCAATAGCGCCGAACACCATGCCGATTTTGATAACCATCCACAATATCTCATTCAGCACATATGTACAGGAAGGAATGACGGCCAGATCCATCATCTTCGTGATCGTATCGATCTCATCGCTTAAAATCGTAAACAAAAAAATACCCAGAATGCCGATCTTGACCGCTGATTTCAACAGCTCCACAAGCTTCTTCAAATCAGGTTTAAAAAAATTGATGAGGCCTTTGACCGGATTCAGCTTACTAAGCTTGAATTTCAATGGATCCATGGTAAATAGAAAACGGGTCTGCATCCCTGTCGCGATCACCGCAAGCGCAATGCTGATCAGTCCCAGCGGGAAGATACACTTTAACAGGACCCACACGGCCTGCCATCCAATCTCCTGCTGTACTCCAAACGAAAGCTCATTCCGGGTCCCTACCGCGGAAATATGGTACACAAGAGACTCTTGAAGAGACTCCACAATCATCGGAAATAACAGCCGCAGGCATAAAAAAATTCCCATAAGAGATACGACTGTGACCACGTCCTTACTCATCGCGACGTGGCCTTTTTTTCGCTCGTCCCTCCTCTTTTTGCCTGTGGCCCGTTCGGTTTTTTCCTGGCCGTTTTCGTTTTCCGCCAAAGGTTCTCACTTCACTTTCTTTTACATAAAAGTTAAAATCCCCTGAACTGTCTTCATCATAGTAGTCATGATCTTGTTCAGGAATTCGCCGATCGGGGAAAACATGATAAACAACAGCCCCAGGCCGACGATCAATTTAATCTGAATATTAATAACAAACACACTGATCTGCGGCACCGCCTTATTCAGGATGCCAATTCCCACTTCTACCAGCATCTCTACCGCAATAAGCGGGATCGAAAAACGGATTCCCAACCCCACGCATTCCAGAAAAATCTCAATGATACGGACCGCCAGCCCCTGAGTAATAATAATTCCTCCATAAGGTACGATCTCCGCAGATGTTACCATTATCTTCATCAGGGCAAGATGCCCGTCCACCGCAAAAAACATCAGCAGGAACCATGTCTGCAGGACGCTGCCCGTCACAGCCATCTGAGCGTTGCTTTGGGGGTCATACACCGTAGCCATGGACAAGCCCATCTGGTAATCCATGACATAACCGGTAAAACTGATGATAAAAAAAAACAACTGCATGACATATCCTATGATATACCCTGCCACAAATTCCTTTATCAAAAGAAACCCAAATTCAAACGTCCCCGCCGTATCGAATGCCTCGCCTGCGGAATGGGCATAAATCACCAGCGTCAAGGCAAATATAAGCGCTGCCTTGAACCGCATCGGTATATTCATCCTTCCATAGATCGGATTCATCAGAATAAACCCGGACATCCGCATCATAATCAGGGCGAACAGCGTCAACTGTGCGGTACTGTTAATTGCCATCGGCAATGCCATCACTCCTCACGCCAACCCTATATCATCTGAAATATACGTGTGGTAAAATCCGCTATCAGGCTCATCATCCTGCCTCCTCCAAACACAAGGATCATCCCGACTACCAGAAGCTTTGGCACAAACGTAATTGTCTGTTCATGGATCTGCGTCGCTGCCTGGATGATTGAGATCAGCACACCCACAACCATACTGACTACCAGAAGAGGTCCTGCAACCTGAATAATCAGCACAAACAATTCATACATCATATCTCCTATCTGCTCATTAGTCAACTTCTATTCCTCCTCATGCCCGTCAATTAAAACCATCAACAATATTAGAAAACAACAGTTCCCATCCATCCACAGTAATAAACAGCAGCAGCTTAAACGGCATGGAAATCATCGCCGGCGGCAGCATCATCATCCCCATGGACATCAGAGTACTGGATACAACAATATCAATCAGAAGGAAGGGAATATATAACAAAAACCCTGCTGTAAACCCACGCTTCAGCTCACTTGTCATAAAGGACGGGATGACCGTCGTCATGGGAAGATCCATCAGAGCTTCCACATATTCATCCGTGTCCTCGTATTCCCCCTCATCAGGCAGCTCTTCACCTGAAAAATCCGCAAACAAATTCAGCGAGCCGGTCTCCGTATTGCGCAGCATGAACCTCTTCA
The DNA here is from genome assembly GCA_949840465.1 of uncultured Lachnospiraceae bacterium. Classification (GTDB taxonomy): domain Bacteria; phylum Bacillota; class Clostridia; order Lachnospirales; family Lachnospiraceae; genus Schaedlerella. The sequence goes on along the minus strand of CATKXE010000018.1, from coordinate 22,745 downwards.
GCGGAACCTGCGCACGGCTTATAGCCTCCTCCTGTGTAATTTCATTATTCCTGTATGGAGTATATGCATCCGTATTAATCTCAGAAATAACCGGATTCATGATATATATCGTCAGGAAAATCGCAATTCCTACCAGTACCATGTTGGGCGGCGTCTGCTGAACCCCCATCGCGGTTCTCAGAAAAGAAAGGATGATAATTGTCCTTGCAAACGAAGTCACCATAACCAAAAGTGACGGCAGAAGTGATATGATCGTCAGCAGCAGCAATATGTCTAATGTTGGCACCTGTTCACCATTCACGTTTACCAGTGCATCGTACACAAAACTTACCTCCTCTTCCTGCCCAAATCAGTCAGCTTGTCCATCATTCCCCGGAAGTCCGGCGTCCTGACCTCTCCGTTCTCATCTTCCGGTATCAGCGGAAACAATTCCTCATCCTCCAGCTCAGACAATATATTGACCTGACCCGCGGTAATTCCCACAAGCAGATACTTCCCGCTCACCTGTACGATGGCGATATAGCGTTCCTGCCCCAGAGCGATCTGGTCAATCAGGCGCATATAGCGGGAACTGCTGCTCTTTGTAATGCCTCTGCCCAGGTATTTACTGGCAAGATAGCTTAAGTAAATAATAAATGCCACTACAATCACTGTGGCGAACATACTCCACATACGAACGAATCCCTTCTTACTCTAATGCGGCCAAATTGACCTTCATAATCTCCGTAATACGGATTCCAAAATTATCCTCCACAACAACCACATCGCCCTTGGCAATGCACTGTCCATTAACAAACAGATCCACCTGCTCACCTGCAAGTTTATCCAGAACCACAAGGGAACCCTTTGTAAAATCAAGGATATCCTTCACAAGCTTCCTTGTTCTGCCAATCTCAACAGAAATCTCAAGAGGAACGCTCATGATCAGTTCCATATTCTCCTCTTGAACCCCTTCAAGCACAATACCGCTGTCCGGCCTCAGATTCTGTTGACTCGGTGCCTGTACATGAATCATCTTCGGCTCTGTCTGCCTTTCCGCGGGAGGCTCCGGCTTCCTTTCCAACATCTGCTGCTGCATAGCCTGCATCTGCTGCATCATCTGCTGCATCATCTGCATCTGCATCATCGCCATGTCGGGGCTCATTGCAGCCTGCATCACAGGCTGTGCCGGCATCGGTGCCGCAGCCGGCTGTGTACCCGCCATCGGTGCGGACGTCGGCATGGCGGCGCCTGGCGCTGCTGCTCCTTCACTGTTTCCGGCAAGCAGCTTCTCAATTTCCTCCTGAGAAAGCTTCGAGCCTCCTCCTGACGGAGCCGGTTCCGGTGCAGGCGCCGGTGCGGGTTCTGCATCCATACCTCCGGCAAGCAACTTCTCAATCTCCTCCTGAGAAAGCTTCGAACCTCCTCCTGACGGAGCCGGTTCCGGCGCAGGCGCCGCCGCGGGTTCTGCATCCATGCCTCCGGAAAGCAGCTTTTCAATCTCTTCCTGGGAAAGCGTTCCTCCCCCTCCGGACGGTGCGGGTTCTGGCGCACTTGCCGCCGGCATCGCATCCGCCGTATCTTCAAACCCAATAATCGCCTCTTCCGGCAGGAAGCCTTCCACAAGACTCTTCGCCAGTTCCATAGGCATTACGTTGAAAAATTCACTTTCCAGTTTATCTGCAATCTTCAGGGTAAATCCTACGACTACTTTCGGCCTGTTATCTACAAAGTATTTGTCAATGAACGCCTGTTCATTCTCCACTTCAAAAGAAATCGGCGTGGAGATATTTACCATCCTTCCCAGAAATTCCGACAACGCCGTTGCAGACGCCCCCATCATCTGGTTCATGACTTCACAGACCGCACTGATATTGATCTCATCCAGTTCAAAATCTTCATCGGCAATCTCCATGCCCATGACCATTTCTACAATCACTTTTACGTCATGCCGCTTCAAAAGCATGACGTTCTCGCCCTCTAAGCCTGCAACATATGTAATCTCCACGCCGACCGCCGGATCCACCGGATCCATCTCAAATTCATCTTTACTGACGACATTTACGATCGGTGTCGTGATATCCACCCTGGCATTCAGCATTGTAGAAACTGCGGTAGCAGATGCGCCAAGGCTGATGTTCAGTATTTCGCCTATCGCGTCTATTTCCATTTTGCTAAAGTGCTCTGAACTCATAGTAACGCTACTCTCCTTTCGGGATACTCCCCCTCATTTCTATTTCCCGACATCCAGCGCCCTCTGCGCCATCAACTTCATGGCGTTAAATGCCGTAATGTTCGCCTCATAAGACCGGGTTGCAGACATTGCGTCCACCGTCTCCTTCACCGGGTCCACGTTGGGCATCATTACATACCCCTCCTCATCGGCATCCGGATGATCTGGGTTATAGACCGGATATAAATCTCTTTGGTCTTCTACGATAGCGGTAACCTGAACGCCGCCTTTTCTGGACGTCCTGTTCAAAAGGCGGTTGAATGTAGAACGGAAAGTGCCTGAAGCAGCAGAATAACCGGAAGACGTCACATAGTTAGAAGGAATCTCCTGAAAGACCACCATCTTCCGCCGGTATGGACCGCCACTTTCCGTCCGGGTCGTATTGGTGTTTGCGATATTTTGAGAGGCCACATCCAGCCTCTGCCTCTCCGCCGTAAGGGCGGATGCACTGATATCAAATGAACTTAAAAATGACATATTAAGCCCCCCGTTAGCCAAGAATCTTCTTCACTGTTGACAGGATACGCTCCGGCTTGAATGGTTTTACAATAAAATCTTTTGCCCCCGACTTAATGGAATCCATAACCATCGTCTCCTGCCCCATCGCAGAGCACATTACGATTGTTGCGCCCGGATCCATGCCTTTGATCTCCTTCAGGGTCTCCAAACCGTCTTTATTGGGCATGGTGATGTCCATAAATACAAGATCCGGCTTCTCCGCAGCATAGATTTCCACTGCCTTTGCGCCGTCCTCCGCTTCAATCAGATCGGTATACCCAGCCTGAGTGAGTGTATTCTTTAACATCATTCTCATAAATGCAGCATCATCCACTAATAATATTTTTGCCATCTTTCTCTACCTCTCTTTTTTGAATTATATTTATTGTAATTTAAATACACAGATATTTCAACTGATTTATCTGGTAATTACTACAGTTAATTCCATTTATACAGCCACATCCTCTTTTTCTTTACCATCCATGATGCGGTCTTCCAGCTTCACAGCCATATTCTTGTTATGTACCCCAAGCTGCCCCTTAAACCATGGCTGTCCCTCTACATACAAAGAGATCAGTGAATCCTGCGGTTTGTTCAGGTCGATCACGTCTCCCACATGAAGGTTGTAGACATCGTCCAGATTGAGCTTCGCAACGCCCAACTGCGCCATGATATCCAGCTTGGATTCCTGGATACTCTCCAAAATCTCTTCCCGGTTGCTCCGCACATGCTCTCCCTTCTTCGCAAGATGCTTTGTCTTATCGATAATATCAAAGATATTACTCAAAAGCGTCCCCGGAATACAGATATTCATAATTCCCGATATATCGCCTAATTGGATATTCAGCATAACGATGACCACCGTCTCATCCACACTGATCCCCTGGAACATACTGGGGTTCTCTTCAATCCTTTCAAATTCTGTCTTCAGATTGATGTGGGTAGACCACACATCCGTAGTGATCATCACCAGATAATTGATAATCTTCTCATATAATGCAAGCTCAATATCCGTATAAGTATACGCGATATCTATGGATCTGTCAAATCCCATTCCTCCCAGCATCCGATCCATCATCGCAGTCATCAGCGTAGGCGCAATGTGGAACAACATCGGCGGGTTCGTGGAATTGTCCGGCAAATCCACATCCGCCAGAGTAAGGACATCCGTCTCATTCAGGGCATTCCCAAATTCATAATAACGCTGCTCTTCAATTCCTACAACCTGCACCTCACTCACAATCCGGAACAAACCGTTGATCTGTGAGGATGCAATTCTGGAATAATTATCATAGATGCTGCGCAGCATCTTCAACTTATCCTTCGTATACTTTTTGGGACTAAAAAAATCATATTTTCTGTATTCTTCTTTGGCGGTTTTTGTTTCCTCTACCTTGCTCTCCGCCTCTGCATTTTGCATCGAATTCAGCAGCGCGTCTATCTGACTTTGTGATAATACATCTGCCATCGAAAACCCCTACTTTCATTTCATAATTGCATCTATGCGGCCGGCGCCATCCTGCCTGCGGGCCGCGTATATGCCTTTGCTTTGGCAATGTGCCGCCGGTTCATGAACCTTACTGCCGGTTCATCTCCGCATAATACTCCTCCAGGCTCCTTGTCACGGTATCTGACTTTGTGATGAGCATCTCTACCCTTCGGTTCTTGGCCCGGTTCTCCTCTGTATCAAATGGAGCAATCGGCCTCCACTGGCCATACCCTATGGACACGATCCTGTCCGCAGTCACGGTAGTACGCTGCTGGATATACGCCGTAACCCTGGCCGCCCTCTCTGCGGAAAGGACACGGTCTGATTCCGGATCATTGGCAAGGTTCGGATCTGCCTGCGTTGTATGCCCAAGAACCTGAATTTCCTTAATAGAATCCGCTACGCCTGAGATGATTGAGGCAAACTGATCCAGAATCCCTTTCCCCTCATCTCGAATCACAGAACTGTCCCCGGCGAAAAATACATTGTCACGGAATGTAACGAACGTATAACCATCGCCTTTATACAGGTCTACTTCCCCTTCTATACCGGCTTCCTCCAAAGCCTTCTTCAACGCTTCATAGAGCGAATCAAATTCATCTTCTTCCAGAGAGCCGTCCTCTACATGGTTCGGAACTTCATCCGTCGCGTCCTCTATGGTGTCAAGTGCAATCTGGGAGACTTCCTTTGCATCCGGATTAAAACTCCGGACGATCTGCACCCATTTTGCCTGATCTACCGTAGAAATGGAATACAAAAGCACGAAGAAACACAATAGCAGTGTTACCAGGTCGCCGTATGTATCCATCCAGTTGGCACCGCCTTCGGTTGATTTATTCCTTTTCTTCATATTGTCTTACCTCCTGGTCATTCCTCACCGCCGCCCCCGGCTGCCGGCTTCGCTTCCTGATTAAGAAGCTTCGCCCGCTTCTTCTGGGCAACATATGTAACCAGTTTCTCTTTCAGGAACTTCGGATTATCACCAGACTGAATGGCAAGAATCCCTTCAATCATAATCTGCTTATACAAAAGCTCCTCCTCATTCCTGACTGTAAGCTTATTGGCGATTGGGGAGAAAAGCATGTTGGCAAGGATACATCCATAGAATGTGGTGATCAGCGCCGTTGCCATGGCAGGGCCGATGTCGCCGGCTCCTCCCTCGTCAAGATTCATACCTTTAAGCATGTTTACCAATCCGACCAGCGTACCAATCATACCAAACGCCGGAGAAAATGCTGATGCCTTATTGAACAGGGCAATCCCTTCTTCATGTCTCGCGGACATGGCGTCCAGCTCATTCTCCAGCATGGAGCGGACCTCTTCCGGTTCGGTAGCGTCCACGATCAGCATGATGCCCTGCTTAAAAAACGGGTCGTCCACTTCATTTGCTTTTTCTTCCAGCGCCAACAGGCCGTTCTTTCTTGCAAGCTGCGCCATCTCCTCCAGCGTGTCAACTAATGTACCGATATTGTACCTGTTGCCCTGAAGCAGAAGTGCCATCTGCTTGGGGATCCTGGATAGCTGATTCAGCGGATAACTGGAAATGACCGCGGAGATCGCACCGCCGACTACGATCGCCACACTTGCAGGATCCCAGAAGTTTCCTAATTTTGCAGGTGTGATGCCGACGAACACGACCAGCACCGCACCGATAATAAGTCCTAAAATTGTTGTTATGTCCACTTTTTCTTCACCGCCTTAACCTTTTATCTCTCTGTAATGGGGACAATGGGAGGTTGCATTGTGCCCGCTTGTTTTTTATAATGGGGACAATGGAACTTTGCATTGTACTCAATTGTTTTCTGGATGATCTCTTCTGCACTTTCCTTTACAAGAAAAAACTTCCCGTTCATCATGACGATCTTGGACTCGGGAATGAATTCCACCGATTCAATCTGTGCGCAGTTCAGCATGACCTTCTGGTCATTTAATTTGGTTAACATTATCATAGCATATTCCCTCTTTTTCTAACGCAGCCGGAACGGAAAAACAAAGTTCCGGTGTGTACGTCGTTACCTCCTCAATATTCACTGTGGATCTCCTGAATCGTAATGAATTGTCCATTACAGCCAGTACATCAGGTTAAGAACTGTCGTAAAGTAATATTCTCTCAATGTTATTTCACGGCAGTCCCTCAGCAGGTGTACCATAGCCGCTGAACTCCGTCAAACCACCCGCCAGCAGCCTGGCAGCCGCGCTGCAGCCCTTACCGGATTCCGGCTTGGACTGCGGCGCAGGATCTGCCGTACTGCAAAGGTAGTGGCGGGCATCAGCGGCACGATATACCTCATATTACGCTGCAAATCGCAATGTGCTGATTATGCGCGATTAACGCTTCATGTTTACAAGTTCCTGTAGCATTTCATCTGTCACTGTGATGATCTTTGAATTCGCCTGGAACCCTCTCTGGGTGGTGATGATATTGGCAAACTCATTGGCCAGGTCAACATTGGCCATTTCCAGATTACCAGGTTTGATAATACCTGCCGGGCCGGTGCCGGGTTTCACATCATATACGTCGCCTGCATTCTCGCCGATCGTGTAGTAGTAACCGCTGGTCTTCTCCAGACCGTTTGGATTCTGTACGGAAACCAGCGCTACCTGCCCGATCACGATAGTACGGTTCAGTTCATCCACACCGACAACCACGCCGTTCTCGTTGATGGAATAATTGTTCAGTTTGTAAGGCAGGCCTGTGTTCTCATCAATCGGGATCTTAAGTGCAGATAACTCATCTGAATACACGGCCAGAACTGCCGGTACCAGGTCGTTTCCTTCCACCCGGGTAGCCGGATCCAATGTCCCCCCCAGGGTAGTCCCAACAGGTTCCACATCCGTCGTATAATTTTCTCCTGTTGCTTTCGCGGATACTTTAAATTTAGCCGTATCCAGGCTCGCGCCCAGTTCGGTAACTCCCAGGGTGACTTTGCTCAGCTCAATTATCTTATCTGATACATCCACCGGAGTATCTGCCTGATCCATTGCTTGCATAGGATCTCCCTTTGCATCTACTACCTGAAGATTACCGGTTCCATCATCCTGCACTTTAAACTTCGTCACAAATGCAATCCAGTCATTTATGGCAGTCTGTAACTTACTTTTGTTCGTAACAGACGACTGTACTGTAATACCGCCTATTGTAATCTTCCCATTAGTCTCATTGAATGTAACAGGAACGTCATTGAATGTACCAGAACCTCCGACAGCAGGCGTCTCCGGAATACCTGTACCTTCCTGCACTGCATAACCATATACATAACTTCTCTGGTCGTCTACCAGATAGTTGTTATCATCCACCCGGAAAATGCCGACTCTGGACAAATAAAGACCAGCAGACGCGATATCCGAGAAATTACCGTTTACCATATTCCCTACCAGAAAGAACCCCGTACCGTCGATCATACAGTCCATTGGATTGGCTGACGGAGACGGCGCCCCGTTTTCAAATACATTGGAAATGGATGACAACTGGGAACCATAACCGACCTGCGAAGCGTTACGTCCGCCGGCAGCCCCTGCCAGTTCACTTCCTGCCGCACTCTTAATGGAATTGGTATACATAGAGTCCTTGAAGTTGTAACTGTATCCTTTAAATCCCCACGTATTCACGTTGGCGATATTATTACCGATTACATCCATTTTTGACTGATGCGCCTTAAGTCCTGCGACTCCGGCAATCATTGATCTAACCATATTCTTCTACTTCCTTTCTTTTCAACCCTCTGCTGTCTCCTAAGCGTCCTGCCATGATCAGGGCAGCGCGCCCGGGGACTGTACGGACAAATCCCGGATAACAGATCCGTTCTTCCCCCACAGTCCCCCGCTGTACCTGCGAGTCACGCAGATACGAAACCTCCATAGATGGTCCGGCTTACATGAGGACAGCACTGTCAATATTGGTAAAAATATTTTCTTTCATTTCCGTACCGGACATCGTTGTCACGACCACATTGTTGGGAACATTTACTATAAAGGCATTGCTCTCACCGATGATGACGACGTCTCTGGCTCCCTTCGCCCGGGCTTTTTCAACCGCCTGGTTTAAATGATCCAGAAGATTGTCATTCATATCAATGCCGCGCTCCTGCACCCGCTTCGCCGCGTGCTTCGAGAACTGTACGGACTGGGAAGCCCCCGCTTTCTGCTGCAGAAGATCCGCGAACTGTACGCCTGTCACGGTATCCGTCTTCGCTTTCTGAAGCTGTGACGCGGCATGTTTAAGCTTCAATGCTCCGGCATTCGTTATCTGATTGATTTGACTAACCTGATTAATCTGATTTATCTTATCTCCCATCCATATGCACCGCCTTTATCCTTCCCTGCACAATTTCCTGATTCCGCTTATCTGTTACTTCCCTGTATCTGTCTTGTCCGTGGTGTCCGTCTTATCGGATGTGTCTGTCTTGTCTGTGGTATCTGTATTCTTATCGTCTTCTGAGGTACCGTCGTCTTTGTTCATGTCCGGTACATCTCCCACTGCCATGATATTTGCCAATTCGTATTTTTTACCGTCTACATATACGGAAGTCGCGCCGGTCAAATCGACTCCTGTGACAATCCCTTTGATGGTCTCCGTCGGTTTTCCGTCTTCGTCCGTCTTGGTCACAACTGTAACTTCTCTTCCAAGCAGCCCTGTAGAATATGTTGTTAAGGTTACAGAAGAAAGGTTATTGATGACTGTCGAAAAATTCGAAATTGCCGTTGCCATGGAGTTCATGGTACTCATACTGGACATCTGGGTGATCTGTTCCATCATCGCCGCATTGTCCATCGGATTGGACATATCCTGATACTTCAGTTCTGCCGCGATTAAGGTCCAGAAATCGTCCGTACTCAGCGTGGACTTGTCGGATTTTGCCGTCGTCTGTGTGGCTAACGTCTTATCATAAATACCTGACGCCGCAGCGCTGTTTAAATCTAATGCCATACTCTTTTACTGCTCCTTTCTTTATCCCATTAAGCCTAAGCGCAGCTTCTGAAGGAACTGCTCTGCATCGTCCGCATCTTCTTTTTTGTCCTGCCCCTTCTGCTGTTTCTGCTCTTCCTGATTCCCATGCTGATTCTGATCTTTGTTCTGCTCCAGATAGTCGGTCTCCTGCTTTTCCACAAAAATCTTCGTCTCACCGCCCAGATTGCGCTCAATGATGTTGCCGATGTCTCTTGCGTTATTCCCAAGCAGGTCTAAGGTCTTCTTTTCTGTACAGAGAATCGATACGGTTGCCTGGCCGTCCTCGTACAGCACCTTCACTGCAATCTTTCCAAGGTTCTCCGGCTCGATGTGGATTTCAAATTCCTGTACCCCTTGCGACATCCTGGAAAGAAGCTGTTCCGCCACCTTGTCTGGAAGTTCTTCTGCCTGGGGCGCCTGCACCGTGACAACCTCCTGGGGCTTAATATCCTCTGCTGCTGTCCTTACCGGAGCCTGTGCCATCGCTGCCGCTGCCTGTTCTACCCCCGGGTTCTCTGTCTGTGCATCCCGGCTGCTCTCAGCGGATGCGCCTTTTACATCACTGACCCCATCAGCCGCAGACTGTACTGTATTTCCGGCCGCCTGTACTTCCGGCTCTTTGACCGCCTCAGCCGTCGAAACCTTTACATCCGCCGGAAGGCTGCTCTCTGTCTGGGCCTGCTGCGCCTGCCCTGCGTCCTGAACACCGGCCAGAAGATCCGTGCTTTCCGGCGCCTCTGCCTGGGGAGCCGCTTCCACTGCCTCTGATACATCAACCGCCTGAACCTCCGTTCCTGCCTGAGTGAGTTCTGGAACCTCAATCACGACCTCCGGCTCTGCCTGAAGCAGTTCCGGGCGCATTCCCTGGCTCAACTGGTATGCTGCAAGCATCTCCTGCGTCTGGCTGTTGTCCTCAGTTTTAGCAGCGTCTTCACTGCCGTCTGCCTTAGAGCTTTCTTTTGTGTCTTCTCCGGTCTCTTTGGTGTCCTTTGGCGCTTCGATTTTGTCCTGGTTATTATCCCTGGACACTTCCTGGCTTCTGTTGTCCTCCTGGCTGCTATCCTGCCTGTTCTGTAAGAGCTTGCGGAACTGGTCTGAAGATGTGCCCTTCGTGCTGTTCTTGCCCTTCCCGGCATCCGCAGCCTGAAAGCCAATATCCGGCGCCTTTACGCTTACATTCACCATTGGAATTCCTCCTTTCTTTCATTCTTATTGCTGTGCTTCCCTGAAAAATCCCAAAAGATTTCCCATAGAGAAATATATAGTAATCTGCTGTGCAGTATTACCCTTTGTTATCAATTTTTACGCATGTGATACCCTGCCGCTTAATCTCGCCATGGCATCCCTTGTGGTTACGAACTCTTCTATGAAGTGCTCTTCCTGCTTCTGCACTTCCTTATCATATTCCGTCTGCTTATGCTCTTTGAGCTTATCTATGGAAGAAGTCTCCTTCTTGGCTTCCACGACTTCCTGCCGCTTCGCCTCTTCCTGCTCTTTCAGCCTTGCCAGAAGCTCTTTCTTCCTGCGGATCTTAATCAGCAGAGATTCCAGATAATTCTCATAGGTACGAATCTCATTGATCATCATTCCATTGGCCTTGTTCTGCTGGAATTCTATGGTACACTGTTGATGCCGGAATTCCAACTCATCAATTACATTCTCACATTCTCTGACTTTAAGCAGGATTCTGGCATGTTCTGCCTTTAAGCTGTCCAATACCTGCTCTTTGTACCGCAGTACCGTGTCCAGTGCAAAAAAGAATTTCTTCATCTTTTCAGGCCTCTCTTTATTTTTGATTTTATCTAAATTCCGTATTCTTCCTAATTCAGGATCCTCTTCATAATCTCCAGCGATTCCTCCACCGAAAAGCTCTCGTCTGTCTTCTGCATCAGAAAATCATTCACCTTGTCAATCTTGGAAATCGCCACGTCCAGCTTGGGATTCGTCCCGGCCTTATACGCACCGATGGATATCAAATCCTCATTCTTCGTGTAAAGGCTCAGGATATCCCGCAGCTTTGCCGCTGTATCTTTATGTTCCTGAGGCACAATGCTGGACATCAGACGGGAGATGCTTGCGTTGATGTCAATCGCCGGGAAGTGGTTTTCATTGGCCAGCTTCCTTGTGAGTACGATATGTCCGTCCAGAATGCCGCGAACCGTATCGGAGATAGGCTCATTGGTATCATCCCCTTCTACCAGAACAGTATAAACTCCGGTAATAGATCCTTTTTCAAAATTCCCGCTGCGCTCCAAAAGCTTCGGGAACTCCGCATAGATAGAGGGTGTATAACCCCTTGCCACCGGCGGCTCTCCGGTAGCAAGCCCAATCTCACGCTGTGCCATTGCAAAACGGGTCAGGGAATCCATCATCAGTAATACGTCTTTTCCCTGATCCTTAAAATACTCTGCAATCGTGGTCGCCACCAGAGGACACTTGACGCGGAGCATTGCCGGCTGGTCTGATGTCGCCACCACCACCACGCTTCGCTTCATGCCTTCCGGCCCCAGATCCTTCTCCACAAATTCCCGGACCTCACGGCCACGTTCCCCTACCAGTGCGATCACATTAATGTCTGCTTTTACGTTCTTGGCAATCATACCCATCAGTGTACTCTTGCCCACCCCGCTTCCGGCAAAGATTCCAATACGCTGCCCTTTGCCGATGGTATTCATCCCGTCAATCGCCTTAACTCCAAATTCCAGCGGATCCGTGATCGGCGGGCGGGACATCGGATTGATAAATGCATTTTCCACATAATAATACCGTGAGGACGGAAGCGGCCCCTGATCATCCATGGGCTTTCCCGTCGCATCGATAATACGTCCCCGCAGGAACTCACCTACCGGTATTTTTAAACGCTTCCGTGTGTTTCTCACAAAACTGCCTGCCGACACGCCGCTTAAGTTCTCATATGCCATGAGCTGCATCTTGTCTTCCCGAAAGCCCACGACTTCCACCGGAATCTGCCGCTTCTTCTCCTCGTTATAAATCATGGCAATATCACCGATGCTGGCGCGGTTGCCGGAAGATTCCATGGACATTCCGATTACATTTTCAATTTTCCCTATATAGCTGACTGTCTCCGCCTTCTGAATCAGCTCCGGCAGCTTTGAAAACACGCGCTCTCACCTCGTTATGCTCTGACATTATTCAATATGTCCTTAATATTCTCCAACTGCGTGCTCACACTGGCATCTATAATTTCATCCGGGAGTTCAATAATGCAGGTTCCTTCTTCTCCGTTGTCCATAGTGATAATCTTGATATTATCAGACAACTTGGACAGCGCTTCCAGAAAATCCGCATCCACTTCCATAGATATGCCGGTCTCACACTTTGTGATATAAATTTTTGCCCATTGCTTCTTTGTGATCTTATCTGTTGCCGCCAGAATCATCCTCTTCACAATATCGCCGCTGGACTGCAGGCTGGTCTGGATGATCTTTTCTGCAATAGCCAGAGAAATCCGTTTCAGATCGTCTACATACTGCTCAAGAAGCTTTGTTTTTTCTATGGAAATGCTTCGCATCACGTCCGCGGCATTGGCCTGCAGCTGCTTAATTTCCACGTCAAGAAGACGCCGCTGTTCTTCATACGCCTCTTTATATCCCGCTTCGACCCCTTCCTCATGGCCTTCCGCAAAGGCTTTCTGACGGAGAATATCCGCCTGTTTGTGGGCGTCGTCCACAATTCTTTTTACATGCTCCTCCGCCTGTTCCACGATCCTGCGCTGGGCTTCCAACAGTTCTTCATACTGCTCTTTCGCGTCCTTCTCTTCAACTTCTTCTTCCTCTTCTTCGGCCTCCTCCGGCTCTACTGCATCTACAGTCCTCTCAATCTGGAAACCTGCGAAGAAATCATATGGCCGAATGTCCTGTTCCTCACCCGGCCCCTTCATAACCCTTGGCATGGCATATCATCCTTTTCTATTATGCGATGATTTCGTCTTTACCGCTCTTGACAATGATCAGCTCTCCAGCCTCTTCCAGTCTTCGGATCACTCCTACGATCCGCTGCTGCGCTTCTTCTACGTCGCGCAGACGTACATTGACCGTAACCTCCAGGTCGGACTGGATGCTCTCTGCCATACGGCTTGAGACATTCGCAAAAACAAGATCCTTGATATTCTGGTCGGAACCCTTGAGGGCGTAAACAATATCTTTGACGTCGCACTCGCGGATAAAACGCTGGATGGATCTGTTGTCCATAGATACAATGTCTTCGAATACGAACATCTTCTTGCGGATTGTCTCGGCCAGTTCTTCGTTCTCCTTGCCCAATTCGTCGAAAATAAACTTTTCGTTTGCACGGTCCATATTGTTCATGACCTCTGCTATGTAGTCGATACCGCCAATCGTTGTAAAGTCGGAAGTTGTAAGCACGCTCTCGAATCTTTTTTTCAGCGAAGCCTCCACGATCTTGATTGCTTCGGGGGATGCGCTCTCCATCTTTGCAATAGCCTCTACCACCTTAATCTGCTTCTCCTTGGGAAGCTCGGCAATGATAAAGGACGCCTGATCCGGCTCGGCATAAGAAAGAATCAGTGCGATCGTCTGCGGCCGTTCATGCTGAAGGAATGAAAACAGATTCTTCACATCGCTCTTCCGTATAAATTCAAACGGGCGGGTCTTCATGGATTTTGCAAGTTTGTCCAGAAGCGTCTGCGCCGTACTCTCGCCAAACGCTTTTTCCAGAACGGCCCGGGCATACTCCATACCACCGTCGGTCACGACTTTCTGTGTGAGACAGGTCTTGTAAAACTCGTCTAAGACCTCCTCCATCTGTTCCGGGGTGATATGCCCCAGCTTGGCAACCTCTATCGTCAGTTTCTCAATATCACTTTCACCAAGATGTTTGTATATCTTGGATGCTTTATCAGCCCCCAAAGAAATAACAACCGCCGCCGCTTTCTGTTCCGGCGTCAGTTCTGATGCATTAGCCGCCATCTATACCGCCCCCGTTCAGCCAATTCTTCAATAACTGTGCAGATATCTCGGCATTTTGCTCCGCAAATTCCCGGATACTTCTCTTTAGTTCCATTCCTCTGTCATTCTGTATCTGTTGAAGCTCCTGATTGAGGTCGATCGTCTCAACGCTCTCAGTAGCCTCTTCAAGTTCCTCTTCTTCCTCTTCTTCACTTCTGCGTCTCCGGACGATCAGTATGATGATGACCGCCGTCAGAACCAGAAGCAATGCAACGGCTGCAATAATAGCCCAAAGCGGCACATTCTCAAGAATCGATGTACTTACCGTCTCAGTATCGCTTTCATCGTCGCCTGTTCCGTTAAACGGTGCGCTTGCGAGTGAAATCTTATCCGCCTGTTCCGCTCTGGCAATCCCTGCCGCATTGCCCACCAGCGATCTAAGCTGTGCTTCCCGAAGGCTTCCAAAGCCATTCCCGTTGACCACAACCGAAACGGTCAGATCATCCAGCGCACCGGAATCCACCTGCCCCTGTTCCTTAATCTGGTTCACAAGGTATTCGGTAGACCTGCTCTCGCTGTATGCGGAAGCTCCGTCCCCGTTACCGTCTGTATTGTACTCAGCTGTGTCTGCATTGGTCTCTGTACCGACCACTCCGCCTGCAGCGTCTCCCGTCCCGGAACGCTCGATATACCGCTCTTCATTGCTGATGATTCCGGTTTTGTCTTCCTCGTCGATCTTTTCCGGCGTATTATATGTGATGCTCTCCCGCATAAGCTGTTCCATATTAATCCGAGCCCTTGCGGCAACGCTGACATTGTCCTCACCATAGATCGGAGTCAACACTTTCAGGATATTCTTCTCAATCTGCCCTTCCACCACGGCTGCAATCTCTTCCGCGTCAGAACTGTTCGCCGTCTTCTTGGTGTCGTCCGTCAGGTCTTTTCCGTTGCCGTCTATTACCTGCACGGCTTCCATCTCCATATTCGGAACCGCATGTGATACCAGCCTCTGGATCCCGACGACCTGATCCGAATCAGGCGAACCGCCGTCTTCCATAATGACTGTTACCGATGCCGAAGACTTGGTCTCTGAATCATTGAGTACATATTTATTGTCCTCGCCCAAAGCAATGGTAACCGAAGCATTCTTCACGCCTTCAAAGAGCTTGATCGTAGCTCCGATACGATCCTGCAGTTCATAGAGCTTGTAAGTATCCTTATCTGAATCTGTCGTCATCAGGCCCGCGTTGTCTTTAAATGTGTCATATGTAAAGCCGCTTTTCGGATACCCCTGCTGAACCAGAGTCGCCTTGGTCTGATCCAGGACGCTCTCCTGTACCATAATTGTAGAATCCCCATCATATTTAAAATCAGTACCGGATTCCTGCAGCGCCGCCGTAATCTGCTGTGCCTCTTCCTGCCCCAGTCCGGTAAACAGAACCCCGTAAGGCCGGTTATTCAGCACAACGGCAATGATAATCGCTGCAGCGACCAATATCACCGCCCCGGCAATAATTAACTTTTTCGTCTTACTGCTTAGGTTCCCGGCAAATTCTTTTAATTGCCCCAACTTTTCTTTCATACTCCAACACTCTCTTATATTCTATATTCTCACGCATGCACCCCCGGCAGGAAGCATTCTTCATCCTTTTAAAACCAGGTACAAAGCCACCCGAAATCCATTCATGATCATCCCGGAAATGCAACAGGCTCCGAACTTGCAACCTGCCGCTGAGTAATTCACCCCGACACAGCAAAAAAGCATCCGTTCATAATATGCCCCAAAGGCATATTATGAACTGATACGCATGATTTCGTTATATGCTTCTAATGCTTTCGTTCGAAGTTGCACAAGGAGGTCTACTGAAAGCTGTGCCTCTGATGCAGCAATCCCCACTGAATGTGGATTTTCAATCTGCCCCGTCGCCAAAAGATATTGGTTCTTCGCTAAATTATCTTCGGTCTCCTTCACATTGTTAATCGCTTCTTCAAATATCCCTTTAAATGCAGATATCCCGTCCGTCCCTCTCAACGATGAAGAGGAAGGCGTCCCCTGCTCAGTACCAAACCCCTCTATTCGGCTCCACGGCTGAATCGGGGTGATGAACATCTCTTCTCCCATATTTTTATCAGTCCTTTCCTGGCTGGTCTTTTCTCAGCCATTGCCCCTGCCCGGCAGGAATATTTTTACCTCTTCTGCCATTCACCCTCAAAAAGCGTTCTATATATTATGTAAGAAACTACTGCCCTTTGATTGCGCTCTGATACCTCTTAACATTCGCGGTTATCGTCTGCAGCAGGTGCTGGTAATGCAGCGAGGTTCTTGCCATCTCTGTCTCTTCCACATCCGCATTGACATTGTTCTCATCTACCCTCGCAGAAGAATCATAAGGGGTATATACGAAATAATCTGCCCCTGATATTGCCTGCTTCATCTGTTTATCATTCTTCGTCATGCTGGCCGCACGCAGCCTGTTGTCAAAAACCTCTTCAAAGCTGATCGTCTTTTTCTTGAATCCAGGCGTGTCCACATTGGCGAGGTTATTCTGCACAACTTCCATCTTCCGCCAGAGATAATCCAATGATTTATTCGCCATCGCAATGGTATTCCCAAACATGGCAGACCCCACTCCCTTCTTATATTGAATTCTTTCCCCATCTATATGCTTTCACTTTCGCAACCTTTTGTGTCAGCCCTTTTTATCGCTTCCGAAGCCTCCAGGCAGACAACGGCGGCCGGGGCTGACATAATCATTTTTCTGTACAGGCGCTTTACATCAACGCTTATACGCAACTTATCATACACTAAATTAAGATATTCGTCTAGCTTTTTTGCTAAAAAATTATACAAACGTTTACTGAAATTTTTGGTATTTTACAGCATTTTCAGCAAGCAGTTTTATTAAGTGACTATGTAAACTTTTTTCTTGCCCCGCCTGCCCTGAGGTTATTTTTTTTCGTCTGTTTTTTAACAATCTCTGCCGACTGCTTCTGTGGCTGTTGCGCATCTTTATAACAGGCTGTCTGTGTCTGAATAATCCATTCCCGGCAAAGAAGACGACCTTCCCAGAGATGTGATACTGCTCATCATCTGAAGCCTCATGATACTTACAAAATATTCCGCCAGCCCCTGGGTTAAGTCCGCCGCTGTGTCGGACGCCGTATTTCTCAATGCCCCTGTAACACGATTGGATGTTGTGCTTCCCATCGTTGCGCCTGTAGTCCTGCCCAACGTGGTATTCCCCACGGTTTTGCGCGTATTCCGGTTCGTTGCGGTGGTATCTACAGTCCTGCCAGTGGTCAGTTCCCCGGCCATATACCCCTTGATCCTGCGGATGTAGTTAATCGTCTCTTCAAAAGGAGGCACTCCGCCGTATTTCTCTACATTGCCGCTCCCCGCATTATATGCAGCCAAAGCCAGATCAATGTCCCCATCATACTGCTGCAGTTTCTGGGAAAGGTACTTCGCCCCTCCCATAATGTTGCTCCTTGCGTCAAATGCGTCTTCCACGCCCAGCGCCGCCGCCGTCGCAGGCATCAGCTGCATCACTCCCTGCGCTCCTGCCGATGAGACCGCATCTGCGTTGAATCCGGATTCCGCCTTGCCGACCGCCATCAAAAGCTTCACCGGTACGTCATACCGCTCTGCCGCCTCCTCAAAAATGGAATCCATGCTCTCGGGCACCCCCAGATTCCTGGATGCGTTTTGAAACGTATCCGCAAAGCTCATGTTCAGCCCCGTATTCTTGTTAGAATACAGTGACTGTGTCTGCAGCCCCGCCTGACTGTTCAGCAGTTGAAGCTGGTACAAAATATTGTTCATGGAATTGTATAAATTCTGGTAAATCGTATAGTCTGCTGCCATTTCTCTATCCCCTTTATTTTTTCTCTTGTATCATTGTATCATACTTCTCCATCTTTGTCATTATGCCACTTTTATCCAGACTTGAAAAGTACTTTTTCAATTTAAATTATAAATGTTTTGTGAAATCCGGTTGATCATGTTTTTTTAGTGTCGCTCAGCGAAAACGGATATTGGGAAAATTTATCTGGTAAAAGTATAAAAAGGATATTTACATTCTCAGGATTCCGTTATAAAATAGGAAGTACGTATAAATAGTAAAATAATTACATAGGAGGGAGTAGAGTATCGTGTTAAAAAACTTAAAGGTGAGAAGCAAACTGTTGCTCTCATTCGGAATTTTGATTTTATTTTACATTATTGCTATTATTGCGGCGTCCATAAGTCTGGGAAATGTTTTCGGGGGACTGGAAAATTTTTATAACGCTCCTTTCCCGATGGTTCGTTCCGCACTTGAGGTTCAGTCCTTAACCAGAGACATTCAGATGAATGTGTATAAGGCTGTCACCTCTGACCACAGCCAGTTTGATGCCATTAATTCCAACATTAACAGCACCATCGCAGACCGTGATGCCGCTCTGCAGGAACTGAGAGAGACGTTCGAGGGGGACGCTTCCCTGCTCCAGGCGGTAGAAAGCGCTGCGCAGCGGACATCAGACGCCCGGGCAAAGTCCATAAAATTTGTAGAATCCAATAATTCGACAAGCGCCCTTTCTGTTTTGAACGGGGAGTACGCAACGGCCGCGGATGAGTTTGAAACCGCTCTGAATCAGGTGATTGACGAAGCATCCGCCATTGCGGAAGACTATTATAAGTCCGGCGCAAAAATAAAGACGATCAGCACTTTGATTCTTTTTGGACTTGCTGCTGTCAGCATTATTATAAGCTTGTTCCTCGTATTTACCATTGTCAAGAACCTTACTCGCCCGATTTTCGAGATTGAAAATGCGGTTCAGGGCATGGCACAGGGGGATATGAGCGCCAAAGTTACCTATGAATCCAATGATGAGCTGGGACATCTTGCTGAAAACCTCCGTTCCGTGCTCACCACTCTGTCCGCTTATATCCATCATATCTGCGAACGTCTGGATTCTCTTGCAGACGGCGATCTGAACATTGAGATGGATATGGACTATTTGGGTGAATTTGCGTCCATCAAGGATTCAGGCAGCAAGATTATCAGTGCTTTGAATGATACATTGAGCCAGCTCCATCAGGCATCCGAGCAGGTAGCGAATGGTTCTGAACAGGTATCCAGCGGCGCTCAGGCGCTCAGCCAGGGCGCTACAGAGCAGGCAAGTTCCGTACAGGAGTTAGCCGCTACGCTTGGCGAGTTGTCCGGCCAGGTCAATGCCAACGCCGAGAACTCACGTAATGTGAACCAGTTAGTCTCTGATACTGCAAAAGAAATTCACAGCAGTAATGAAAAGATGGAATCTATGGTCAAAGCCATGGCTAACATCAATGAATGTTCCAGCCAGATTGAGAAGATTATCAAGACCATTGAAGATATTGCATTCCAGACCAATATTCTTGCGCTGAACGCTGCAGTTGAGGCTGCCCGCGCCGGAGAGGCTGGCAAGGGCTTCGCTGTAGTTGCCGACGAAGTCAGGAATCTTGCTTCCAAGAGCCAGGAGGCTGCTAAGAATACGACAGTGCTGATCAACAATTCACTGACTGCCGTATCTGAGGGCAGTAAGATTGCAACTGACACCCAGAGTTCCCTGCTCAAAGTTGTGGAAAGTGCAGAGAAGATTGCCAGCAACATGGAGAAGATTACAGAGTCTACCAATATGCAGGCAGAGGGCCTTTCACAGGTTACCCAAGGTATCGACCAGATTTCCTCCGTTATCCAGACGAACTCGGCAACAGCAGAGGAAAGTGCGGCAGCCAGCGAGGAATTGTTCAGCCAGTCCAGCCTGCTCAAGAGCCTGGTAGGACGTTTCCGGCTAAAATCTATGGGTTCCTCTTTTGTAAGCCAGCCTGCTCCTGCCTCAGAACCGACGAATTTCTCTTCCGGATTTGACAGCGAAGGTAGTTTTGACAGCAACAGCTACGACAGCAGCAGTAGTTTTGATAGCGGCAGTAATATTGACAACAGCTCCTATGAAAGTGATCCCAATTTTGTCAGCACTACAGAGCCAGGCCATCACAGCTCTGGTTCTTCGAAGACCGGATTCAGTAACGAAGTTATTTATGACAGCGCGAAGTATTAATCTATACCCTGATTTTTTGCTTTGTAGTTAAATACAGGGACAACATCAGGCAGTATTTTCTGCCGGAAGTTGTCCCTGTATTTCTTTTTTCAGAAATCACTATTGAATCAACCGTCCTGAATTGTTATACTATCAGCAGTCAAAGTCCCCGCGGCTCTGCTGCGTAAAATTTCTTTGCTTGTGAGTATAATTGCAAGCGTTACAGTTTCATAGAAAGCAACAAATATTGCAAAGGAGATTATCGTTAACAATATGAAAACAGTTGGATTGGTTATGATTGTAAAAAATGAGGAACGGAGCCTTCAGAAATGCCTTGCCCGCGCAAAAAATCTTGTGGATGAAATCTACATTACAGATACAGGTTCTACAGATAATACCATTGAAATTGCCGAAAAATTTCAGGCACACATTTCCCATTTTAAGTGGAACGGAGATTTCGCAGCGGCAAGAAACTTTGCACTTTCCCAGTCTGAATGCGACTGGAACCTGGTTCTGGATGCCGATGAATATCTAATGTCCGGAAAACGTAAGGATATACAAAAATTTATCAAAAAAGGCGGCTATGTCGGCGCCATCCGTAGGCAGGACAGCTACCATGAAGCGAACGGAGAGATCAGTAAAGGCTATGCCTACATTACCCGTTTGATTCCCAAAGGTTCTTTTTACGAAGGACGGATACACGAACAAGTCGTCAGTGAACTTCCCATTGCTCCGCTCCCACTGATATTTGAACATGACGGGTATCTTCAGGAAGGGAAAGGCGAACGGAATCTGCAAATTCTTTTGCGTGAACTTCAGGATACCCCTGACGACCCTTATATGCTATATCAGGTATCCCGCACTCTTTGGCTTATGAAAGATTATAAACGTGCAGACAAATATTTTGAAAAGTTTTACCAATTAGTACCAGACATCGGCACTGGCTACCGTACAGGCGGTGTTATTTCTTACATTTATAATCTGCTGAAATTAAAAAGATATGAAAAGGGATTTGAGATCATTGGTCTGGAAAAGGAGAGGCTGGCGCCATATGCAGATTATCATTTTGCATGTGGGACATTCTATACACAGGCTATCTTTTCAGATGTGCAACGATATGTCAGTTTTCTCCCATTGATTGAACAATCTTATATACGCTGTCTGGAAATCGGCGAAGTACCGGAGCATGAAGGAGTGGTCGGAAACGGTTCCTTTAAGGCAGCCTATAATCTGGGAGTATGGTTCGAGGTCAATGGAAATTTGGAAAAGGCGTTGACCTATTATAGGATGTCACAGGCAAAAGGATATCCGCCTGCAACAGAAAGAATCAAGGCATTGACTAAAAAATAGATTATCTCTTTTCCGATCGGCATGCTGCGAAACATATAGAGTGCAGTAGTGCTTCAAGGGAACTGTAAATAAATAACTTGTGCTGATGTACAAGTTATTTTTGCACAGTTCCCAGATACCCGGAACTATAATATCAAGTTAACGGCTGCCATGCCCCGCCCCCTTCACTCTGAGGGTCTTTCAAGGCACATCAATGCCCTGTATTCTCCAATTCTTTTATACATTGTACTTCTTCCCATATTACATAGCCCCGCCAGTTCATTGATCGTGATGCTTCCAGTCTCCCATTGCCCATATAATTCCGGGAAATTCTCAGGCATGGGAATCACTGGTTTCCCAAAACGTACCCCCCTTGCCTTTGCTGCCGCAATTCCTTCCGCCTGTCTCTGGCGAATATTATCACGCTCATTTTCTGCCACAAATGAAAGTAACTGTAGTACCACGTCACTGATAAACGTCCCCAACAGATCCTTTGTCTGCGTTGTATCCAACAACGGCATATCCAGAATGCGGATATCTGCTTTTTTTTCTTTGGTAATGATACGCCATTGTTCCATAATTTCCTGATAATTACGCCCCAACCTGTCAATACTTTTTATAATGATCAAATCCCCCTCCCGGACGCGGGACATCATTTTTTTATATGCCGGACGCTGGAAATTTTTTCCGCTCTGCTTATCAATATAAATATTCTTTTCACTTACGCCTGCCTCTAGTAGGGAAATCACCTGTCGTTCAATATTTTGTTCCCGTGTAGAAACCCTGATATAACCGTATACTTTGCTCTTCATATCCTGTACCTCCTGCCTTTCATCTTATGTTTTACGACATGCACGTGCAAGTGTTGCCATTTATGGCTAATATGCCCTGAATAAACCATAAATAATTTTACAGCCCCCTCAATTAGTAAAATTATTCACAGCCCCCAACACTGCAAACATTGTTTGTGCAGAGCGCCTTCGTATTTATGATAACAGGACAATTACAATATCCGTAAAAAATTTTATCTTTCAGGCCATATTTTTTATAACTTGTATACTCTCCTTCTCTTTCCCGCAGGTTTTGGACGGCTTTTATCCGCCAAAGCGTACACAAACATCCCATGATACATGCCCCCTGTATGACGGGCAGATTTTGTCCGATAAGGTGTGCCCAAAAGGCATCCCGTGATTCATGTCCCGTAGAGCGGGCGGACTTTGTCCGATAAGGTGTACTTTTCTGGACAGTTCGCCGGCAGGTCTTAGATAGAACGCTTGTTTTGAT
>CATKXE010000017.1 GCA_949840465.1 uncultured Lachnospiraceae bacterium | reverse complement strand
ACTTTGTCCGACAATGTATACCCAAAGGGCATCCCGTAATACATGCCCTGCGGGCGGACGGACTTCGTCCGATCATGTATAGAAATGAGGACTGCTATGAATGAACAGGAAATTTCCGGTGTGGTACAAGCCGTACTGGAAGGAATGAAAAATACAGGTCCATCATCACACGCAGCCGGGCATGTCTGCAAGTGCAAAAAGCACAGTATGACCCTCGACATAGCCAATGCCCTGATTGAAAAAGTCAGGGACAAGGCGGCCGGGATGGGAGTTCCGGCAGTCGTGGCAGTGGCAGACAAGGCCGGAAGGCCGGTGGCCGTCCAGAGTATGGACGGGGCCTACATAGCAAGTTTTGACATTGCGTTGAATAAATCATTTACCTCTGCAAGCCTGAAGATGTCAACGGAGGCTCTTAGCCATCTGAGCCAGCCCGGGCAGCCTTTATACGGCATCCAGTTTACGAATGGCGGGAAGATCGTTATATTTGGGGGAGGCGAAGTCTTAGAAGCAGACGGGAAAATGATTGGGGCCTTAGGTGTGAGCGGCGGGACGGCAGAACAGGATACCGAGCTTGCAGCCTATGGCAGAGAAGTATTTAAGGAGGTAATAGCGTGTCTGTAAATGAACGGATGGTTCAGGACATTGTGCAGGAAGTGATGGCCAAGATGCAGATTGCGTCGGATGTGACGGGCTGCCATGGCGTGTTCCAGGATATGAACGCAGCCATTGAAGCAGCGAAGAAAACACAGAAGACCGTTGCCAGAATGTCTATGGACCAGAGAGAAAAGATTATTTCCAATATCCGTGCGAAGATCAAAGAACATGCAGAAGTTTTTGCACGCATGGGAGTACAGGAAACCGGTATGGGAAATGTCGGGCACAAGATTTTAAAGCATCAGCTTGTGGCTGAGAAGACGCCGGGAACCGAAGATATTACGACAACGGCCTGGTCGGGGGACAGAGGGCTGACACTGATTGAGATGGGGCCGTTCGGGGTCATCGGTGCGATCACACCATGTACCAATCCGAGCGAGACGGTACTGTGCAATACCATCGGCATGCTGGCAGGAGGCAATACCGTTGTATTCAATCCCCATCCGGCAGCGATCAAGACATCCATCTATGCCATCAACCTGATTAATGAGGCATCCCTTGAGGCGGGCGGCCCGGACAATATTGCATGTACGGTTGAAAAGCCCACTCTGGAGAGCAGCAATATCATGATGAAGCATAAAGATATCCCGCTGATCGCCGCAACCGGCGGCCCGGGAGTGGTCACCGCGGTCCTGTCCTCCGGCAAGAGAGGAATCGGCGCAGGAGCAGGCAATCCGCCCGCACTGGTTGACGAGACGGCAGATATCCGCAAGGCGGCGGAGGACATTGTAAACGGATGTACCTTTGACAACAATCTGCCCTGCATCGCAGAGAAAGAGATTGTTGCGGTGGATTCTATCGCAGATGAACTGATGCATTATATGATTTCTGAGCAGGGATGTTATCTGGCTTCAAAAGAAGAGCAGGATGCGCTGACCGAAGTGGTTTTAAAAGGCGGCCGTTTGAACAGAAAATGTGTAGGAAGAGACGCAAAGACCCTGCTTGGCATGATCGGCGTGTACGTGCCGGACAATATCCGGTGCATTACATTTGAAGGTCCCAAAGAGCATCCGCTCATTGCGGAGGAATTGATGATGCCGATCCTGGGCGTGGTAAGGGCAAAGGATTTTGACGATGCGGTAGAACAGGCCGTATGGCTGGAGCACGGCAACCGTCATTCTGCCCATATCCATTCTAAGAATGTGGACAATATCACAAAGTACGCAAAGGCAATCGACACGGCGATCCTTGTAAAGAACGGGCCGTCCTATGCGGCCATCGGATTTGGAGGGGAAGGCTTCTGTACCTTTACGATTGCAAGCCGTACAGGAGAAGGGCTTACAAGCGCAAGTGCATTTACAAAGAGAAGACGCTGCGTGATGTGCGACAGCCTGTGCATCAGATAAAAAGTTAGCAATCAATTTTTAGGAGGCAAAAAAATGGAAATGAATTCTGCAAATGTGGAAGCCGTTGTTAAACAGGTTCTGGAGAGTATGTTAAGCCAGCCGGTTTCGGCTCCGGCGGCAGCTTCTGCGGCAGGAAGCCGTGAGATTCCAAAGACCGCTCATGTTGCCATGCTGACGGCTCTGGAGCATTATGACGTAAAGGAATTCCCGATGCCGGAAGTAGGCGACGGCGATATTCTTGTAAAAGTGGAAGGCTGCGGCGTCTGCGGAACAGACGCGCATGAATTTAAGAGAGATCCGTTCAGCCTGATTCCGGTAGCATTAGGGCATGAAGGAACCGGCGAGATCGTGAAGATGGGCAAGGATGTGAAGGCGGACAGCGCCGGAAAGCCGTTGAAAGTGGGAGACAAGGTGGTTTCCTGCATGATCTTTAAAGACAATCCGGATATTACCATGTTTGACCTGAATAAGCAGAATGTAGGCGGTGCGGATGTATATGGGCTGCTCCCGGATGACGACATTCATCTGAACGGATGGTTCTCCGACTACATCCTGATCCGCAAAGGCTCTACAGTATTCAATGTAAGCGATCTGGATCTGAAGTCCCGTATCCTGATCGAACCATGCGCCGTACTGGTACATGCGGTAGAGAGAGCGAAGACAACCGGAATCCTTCGGTTCAACAGCAGAGTAGTGGTACAGGGATGCGGACCGATCGGATTGATCTGTATCGCGGTTCTTCGGACCATGGGAATTGAAAATATCGTGGCAGTGGACGGAAACCAGCAGAGACTTGATTTTGCAAAGAAGATGGGAGCGGAACGTTCCGTCAACTTTATGAACCACAAAGGGATTGAAGCGCTCAGCGGCGCGGTGAAGGAAGCATTCGACGGGCATGAGGCTGATTTCGCATTCCAGTGTACCGGTTCTCCGGTTGCCCATGCGAATATCTACAAATTCATCCGCAACGGCGGCGGACTGTGCGAGCTGGGATTCTTCATTAACGGCGGGGACGCAACCATTAATCCGCACTTTGACCTGTGTTCGAAGGAAATTACGCTGGTTGGCTCCTGGGTATATACCCTGAGGGACTACGCGACTACATTTGATTTCCTGAAACGCGCCAAGGCAATCGGGCTTCCGATGGACGATCTGATTACGCACGAATTCCCATTGGAGCAGATCAACGAAGCGCATGTGACAAATCTGAAGCAGGAAGGCCTGAAGATTGCGATCGTGAATCAATAATGATTTTTGTGTACAACCCTGCGAAGGAGAGTTGTTATGGGAGAAGCAGTAGGAATGCTGGAGGTATTCGGGCTGGCTACCGCCTATGCAGCGGCAGACGCCGGGTGCAAGGCCGGAAACGTCCGTCTGGAAACCTTTGATAAAAATAAACCGGCGAATGCAGACGAATTGCCTGTACCGCTGATTGTGATGGTAAAGTTTCGCGGAAGCGTATCCGACGTCCAGGCCGCATTAGAAGCGGCAAAGGCACGGGCGGAAGAACTTGCCGGGGTCGTAGCGGAATACGAGATCGCAAGGCCCACGGAGGATACGGAAAAGATGCTGAAACTGAGCGGATTAGATAAAGGGACACCAAATAAAATATATTTAAAAGAAGTTTGAGAATCAGGAGGAAAGCAATATGGCACAGCAAGCATTAGGAATGGTAGAAACCAGAGGGCTGACAGCAGCAATTGAAGCGGCAGATGCAATGACAAAAGCAGCAGAAGTAACATTGGTAGGGACAGAAAAGATCGGATCCGGTCTTGTAACAGTCATGGTACGCGGAGATGTAGGCGCTGTAAAGGCGGCCGTTGAGACGGGTGCAGACGCAGCAGCAAGACTTGGGGAGCTGGTTGCAACGCACGTAATCCCAAGGCCGCATGACGACGTAGAGAAGATTCTCCCGACAATCTAATCATAGAAAACAGGTTGCGGTTCACGGCCAATGTCTGTAAAAAACAGGCAGATTCATCAGCGGCGGTTCTTACCATGCTTTGCAGAGGCGCGGCTGATGCGGCAAAACGGCTGTGAACCGCAGGGAGATTACTCAGATTGACAAGTAAAGGAGCAGTCTCATGGGACAGGCATATGGATTTTTTGAAATCCCAAGTGTGACGGCAGCCGTAGTCGCCATTGACATTATGTGCAAGACGGCGGAGGTGGAATTGGTCACATGGGAGAAAAAACTGGGTGGAAGACTCGTCACGATTATCATCCGCGGGGATGTGTCAGCGGTCACGCAGGCTGTTGACGCGGCCGTAGCAGGCGGGATCAAAGAGCCTGCGGCTTATGTGGTGATTGCGAGTCCGCACGAGGAGATCATCAAAATGGTCAACAAGAGTGCAAACCGGGTAAGTTAAGGAGGCAGTGAATATGGCAGATGCGAAAAAGCCGTCAGGCCAGGAGACGAATGCAGATTCTCCGAAGGCAGAAGGGGCGGAGAAAAAGGGTAGAGCGAAGAAAGCTGCTGGAACAAAAGCTGCATCCACAAAGAAAACGGAAACAGCCAAAGCGCCTGCCAAGACGGTTCAGAGAGTGAAGCAGGCGGCACAGCAGGCAGAAGAAATTCATGCAGAACAGACGATCCAGAAGGAGGAAAAAAGAATGTCACAGGAAGCATTAGGAATGGTAGAAACCAGAGGTCTCGTAGCATCAATCGAAGCAGCGGATACCATGCTCAAAGCTGCAAACGTTGTATTGGTAGGGACAGAGAAGATCGGTTCCGGTCTTGTAACAGTCATGGTACGCGGAGATGTAGGCGCAGTAAAATCAGCAGTAGAATCCGGCGCAGAAGCAGCGGGGAGACTCGGCGAGCTGGTGGCCACCCATGTAATCCCAAGACCGCACGGCGATGTAGAGAAGATTCTTCCGGCAATCAAATAAGAAAGTGTGATGCCATCCAGAGGGCGGCTCTTTAAGAGCCGTTCTTTGCAGGATAATGAGGAGAATGAATATGGATAATCGTAATGTAGCATTAATTACAAAAATGGTCTTAGAGGCAATCGAGCAGCAGAAAGCTTCGGCGGAAAACGGCTATCTGGTGCCGGTCGGCGTATCCGCAAGACATATCCATCTGACCCAGGAGCATGTGGAGGCTCTATTCGGGGAAGGCTACCAGCTAACGAAGAAAAAAGAGCTGATGGGCGGCCAGTATGCATCCAATGAGACAGTCACCATCGTAGGGTTAAAGCTCCGCGCCATTGAGAATGTCCGTATTTTAGGGCCGGTAAGAAGCAAATCCCAGGTGGAGGTATCTGCCACAGACGCCATCCGCCTTGGTGTAAAAGCGCCGATCCGGGAGTCCGGCAACGTTGCCGGATCCGCGGCAGTTGCCGTGGTAGGACCTAAGGGCGTGATCTATCTGAATGAAGGTTGTATCATTGCAAAAAGGCATATCCATATGTCGCCGAAGGATGCGACGGCGGCCGGAGTACATGACGGGGATATTGTTTCCGTAAAGGCGGATAACGAGCGGGGGACGGTATTTAACCATGTACAGATCCGTGTAGACGACAGCTTTACATTGGAGATGCATATTGATACGGATGAAGCAAATGCAGCTAAGATAGCAACAGGAGACACAGTGAGGATCATATGCTAATCGGAAAAGTAGTAGGAAGTGTTGTCTCAACACGGAAAAGTGAAAATTTAGTCGGTAATAAATTCATGATCGTGGATGTCCTGGAGCATATGCAGAATGGTGCAAAACAGTTGATCGCCATAGACAAGATCGGCGCCGGAGTGGGCGAGTATGTGCTGGTGGCACAGGGCAGTGCGGCGAGGATTGGAAGCGGCATGGCAGATGCGCCTGTTGATGCGGCGATCGTTGGAATTATTGACGATGGAACAGGACTGGAGTAGTGAAAGACTATGGATATGAAAGAATTAAGCCTTATCATGCAGCAAAACGGAATCGTTGGCGCAGGCGGCGCGGGATTTCCTACCTATGCAAAGCTGAATGAGAATGCGGAAACAATCATTCTGAACTGTGCGGAATGTGAGCCACTACTAAGATTACATAGACAGTTACTTGAAAAATACGCTCAGGAGATCGTAGATACCTTTCATCAGATTGGCCAGGCAGTTGGCGCAAAAGAGGTGGTCATTGGAATCAAGAAGGCTTATACAAAGACCATTGATGCATTGAACGCCGTCATCGGAGCCTATCCGGAGATCCGGTTAGGGCTTTTGGATGAAGTTTATCCGGCCGGCGACGAAGTGGTATTGATCTACGAGGTGACAGGAAAAGTCGTAAGGCCCGGCGGGCTTCCCATTGAATGCGGCGTTGCCGTATTTAACGTGGAAACCGTATACAATGTATACAGGGCCATGAACCAGAAGACGCCGGTCGTGGATAAGCTTGTCTCCGTGGTAGCCGAGGTAGAACATCCGGTAACCGTGCGCGTGCCCATCGGAACCAGCATTGAAGAGACTGTGCGGCTTGCGGGCAATGTAACGACACCGAATCCGGTATACTTTATCGGCGGCCCCATGATGGGGTTTATCGGCAGCGGGGCGCAGCCGGTGACAAAGACCACAAACGCGGTGCTGGTGCTGCCGGAGTCCCACTATATCATCCAGAGGAAACGGCAGAAGGTTTCCATTGATCTGAAACGGGCGGCGGCATGCTGCTGCCAGTGCAGTATGTGTACGGATATGTGCCCGAGGAACCGTCTCGGCCATCCCATCCAGCCCCATTTATTCATGAGGGCGGCGACCTGTAAGGATGTACAGCAGCCGGATATTTTTGTCAACACATTTTTCTGCAGCTCCTGCGGGCTGTGCGAGATGTATTCCTGTTTCCAGGGATTGTCTCCAAGGACGCTGATGGCAGAATATAAGGCAGGCTTACGAAGCCACGGCTTAAAGCCTCCTATGGTGACGCCAAAGCCGGTAGGGGAGGAGCGGGAATACCGCAAGGTTCCGATGGAACGTCTCATGGCAAGGCTGGATCTGACGAAATACAATAAAGAAGCGCCCTTGGATGAATCGGCTGTCCCGGTGCAGAAGGTGAAGATCATGCTGAGCCAGCATATAGGCGCTCCGGCTTCTCCGGTCGTGAAGCAGGGGGATACCGTTGCGGCCGGGCAGATGATCGCGGAACCGGCCGGAGGTTTGAGCGTGGGCATCCATGCATCCATCAATGGCGTGGTAAAAGAAGTAAGTGATAAATATGTGATCATAGAGACGCAGGAAGGACGTGCAGGGAAATGAGTAAGGCAATTGGAATGGTAGAATATAAGACTGTTTCAGCAGGAGTCGTGGCGGCGGACGCCATGGTAAAGACCTCTGAAGTCAGCATCATCGAAGCACAGACCGTATGTCCGGGGAAATATATCGTCATCATTTCAGGAGATCTGAGCGCTGTCAACGCGGCTGTGGAAGCGGCAAAGACATTACATGGCATGCATTTGATCAACAGTTTTGTACTCGGTAACCCACACGAATCCATTTTTCCGGCAATCTATGGGGCAGCGGCAATCGAAGAGGTTTCGGCCCTTGGAATCATGGAAACATATGATGCGACTTCGATCATTGTGGCAGCGGATGAAGCTGCAAAAACAGCCATTGTAGATCTTGTAGAACTTCGGATTGCAAGAGGAATGTGCGGGAAATCTTACCTGATGCTGACCGGAGAGGTGGCAGCCGTAGAGGCGGCCATTGAGCGGGCAAAATCAGTCACCGCAAAGGACGGGATGTTCCTGGATTCCTCAGTAATCGCACATCCGGACGCACAGATACGCAATGCGATTTTATAGTTGAAAAACAGCGGCTGCCAAAGCAGCAGACGGGTATGTATTTTGCTGCATAAGGAGCAGAGGAGAAAAAACAGCTGGGAGGCGGTACGGTGCTTGCGATTGAGAGACGGAATGAGATTCTGGAAAAGCTACAGGCAGAACGCCGCGTGGTAGTAAGCGAATTAAGCCAGTTCTACAAAGTATCGGAAGAAACCATACGCAGGGATCTGGAAAAGCTTGTGAACGACGGGTATGCGATCAAAAGCTACGGCGGTGCAGTCATCAATGAGAATACAGATATTGATCTGCCGTTTAAAGTCAGGAAAAATCACAACGTGATCGGAAAGCAGCGTATCGCCGGTCTGTTTAATAAGATGGTAAAGGACGGCGACAGCATCATGCTGGACGCCAGTTCCACAGCCGTATATGTTGTGAAAGCATTGAAGGACAAGAAGAATCTGACGGTCATCACAAATTCCGTGGAGATCATCATTGAGCTGCTTGATGTGCCGGACTGGCATATACTTTCTACCGGCGGTGTATCGAGAGAAGGGTCTTTTGCCCTGGTCGGCCCTCAGACCGACCGGATGCTGAGGGCGTATCATGTGGATAAGGCAGTGATTTCCTGCAAAGGGATTGACCTTGATGCGGGGATAACAGATTCGGATGAACTTCATGCGGATAATAAAAGAACCATGCTGGAATCTGCCAGGGAGAGAATCCTTGTGGTAGACGGCAGCAAATTTGGGAAGGTTGCATTTAACACGATTGCAGGGCTTGGCGATATCACATCTGTTGTGACGGATGAGGAGCCGGACGCCAGGTGGCTTCAGGTATTGGAGGCGGCGGGAGTGGAGTGCATCTATCCAAAATGAGGAATTGTCGACAAGGAATTCAGAGAAGCTGGGTGATATGCCTGCATGTACATTCGACTTTATGGCAGTTCCTGAAATCATAGTGGCAATGAAAATAATATTCCGAAAAAGGCAGAGAAGCGATTCCTGAAAAGCTTTTCTGTCAGAAAGGAATAGAGGAACGATGAAAAGTTTTGATATCAAGACAAAGATATATTTTGGTGATCAGGCATTGGAGCGGCTGGCGGAAATCCCCTATCAAAGGGTACTGGTCATCACAGATCCGTTTATGGCGCAGAGCAGTATGATCAATCTGGTGACGGATCCTCTGAAAAAGGGACGGAAGGAATTTGAAATCTTTCAGGATGTGGTTCCGGATCCGCCCATTGAAAAAATCTCCATAGGCGTGAAAAGGATGCTGGAATATAAGCCGGATGTGATCGTTGCAGTGGGCGGCGGTTCTGCGATTGATTCCTCCAAGTCGATTCGGGAGTTTGCCCTCCGCGTGGATCACTATGGGGAAGTAGGCCTGATTGCCATTCCTACCACCAGCGGAACGGGTTCGGAAGTTACTTCCTTTGCGGTCGTATCAGATCCAAAAGAACAGATGAAATATCCGCTGGTATCCTATGATATGACTCCGGATGAGGCTATTTTGGATGCGGAACTGGTGAAAAGCGTTCCTCCTGCCGTGACGGCGGATACTGGGATGGATGTATTTACCCATGCGCTGGAAGCCTGTGTCAGTACGAACCGCAACGATTTTTC
This sequence comes from uncultured Lachnospiraceae bacterium, assembly GCA_949840465.1. Taxonomy (GTDB): domain Bacteria; phylum Bacillota; class Clostridia; order Lachnospirales; family Lachnospiraceae; genus Schaedlerella. The sequence continues at coordinate 38,399 of CATKXE010000017.1, read as the reverse complement.
CACTGCCCTTGCGGAGAAATCCATCGAAATCTGCGGCGTATTCCTGCTTCGGGCATATCTGGACGGCAGTGATACCCATGCCCGGCAGAAGATGCATTCTGCTTCCTGTCTGGCGGGGCTGGCGTTTAATTCCGCGTCATTGGGACTGAATCATGGGATGGCGCACCAGTTAGGCGCTACTTTCCACATTCCTCATGGCCGGGCCAACGCCATGCTTCTTCCGCATATTATTGAGTTCAACAGTGATATCAATAAGCACAGCAAAAGCCAGACCGACTATCTGCCAGCCGTAAAACGGTATTCCACCGTGGCGCAGATATTGGGCTTAAGCAGCTATAATAAGATCATGACTGTGCGATCCCTTGTCAACTGGGTGCAGTTCATGATGAAGGAAATGGATATCCCGCTGTCCATCTCCCAGATGGAGAAGATATCCAAAGAAGCGTATTTTGCCGCGATTGACCGCATGGCGGACGCCGCATTGGCCGACGGATGTACGGCCACCAATCCGCGTGTGCCGAGCAAGGCGGATATCATGAAGATTTATGAAGAGTTATGGTAAATCCGGTAAAAATGGACAAGATAAAGAGTGGAAGCAAAGAAAGATAAATAGCAGGGAGCCGATTTTCGGCTCCCTTATTTTGTTTACAATACCTTATTCACGCCTCCAATAGAAAAATTATATCCATTAGGGATATTTTCCTCGCGAAAACGTCTAATAGATGTACAGCAAATGAGAAACCGGCCGGTGGAAAGGAGATGGAAATGCGTGACAAAAGAACAGTTGGGGAACCTGATCATTGCTTCTGAAAAACAGATGTATGCCACGGCAAAGTCTGTTTTAAAAGAGGATGATGACTGTGCGGACGCCATACAGGAAACGATTGTCAAGGCTTTCGGAAAGGTGGAGGGTTTGAAACAGGATAAGTATGCCAGGACATGGCTGATGCGGATTTTGATGAATGAGTGCTACAACATACTGCGCAGGGGCAGCAGGCAGGTGTCGCTGGAAAACTGCTCCGAGGCCGCGGCAATGGCGGCGCCGGAGCGAAAGGACTACGGTCCTCTTTACGATGCGCTCAGGCGGCTTAAGGAGGAACTGCGGATCGTGACCACCCTGTATTATGTGGAGGAATTCAGCGTCAGGGAGATTTCCGCAATTTTAGAAATATCAGAGGGAGCTGTCCAGAAGCGTCTTGCACGTGCAAGAGCCAAGCTCAGGAATACATTGAAGTATATGGAGGTGGAATGGTGAAATTGGAAGATTTAAAACAGCAGTACCCGGATCCCCCGGAGTTTATCCATCAGATGATTTTGGACGAAGTAGAAAAGCAGATGGGCGGACTGCGTCCGAATACGTATACCCAAAGGGCATCCCGTAATTCATATCCCTGCGGGACGGGCGGACTGCGTCCGGATACGTATACCGAAGCTGCCGGAAACGGAAAGAGGAGAAAACACCCATGGACATTCAGGCAGGCAGCAGCGGCTGTATTGGCGGCATGCATGTCAATCGGCATGGTGGGATTTGCAGCGGTGAGTCTCTATCATTTAAGCATGGAAGAAAACGGAAGGTATGGTGTTGTGACCGAGATTACAACTGCGGCGGATGAGGATAAGAGCGTCCCGCTCCCGGAAAAAATTTCAGACGTCAGGATCCAGGCGGACTATATACCGGAGGGGATGCATTGGGATGAAGAACAATACCATCTGGAGTACGAGGATGATCAGACAAAAGAAGGATTTTCATTTAATACGCTTCTTCTTGATACAGAAAGCAATGAACTCAATATTACGGATACAAATGTTGTTGAGAAGGAAAAAACAGACTTCGGTGAACATGAAGGAATCTATATGCGGATGGAAGAAAACGGATATTCCCAAAAGATTTATCTGCTCTGCCCGGAAGTGTATCGGATTCTGGTCATGTACATCGGAGAGGATGTGACGAAGGAGGATGCATATAAGACTGCTTCCGGCATCAAACTAGTCGAGACAGGAGAAATGCTGGATACTTCTGAGGTATGGAAGTGGAGTGAATTTATCGGACAGAATACGGAATCAGGATCAGAGAGGGACGGATTTTCAACGTCTGTTCCTAAAAATGAAATTGCCGTCCATGAGATTGGAAAGGCGTTTCCGCTGGAAGTCTCGGGGAATGATACAGATGGAAATGCTGTTTCATCTTATGAGGATCCTGAAATTAATGTTGAGGTCAAGGTAGATTCCGTGGAGATTTCAGATGACCTGTCCCTGCTGGAGGGGGATCAGATTGCAGAGAAATGCAAAAGCAATATCGGGCCGGATGGGAAGCTCCTGAAAAACCAGTTATCTTATATAAAGAGAGGGGATGGAATCCAGACTCTGGATGAAACCATCAGGACAGAGGAGGAAGTCCAAAAACTGGTGCTGGTTACAGCATCCTATACCAATCAGGGCAGTAAGGAAATTCATAATGTATGCTATAACGGAAATATTCTTCTGATCCAGGAGACAGAGGATGAGTATCGGATTTATTCATACGACGGTGAAATGAATGATGTAGCGGGAGGCGGCTATGACGAAATATCCGGACAGGCATACGATGCTATAGAGCAGACGGGATTCACCGGCAGAGACAGGATATATGGTTCCCTGAATGTGGATTATGGCATGGGCGGAAACTATATTCCTGCCTTAAGGCCGGGGGAAAGCGTCCAGATAAAAATGGCGTGGATTACAAATGAAAGAGATCTGGGAAACATGTATCTGAATTTGTGCGATACCGGCGGGCTGTGGGAATTTGATGAATATATGATAAAGACCGGTATTGTGGATATCCGGCAGTAGAGGTAGCAGGCATGCTTAGCAGGAGGGATTACCCATGGAAGTACTTTTTGAAAAAGAAGGAACATTAAAAAATTTTTTAAGTAAGGATGACAGTATATGCAGAGAAGAACGTCAATTTGCACTGTTTTTGTATCTTGTGTTTCTCAAAAAAAAGCGGAAAGAAACAGGGGGAAAAAATGGAGAATATATTGATCAGACAGTAAGGAAATGCCTGGAACTGGAAGACACTCAGGATGTTGAAATCATAGATGTATACTATGAAGCATCCTTGATGCGTGATTATTGGAAGTATTTCCAAAATAATAAGAACGGGGAAGAATCTGAGTTTAACGAGAAAGTTCTGCACTTCTGTCTGGATTTCCAGCTTGGGGCTGTGAAAGCCAAAGAAGAGATTGATCGACTGTTAAGTAATCAGCCCAAATTGCGTAGTAGCTATATAGGGCAAACGTTTTGGCAAGGGGCTGTCAAAGAGGCTTATGGTAATGAAGTAAGCAAATTAATGAAAGAAAATAGTGATAGCATAACTGATGAAGAAAAACAGCAAATAGGAATCAAGGCAGGATTGGATATTGCAAAAATGATGATGAACGCGACACCGGATATTTTAGTTGTTTATAATCTGGATGGCAGATTATATGCAAAGGCATTAGAATGCAAGTATCAATCGAAGGAGGGAAAATATCAGGATGTAGCAGGAGCAAAAAATAGAATGCAGTTATTTATCCAGCAATGTATTATGTGCTTTTGTTTTGGAACAAACGGGCATATGAATGAACAAAAACGACATATGCCTAATCCCTTAAACAGCCCTAAGTGGAAAAACAAAGAAAATTTATGGGAGGAGACATGCAACAGGGTTTATCAGGGTATTTTGGATCAAGATATGGAAACAGGCGATATAAAGAACGGCGGTGTTCAACTGATTCGCTTTACAGGGAATCATAATTTAAAGGAAGGGGAGATTCAGGTGGAGCTGAAAGAACTGCTGGAAAATATGTATTAAAATATTTGGACTCCCTGCCTCGGAGAAACTTTGCAGAGACTGAATATCGGAAAGCTGTCCTAAATTTTTTGGGTGTTTACCCGGGAGAAATTGAAGAGATAGAAGGGCTATAGGATTATACAAATTGCATAAAAAGTCTGCGAAAAAGTTTTTTTTTTGTTTATATTGACTAAAAACGTTTCGCATGCTATACTTTTAATTACTTACTCTGGAAGACAGAGACAACCAGACAAAACAAAAAGGAGGACTTAAGTTATGAGAAAGTTTGCAGCATTGTTCCTGAGCCTTACCCTGGTGTGTGGATTGGCAGCATGTGGAGGCGGCGGAGACAACGGTGAAAGCAGCGATGGCGGCAGCGCGCCGGAGGTTCAATCCGATGAAGCCGATGAAGCCGATACCGCGGACGAAGGCGGTTCCGGTGAAGGGGTTGCCATCAATGTCATTGCTGCCCAGTACGGGCAGAACACGACAAAGTGGTGGGATGATTTTGTAAAGGATTTTACAGCAGAGTATCCTGACATTGATCTGAAAGTAGAAGTGGAATCATGGAATGATATTTACACCGTAGTAAATACCCGGATTTCCAACAATGACGCGCCGGATATCTTGAATATTGACGTGTTTGCCAATTATCAGGCGGACGATCTGCTGCTCCCGGCAGAAGAGTTTGTTTCAAAAGAGACCTATGACAAGATGTATCCTGCATTTTTGGAGCAGTCCGATGTAGACGGCACCATCTGGGCAATCCCGGACCTGGCTTCCGCACGCGCACTGTATTATAATGCGGATATTTTGAAAGCAGCCAATGTGGAAGTTCCCACTACATGGGACGAGCTGACCGAAGCGTGTAAGGCGATCAAGGCTTATGATTCCAAGATCTATCCATGGGGCGTTGATATGACGACTGACGAAGGCCAGGCGGCATTTGCTTACTATACATGGAACAATGGCGGCGGTTTTGTGGATGATGACAATAACTGGGCTTTGAACAGCGCGGAGAACGTAGAAGCGATTGAGTATGCGATCAGCCTTGTAAATGACGGATATACCAACAGTGATCCTGCCAATGATACCCGTTATGACCTTCAGGATATGTTCGGAGCGGGACAGGTTGCTATGATGATTGGACCGAACAGCATTCCTACCTATATTGCTGACGGCGGATATTCCATCAACTATGAAGTGGCTCCTATTCCGACAAACGGAGGGAATGATTCGGTTTCCGCAGGCGTTATGGATCGTTTCATGTGCTTTGACAATGGCTATTCCGACGCTGAAATAGAAGCGATCAAGACATTCTTTGATTTCTTCTATGAAGATGAACGCTATTCAGAATGGGTTCTGATGGAAGGTTTCCTGCCGGCTACATCTACTGGCGGAGAGATTCTGGCAGAGGCAGATGAGAGTATGGCAAGCTGGGTTGATATCGTAGGAAGCTGTAACTTCTATCCGACCGCTAAAACAGAATGGGATGATGTAAAACAGGGCGTTATTAATGTAGAACAGCAGGCATTGCTTGGCGGCAATGTTCAGGAGCTGCTGGATGAGCTTCAGGCTGAAATTGCGGAATAAGGATTTTCGGATTCTGCATTTTGGATTGACTTTGGAGAAACTGCTTACGGCGGCTTTTCCAGATGAAACGGCATATATGGTGGGCCCGGCTGTAGTGGCCGGGCTCACTTTTTATTAGTATATCAAAAGATAGGGAGGTGTCCCCCGTGAAAAATAAATTCTTTCGCAAGATAGAACCTTATATTTGGATTTTGCCCAGCATTATCCTGATGGCGGTGTTTATCCTGATTCCGATTATATTCGTATTCAGGATGTCATTGAGTGACGTCAGTAAGGCCGGCATTATCAAGGGATTTTCCGGTTTTGCTAATTTTACCAAAGTCCTGAACAGTTCCGCTTTTAAACTGGTTCTGAAGAATACAATCGTCTGGACTGTGGCGGTCGTGTGTCTGTCCACCATTTTAGGGTTTATGCTTGCTTTGATTCTGAACAATGAGTTCCGCGGACGCAAGATTGCCCGGGCAATTATGGTTTTTCCGTGGGCAACGACACTGGTCATCCAGGCAAGTGCATGGAAATTCATTATTGATACCGATTACGGTACGCTTAACACGCTGCTCCTTCGTCTCGGGATCATTGAGCAGTCTGTCAACTGGACGCCTACGCCGGAAGCATACTTCACGTGGGAGATTGCCTGCGGTATTTTCGTCACGATTCCGTTTGTTACGTTCTGCGTCCTATCTGGTCTGCAGAGTATTGATTCGACATATTATGAAGCGGCTACTGTGGACGGGGCCAACTATTGGCAGAAGCTGTTCCAGATTACCCTGCCTCTGGTAAAGTCCTCTTTAACAGTCAGTACGGTGCTGAATATTATCTATGTATTCAACTCGTTTCCGATTATCTGGACTATCACCAAAGGCGATCCGGCCAACCATACGGATACTCTGGTGACATACCTTTATAAGCTGGCATTCTATAATGGAAAACAGGGACAGGCAGCCGCAGTTTCTGTCATTGGATTTATGATTCTGCTGGTTTGTTCCAGCGTATACATGATCTATACCCTGCGGAAAGGAGATGACTGATATGGCAAAAAAACCGCTTACATTAAAAAACGTTGTTCTGCGCACCTTGCTGTATCTGGTGGTGATCATAGTCTGTGTTATTACATTGTACCCTTATTTTGCCATGGTATGTACTGCCTTAAAAAGCAGGGCGGAGATTTTTTCAATGAATGGCACGATCCTGCCAATCCATGCATTGTGGTCCAACTTTATTGATATCTGGAGCCGTGCGCCGATGGCGAATTATATGTTGAATTCGCTTTTGATTGCCGGTGGTTCTACGTTGATTGCCATGCTCTGCGGCATTCCTGCCGCTTATGCCCTGGCGCGGATGAAGTTCAAAGGCCAGACAGCCTTTTTAGGATTTGTCATCATTTCCCAGATGTTCGCCCCGGTCGTTTTACTGATAGGTATTTATAAGGTGATGTCCATTTTAAGCCTGACGGACAGTATTATAGGTCTGGTCTTTATCAACGCGGCATTTAATCAGGCATTTACGATCTGGCTGCTGCGCGGGACATTTATGGGGATTTCACCGGAGATGGAACAGGCTGCCACCATTGACGGCTGTAACCGTATTCAGGGCATGACGAAGGTTCTGCTGCCTGTAGCGGCGCCCGGAATTGTAACGACATTGATTTTTATTTTCATCAATGCATGGAATGAATATACGGTTGCCCTGTGCCTGATTTCCACCAGTGAGCGTGAACCTCTGACTGTCGGAATTAATGTATTCAATGGATACAATATGATTGAGTGGCAGTATCTGTTTGCGGCGTCGCTGTTTGCGATTGTGCCGGTAGTCATCCTGTTCATGGGGATTGAGAAGAATCTGGTCAGCGGCCTTGCATCCGGAGGTGTCAAAGGCTGATGTCCGGCTTTCGCGGATTAAAAAATTATGTACAGGAACGAAGGAAAAAGAACGCAGGTTTTTTATCTGCGTTTTTTTCTGTTGTATTAGACAGAGAGAAGGAGTACAGCCATGGCTGCAGAATATGTGTGGGAGACACCGGAGGAGATGGATCAGAATCTGGCGCGGTATTTGGAATGCTTATATTGGGGAGCGGATTTCACATGAAAAGAATTTTGAAAAAAGTGTTGACTCCTACGTAACGTAATAGTTTATACTGATATTACCAGGTGAATGGAGGATATGCCAATGATGACAGTACATGAAGTGAGTAAGCTTGCCGGAGTGAGTATACGCACCCTGCAATATTATGACAAGATCGGCCTTTTACATCCGACGGGATACACCGATGCGGGATACAGACTGTATGACGATGCAGACCTGGAACGCCTTCAGCACATCTTACTGTTTCGTGAGTTGGAGTTCCCCCTGAAGGACATTCGGGCAATCATAAACAGTCCTGATTTTGATAGAAGCAAGGCTTTAGAGCAACAGATAGAGATGCTTCAGCTGAAGAAGGAACATATTGAAAACCTGATGAGTTTTGCGCTTGGAATAAAAATGCTTGGAGTGAAACATATGGATTTTAAGGCGTTTGACAGAAGTAAACTGGATGAATATTCCAGACGGGCAAAAGAACTGTATGGGAATACGCCGGAATACAAAGAGATGCAGGAGAAAACAAAAAATCGGACCGAAAAAGAGGATAGGCTTCTGGCCGACCGGTTCATGTTAATCTTCAAAGAGGCGGGTGAAATGAGAAACTCTGATCCGGCATCCCCTGAGGCGCAGGATATTGTGAAAAGAATACAGGCTTTCATTACGGAGAATTTGTATACCTGTACCAACAAGATTCTCAGGGGATTAGGAAAGATGTATTCCGGAGGTGGGGATTTTACAAAAAACATCGATGGGTACGGCGGTGAAGGCACGGCAGAATTTGTTGATAAGGCGATTGAGATTTACTGTGATAAAGCTGAATAAAAGAATAGGACTATTCCCTGCTGAGAGTCGGGAAACCGGATCTCAACCCCCGCAGTTTGCTACGCTGGAAATTTGATGCCCCCGCAGCAAGCCGCGGAGTATTTGCCAATCAAAAAGGAGAACGCAGACATATCCTGTCCGCATTCTCCTTTTTGATTGGCATTCAGCCGGGGAATCGGCTGACGCCGTATCTCTTCATTTTAATATACGTCTTTCCACTCGTCGATATTGCTTGCGTCGAATTTGAATGGTGCGCCAAGGATCATCTCTGTACCGCCGTCGTCTGCTGCAACAATTTCATAGTCGCCCATGTCGCCAGCGGTGAATGTATCGCCCTCAGCTCCTGTGATTGTTCCGTCAACCAGCGCCATAGAAGTATAAGCTCCAAGACGTCCAAGGTCGATTGGGTTCCACAGATACATATATGGGCAGGAGTGGTCGTCGTCATCACCGATGTACTCAGCCATTTCGGACGGAAGTCCAAGGCCTGTCAGTTTAACGGAAGATTTTTCGTCCTGAAGAACCTTGGCCGCCGCGTTGATACCAACAGTCGTAGGAGCGCAGATTACTTTCAGGTCCGGATATTTTGCAAGCAGAGCCTGTGTCTGGTCTGTAGATTTCTGAGGCTCGTCATCGCCGTAAGCTACTTCTACCAGTTCCAATTTAGAATATTTGTCGTCGCCTTCCATCACTTCTTTCATAGCGTCGATCCATGCATTCTGGTTTGCTGCCTGTGATGTTGCGGAAAGAACTGCCCACTGTCCTTCTCCGCCGGAGATATCAAGTACGGCGTCCATCAAAGCCTGTCCGATTTCCTGAACACCGGCCTGGTTTACGAATACCTGGCGGCTGTCCGGGTTGGTCTTGGAATCTTCACAGCATACTTTGATGCCTGCGTCCATAGCCTCTTCCAGGGCTGCCTGCAGAGCGTTCTCATCGTTTGCCGCGATACAGATGGAGTCCACGCCCTGGGAGATCAGGGACTGGATTACAGAAACCTGTGCGTCAGCCGTAGCAGCTTCAGGATGCTTTACGATTGCCGTGCCGCCTGCCGCTTCGATGACTTCCTGGAAACCGTCTGCTGTCTTTTCATTGAACGGATTTCCTGCGGACTTTGTTACGATTGCGTATGTACCGCTTCCGCCGCCTTCGCTGCCGCTGTCAGCGTCGTCGTCGCCTGCATCGTCGGAAGCTGCTGTGCTGCTGCCGCTGTCGGTATTGCTGTCGCTGCCGCTGTCGTTTCCACTGCCGCATCCTACAGCTAGGGTAGCTACCATTGCCGTGCACAATAAAATGCTTACTAATTTTTTCTTCATGTTTCTTTCCTCCCTTGGAATATTTTTTTATACAAAGCGCCCCGGCGTCTGTGGATATGTTGTCAGGACGCTTGGTATCCTGGAATAAATACTATAAGTAAGATGTAAAATCAATGTACTTTCAAGCCGGATGTTCTGTTCCCTGTCAATCCCTGTCAATCATATTTCACTGATCACCTGGTATTACGCCTTTTTCCTGACATTCAGCCGTGATGAAATGTTCGGAAGCAATACGGCCAATATCAGCAGGATACCCAAAATAATCAAAATCAACTGCGGGTTCATGTTAATCTGCCCCAGCCCGATGCGCAGGCAGATGATGGTAAAGCCGGAAATAATTCCTCCGATCAGCCTTCCTTTTCCGCCGGAAGTGGAGATGCCTCCGAATACGGCCATTGCAATGGCGTCCATCTCAAAGCCGTTTCCGGTCGTCGTGTTGGCGCCGTAAAGCACGGAGGTCAGGAATAATGCCGCAAGCCCTGCCATGAAGCCCATGACCGTATAGATGATCAGGCGGATGGTCTGTACATGGATACCGGAATAATAGGCTGCCAGCCGGTTGGAGCCGATGGCATATACGCTTCTTCCAAATGTGGTTTTTGCCAGGACGACGCTGAACAGGACTGCCATGATAATCACCACAAAGAAAATGTAAGGGATAATTCCTGCTTTTCCGGCGATCATACGGAAACCGTCTGCATTTGTCAGGGAGATGGAACCTCCGCTTCCCAATGCGATCTCCGCAATCCCACGGAATACGATCTGTGTTCCCAGTGTTACGATCATGGGCGGAAGCTCCTGAAAATTGGTCAGGATCAGGCCGTTTACGAGTCCGCAGGCCGTACCTACCAATAAACATACCAGAATGACAACACCGAAGGGCAAGCCGTTGTTGGAGGCCATGCAGGTCATGGTAGCCGCAAGGCAGACCGTGGCGCCTACGGAAATATCGATTTCACCGAGTACCAGTATGAATGCCATGGGGAACAACAGGAACATTTCTGTCAGGTACTTGGGCATCTCCCGCAAAACATTCTGAAATTGGTAACTTTCGGAGACACCAGCGCAAAAAATATTAATCAAAATAAATAATACGACCAACATGCCTTCCCAGCAGAGCAGGGTCTTTTTCAAAGATTTCTCTGGTACGTTGGCAATGGTTCTACCGGATTTTCCTGCCATAGTTACATCTCCCTCCCTTTCAGATTGTTCTTATCCATCATCCTCTGTGTAATGACGTTCAGCACGATTACCACCAGAATGATGACGCCTTTTACTGTATTCTGCGCAATGGCTTCAATCCCGACAAGCGGAAGAGCCTTTGCGATGATAGCCAGAATCAGAGAGCCCAAAAGCGCCCCGGCCACGCTCCCGCGTCCGCCGGTCATGCTGACGCCGCCGATGACACAGGCTGCAATGACGTCCATCTCCCTGCCGTAGAGCATATTCGGCTGCGCGGAAGAGTAGATAGAAACTGCCAGCGCCCCGCAAAGCCCGGCCAGCGTGCCCATCACGGTATAGACCATCAATTCCACGTTGGAAGTATTGATACCGGAAATCTGCGCCGCTTCCCGGTTGCTTCCCACTGCATAAACCATTCTTCCGATTTTGGTCCACTTCATTACAATGAAGAAAATGATATAGCAGATGATCATCACAATAATCACATTATTCATTCCCAATACACTTCCCAGTGCAAAATCCTTAAATGTCCCCAGATTCTCAGCGCTTGCCCACTGGCTGTTGGCAATGATATAGGCAAGCCCCCGATATATGTACATAAAGCCCATGGTTGCGATGATCGGCAGCACCTTTCCTTTTGAGATAATCAGTCCGACCAGCAGCCCGCACAGGGCGCCGATTCCGATCGCGATCAAAAACAGAAGAAATGTATTCTGCACAACACTGTATTTCATCAGCATGCCCACCGACATACCGGAGAACGCCAGCGTGGAGGCAATGGAAATATCAATTCCGCCTATCAGCAGCACTCCCAGCATTCCCAGAGTCATGATCATGATGACCGCATTGTTTTTCAGCATATCTGAAATAGATTTTAATGTCATGAACGAAGGACTCCGTAAGGAAATCACCACGCACAGGACAATCAATACAATGAACAGACTCGCTTCACGGGAATCGGTAATCTTCTTTAAGATGGATTTATTCTCTTTCATCTTCCCTGTCCCCCTCTACTTAGATTTTTCCATGGCCAGTTCCAGGATGCCTTCCTGCGTGGCCTCGCCTCGTTTTAATTCTCCGGTTACTTTTCCGTTGCACATGACGATGATCCGGTCGCTCATTCCCAGAATTTCCGGCATCTCGGAGGAAATCAGGATGATCGCGTACCCTTTCTTTGCAAGATCGCCCATGATCTGGTAAATTTCTGCCTTGGCGCCGACGTCAACACCTTTCGTCGGCTCGTCCATGATCACGACTTTCATTTCCTGGCCCAATGCCTTGGCGACAACCACTTTCTGCTGGTTTCCGCCGGAAAGTGAGGAGGCCGGGTCGAAAATGGTTACTGCCTTTGTATCGACTTCTTCCAAAAGTTCTTTGGAAATTTCACGCTCTTTTTTCTCATCGTTGAATCCGCTCTTTGCATATTTGCCCATGGTTGGGAGTACTACATTCCTGCCCAGCCCCCAGCTCATAATTAAGCCTTCTTTCTGGCGGTCTTCCGGGAGCAGGATGATTCCCTGCTTCATGGCGTCGGACGGCTGTTTTATCTGTACCGGTTTTCCTTCCAGATATACCTTCCCTTCGTCCGGCTTCGTGATTCCGCATACGCTTTCCACGACTTCCGTACGTCCCGCGCCGACCAGGCCGGTCAGGCCTACAATCTCGCCTGCATGTACGGTGAAGGATACATTTTTAAAGTACCCCATTCTGGAAAGCCCTTCGATCCTGAGCATCTCGGCCCCAATCCTGACCTCCGGCTTCGGGAACAGATCCTTGATCTCACGTCCCACCATGGCTTTGATTAAATCTGCATTGGTGATTCCGTCCACGTTATAAGTTCCGATATACTGGGAATCACGGAATACGGTAATCCGGGATGCAAGGCGGTACATGTCTTCAAAACGATGGGAGATGAAGATAATGGATACGCCGTCTTCTTTCAGCTTATCGACGATCCGGTAGAGCTCCTCGGACTCATTCTTTGTTAACGCGGCTGTCGGCTCATCCAGAATGATAATCCTTGCGTTGGTGGAAAGCGCCTTTGCGATCTCTACCATCTGCTGCTGCGCGACGCTCAACGCCCCCATTTCATCTGTGGACCCGAAATCCGCATTTAACTGTTCCAACAGTCTGGTTGCCTCTTCGTTCATCTTCTTCCACTGGATCATGCCGTTTTTGATGATCTCATGGCCCATGAAAATGTTCTCGGCAACGCTCAGATCGGGATAGGATGTGGGATGCTGGTATACGGCGGCGATTCCTGCCGCCTGGGCGTCCCTGGGACCTTTGAAATCCACTTTCTGCCCGTCCAGGAACATCTCGCCTTCTTCCGCTTTGTGGACGCCGGTAATGACTTTTATGAATGTGGACTTTCCGGCGCCGTTTTCGCCCATCAGTGCGTGAACTTCGCCTTTTTTCAACTGGAACTGTACGTTGTTCAATGCCTTTACGCCAGGAAAGATTTTCGTGATCCCTTTTAATTCCAAAACATAATCTGACACCTGCTTTACCCTCCTTCTTTTTTAGCGTGTTCCCTGAATGCAGCCTGTGAAAATGGGTACAGGCGATGTTTTGAAAACACGATTTAACAGTATGCAGAAAAGCTGCCGACAGCAGGTTTTCTGTATGATTTTATTTTAACAACCATATTTTTTACATAAAACAGCAAATTTTTTCGATTAAGGGTAAATTCTTTTTATTGCATTTTAGTTGGTATTTGTTAAAATAGAAATGACTCAGCCAACAGGAACTACGAACGAAGAGGGAGCCGGATGGGGGTCTGGCTTTGCAAAAAGGAGACAAAGGAGAAATGAAGCTGTTAATTGCTGATGATGAATTATTGACAAGGGAAGGCCTGGCTTCTTCAATCGACTGGGAAAGCCTGGGGATTCATCAGATTTTTCAGGCAGACGACGGAATCCGTGCGCTGCATATTGCGAAACTGCAGGAGCCGGATATCATTTTGTCCGATATCCGTATGCCAAGGATGAATGGGATTGAAATGGTGGAAAAGCTGGCGGAAATTCTGCCGGACACCAGTATTATTTTTATGAGCGGTTACTCCGATAAAGAATACCTGAAGGCGGCGATTAAGCTGAAGGCGATTGATTATGTGGAAAAGCCGCTGAATCCAGAGGAAGTCAGGGCAACGGTATTGGAGGCCATCAGCCGCCGCCAGGAGATCCTGCGTTCCCGGCGCAATGAAGACCTGCTGTCTATGGAGACGGCGTCGAATCTGGCCCTGCTTCTCACCAAACCGTATAAGGATAACAGCGGCAGGATAGAAGCTCTCGCAGGAGAGCTTTCGCTTAAGCTGTCGCCGGAGAGTACTTTTGTCACTTATATTGTAAAATTAAGGACGGAAGAACCGATTTCTGTGCTGATCAGGGGGGTAAGGGAAAAACTGAATGAGTTTCTGAAGAATTTCCATATGCGCTCAGTCTATATACGGATGCATTCGGTTTACCACGTATTTCATTTAATAGGGGGGGGAGGTTCGCCTTCTTCTACTGCGCTTTCCACCATCGGAATGTTTTTTAAGGAGCAGTTCGGCCCCTTTGGTTTCTTTGTCATGAGCCGGGGGGATGTGGCGCACGGCATAGCAAAAGCATACCAGTCTTATGCTTCCGCAGTCGTGGCTCTGCAGAGCGGCTTTTTCTTTCCTCTGGGCACGCTGATTACTTCCAGGGAGGTCAGTGATTTTACGGCGGCAGCCGAGGGAGCCGCAGGGATAGAAGAGGATGCGCAGTCTTTCGCCGATGTGCTGGAGGCAAAGGAACTGGACGCGTGCCTTTCATTTCTGGACGGCCTGCGGCAGAAGTTTGAGAGGAACTGCCGTATACTGCCGAATCAGATAAAAGACGCTTATTATAAACTGTTTATTCTATTAAATGACTTCCGCCAGAAATGGAAACTGTCCGCAGACCCGGCAGGCGTTGATTCGAGTGAAAGCATTATCGAAGATCTGGAGAACTGCTTTACATATGAAGAACTGCATCAGGCTCTGGTTTTACGTACCAGGCGTTTGTTTGAACGTCTGGATTCCCATGTGCCGGAGGACAATACAATTTTTATGATCAAGGATTATATTGCAAAACATTACGGCAGCGATCTTTTATCCATCAAGGAGATCAGCGACCATGTCAATTTGTCCGCGTCTTATGTGTGTACGTATTTTAAGAACCAGACTGGGAAGACATTGAACCAGTATCTGACGGAATACCGTATGGAAAAAGCGATGCGCCTTCTCGAAGACGCCCGGTACCAGATTGCGGATATTTCTGCAAAAGTAGGGTACAGCAACGGAAATTATTTCAGTAAGAGCTTTAAGAAATTCACCGGGCTGACTCCGTCTAAATACAGAGAGAAGATGCTGCGGTGATTTTCCGGAAGTTCTTTAAAATCCGCAAGGGAGCATGCAATGAAATCATTTTTCCAACGTATTACACGATTTTACAGGAATCTTCGCCTGCAGACAAAACTGACGGTCACGCATCTTGTCATTGTGACGGTTCCTGTGGTGGTCATTACGATCCTGTTCTTCACGCAGCTTTACGGCATGATCGTCTCGGACACTGTGCGCAATGAGCAGGAGGCGGCTATCCAGACCGCTCCTTTGATTGAGGAGACGGTTCTGCACATTCTGGACGCCCATGAACAGTTGACAGGGCTTGATTTTTACTATAAACTGGTCAATCCCGCGCGGACGGAATCCCTGGAGGACTTTGTAGATTCAAAGGAGGCGGGGGAATTTCGGCAGGAAGCGGAGGCATTGACACGGGACGGGCTGATCGGGGATATCCGCCTTTATATGGATGTTCCCAAAGAAGATGCTTTTTTTTCGCAGAGCGCGCTGGGATCTGTGGCAGAATCTATGGATCGCGTGCGCAGGACGTACTGGTACGGTATCTTTGCCGGGGAACCCGGCACAATCAAGCTGTTCTGCCCTTCCTTTTATCTGGGCACCTATGAAAAGGGAGCATATGGGGATGTGGCATATATTACCAGAGGGAGGATGATCTATGAGGGAAAATGGGAGGCGTTTTATCTTGCCATTTATTTTTCGCAGGAACAGTTAGATGAGATTTTGAAAAATAATCTGAGTTCCAACAGCAGCGTCGCCTACATCATCAATGATCGGGACAGCATGGTTGCGACCACAGATATCGCCCTGTCCGGGACCTACCACTTTGGTTATGATATGGTGCAGGAATCCGTCATGTCGTCCAATAATTTTATCACGAAAAATATTCTCGGCGAGGATGTCTATGCAGGATTTAACAGGATCCGCAATACGGACTGGTATATGGTGGTTGCCATTCCTTCTCAGCCGCTGATCCACAAGAGCCGTATGATCATAGGCATGTTCCTGCTGATCTATGTGGGCTGTATTCTGGCTTCGTTCCTGATCGCCACCCTGCTTTCACGGTCGCTGACCAAACGGCTTTCCGCTGTCGTCTACCAGATGACCAGATGCCGTCTGGGTCTTCCGGAGGCGCTGCCGGATTCAGACGCACGGGATGAGATCGGGGAATTGGTAGATTCATACAATTATATGACCCACATGATCCATGATCTGGTGGAGGAGCAGGCAAAGGCGGCAGAAGATATGCGGATTGCCGAGTTTCATTCCCTGCAGGCTCAGATGAACCCGCATTTTTTATACAATACAATGGATATGATCAACTGGCTGTCGCAGCAGGGGCGCTCTCAGGAGGTCACGATCGCGGTACAGAAGTTGTCCAGATTTTATAAGTTGACGCTGAGCCGGAAACAGTCTTTAAGTACGATACAGGATGAACTTGAGCATGTGTCGATCTATGTGGAGCTTTTGAATATGCGGTTTGCAGATAATATAGATTTTATTGTGGATATGCCGGACAACCTGATGGAACACGCAATTCCGAAGCTTACATTCCAGCCGGTGGTGGAGAACAGCATCTTGCATGGGATTATGGAAAAAGAGGAAAAAGAGGGAACCATCGTACTCACCGGGTGGGAGGAAGAGAAGGGGATCGTGATCCTGATCTCTGACGACGGGGTCGGCATCCCGCCGGAAAAGCTGGAGAATATCCTTGCTGAAAAGAAGATCGAGGGAGGAAGTTCCGGAACCAACATTGCGGTATATAATACGCACAGGAGGCTGCAGCTTATGTATGGCCCGGAGTACGGACTGAAATACAGCAGCGCTCCCGGAAAGGGTACGGAAGTGGAGATTCGGATGCCGTGATCTTGCCGGCGGCTTGTAGGAGGCTTCCAGGCTTTGTTTTGCGTCAGCCTTCTGTGAAAGGGGGGCCGTGCGCATGAAAGCTGCGGTATGGTATGGAGCCTGTGACGTGTATTTTTATGGCGTGGAGATTTCAGGTATATGAGGAATCTATGAGTCATATTTATGAAGTAAAGATGTATTCGGGCACGTTTTTTGAGAGTCAGGAAGAAGTAAAAGCGGCTGTCTGTGCCCGTAAGAAAAGAGGGTCTGCAGGAAAAGCAGGCATGTTTCCGGTTTGTCAGGAATAGGAGATTGAACATATGGATCAGAAAATGAAAAAAATATGGCTTGAAGTGGGACTGGCTGTGGCTCTTGTGGCGTGTCTGGGATTCCTGGGTTCCAGGATGGGGGATGCGCAGCAGAAGAAAGATGTGAAGATTGTAAAAGCGGAGGAAGAGAACAAAGAAGCCGCTAAAAAGGCGGAAGCTCAGGAAGCAGGCGGAATCTCGGCGGAGAATGAAAAAGATAAAGAGGCGGATTCCGGGGTCCAGGCAGAGGAAGCGATTGCAGACGGCCAGTATCCGATTATGGGAAACAGTTCCGTGACTGTGGAGCAGATGATCTCCTATTTCCAGGCCGGCAACGTCCCTTATCCCGCAGAGCAGCTTTCAAAAGGGGGAGCGGATTCGATAGAGGCATTTTGCCAGATGTACTATGACGAATCTACGGCGGAGGGCGTGCGCCCGGAAGTTGCGTTTGCCCAGACAATGAAAGAGACGGGATGGCTGCAGTACGGCGGGGACGCCTCCATTGAACAGTTTAATTTTGCAGGTCTTGGAACTACAGGGGGAGGAGTGCCGGGCAATGCCTATCCTGATGTGCGCACCGGAATCCGGGCGCAGATCCAGCATTTGAAAGCATATGCGACGGCAGATGCGTTGGCGCAGGAATGTGTGGATGACCGGTACGAGTATGTGATGAAGGGCAGCGCGCCCTATGTGGAATGGCTCGGGCAGAATGAGAACCCTCAGGGACAGGGATGGGCGACAGCAGAAAATTATGGATATTCGATTGTGGAGATGATCCATAAGATGCGACAGTAAAAAAAGCTTGAAAAAGTGCGTTCAGTGTGGTATTTTTCATTCCGGAGTTTTTTGTTTCAATATGTGTTTAAATTTGGAGGTGGATGTACAAGTGGAGGATCAACAATATATGCGGATGGCGCTGCAGCTTGCAGAAAAAGGCTGCGGCTTTGTGTCCCCAAACCCGATGGTGGGGGCTGTGATCGTAAAGGAGGGCCGGATTATCGGACAGGGATGGCACGAGAGATACGGAGGGCTCCATGCGGAGCGCAATGCATTGGCTTCCTGTACAGAGTCCCCCGAGGGTGCGGATCTGTATGTGACACTGGAACCTTGCTGCCATCATGGGAAACAGCCGCCTTGTGTGGACGCTATTCTGGAGGCTGGTATCCGGCGGGTAGTGACAGGTTCGGCTGACCCGAACCCGCTGGTGGGCGGAAAAGGCATCCGGATTTTAAGGGAACAGGGAGTGGAAGTGACGGAGAACATTTTACAGAAAGAATGCAGTGAGTTAAATGAAGTGTTCTTCCATTATATTCGGACAGGCTTACCTTTCGTGGTGATGAAATATGCAATGACAATGGATGGAAAGATTGCGGCTCATACCGGGGAGTCAAGATGGATTGCCGGAGAAGCAGCCAGAAGCCATATGCATCGGCAGCGTCACCGATATACTGCAATTATGACAGGCGTGGGGTCCATACTGGCAGATAATCCGCTGCTGACCTGCCGGCTGGAAGGAGGAAAGAACCCTGTCCGTATTATCTGCGATTCACATCTGCGTACCCCCACAGACGCAAAAGTGGTTACCACTGCGAATCAGGTTCCTACCATCCTTGCCACTTACTGTGACGACCGGAAAAGGCAGCTTGAATATGAAGCTCAGGGATGCCGTATTCTGCCCGTAGAGGAAGAGGACGGCCATGTGGATTTGCAGAAACTGATGAAAAAACTGGGAAGCGAACAGATTGACAGTATTTTGCTGGAAGGCGGCGGCGCACTGAACTGGACCGCGCTGAAAAGCGGGATTGTGCAAAAGGTGCATGCCTATATTGCGCCGAAACTGCTGGGAGGGCAGAAAGCCGGCACTCCGGTGGATGGAGACGGTAAGCCCACGCCCAATCAATCCTTTTTTTTGAAGAACAGCCGGATTACCGCGCTGGGAGAAGACTTTCTGATCGAAAGCGAAGTGGACAGGGAGGGATGCGCTGAGATGGCCAATCAGGCCTGTGCGATAGAGGGATAGTTTGATAAAGGGAGTTCCCGCAGGAGATATGTCCGGTTTTACAGCATAGTGTGTCGTATTTTCCACTGTCATTTTCAGGTGTCGGCTGTTATAGTAAATGGAAGCAAGAGTCTGGAAAAGAACACGCTGCAACAAATCAGGAGGAGAAAATCGATGAAACATTTCAAAAACATGAGGAACCCTGTGCTGCCGCTTCCATACCATATACCGGACAGTGAGGCGCACATGATGCCGGACGGGAAGCTTTACATTTATGGGAGCTTTGACGACCGGGAGGACGTATACTGCAGTGAAAAATACCATGTAGTATCCACGCCGGATATGGAAAACTGGACCATCCATGACGTGTCCTTTACCGGGCGGCAGGTTCCATGGTTCAACAACCCGGACGCGCCGAAATATCCTGGAATCGACTGGACGCGGCCGACGCCTTTCATTCAGAAGATGCTGGCATCCGCTCGGGAGAACGGCGAAGATATGAAAGAAAAATTTGAAAAAGAAAGCCAGGGAGAAAAACCGGCGCTTTTGTTCGCGCCGGACTGCCTGGAGCGCGGCGGAAAATATTACCTGTATTTCTGTATGCCTGACGACAGCGAAGGGGTCGCGGTATCCGACCGCCCGGAAGGCCCTTTTGCCGGGCCGGTACAGTTCCCATGCGGCGGGATTGATCCGGCAGTCTTCATAGACGACGACGGACAGGCATATTACTATTGGGGGCAGCTTTTTTCCCATGGAGTGAAACTCAATGACGATATGGTGTCGTTTGACCCGAAGGCGGTAAAGCACGACCTGGTGACGGAAGAAGAACACTGTTTCCATGAGGGTTCCTCCCTGCGCAAAATCGGGGATACCTACTATTATGTGTATGCGGATATGGAGCGCGGGAAGCCCACGTCTCTCGGCTATTCCACAGGAAAGTCCCCTCTTGGGCCGTTTACCTATCAGGGCATTATTATTGACAATGACGGATGCGACCCGGCAAGCTGGAACAACCATGGTTCCATCGAATGTGTCAACGGGCAGTGGTATGTATTTTACCACCGATGCAGCCGGGGCGTACAGCAGCACCGGAGGCTTTGCATTGAGCCGATCACGATTAACCCGGACGGAACTATTGATGAGGTAAAAATGACTTCCCAGGGGGTTGGGGAGCCGTTTGCACCCGGGGAAAAATTGTTTGGATATCAGGCATGCGGCCTGAAAGGGACGGCATACATCGGATTGGATGAAACCTTTGGTGAAAAACTGATGAATTTTTCATCAGGAGACGAGGCCGTTTTCCGGTATGTGAAAAATGACAGGGATTGGTCGAAGGTCGCTATAACCTGTGCCGGAAGCGGTACAATACAGGTACTGCTCCATGGAACCCCGGCAGGAACCATAGAGGTTACAGGGGAGCCAGGCAAAATCCAGGCTGTGTCCGCAGAGATCTCTGCGCCGGCAGGGGAGAGCGAGCTGCTCTTACGGGCGGAGGAATCTGACGGATTGGAAATTATGGAGATTGTATTGGAGTAAGAAGAACCGTACAGGAGAGCAGAAAAAGAACCGGGAAATGTGGGATACTCCAGATTTCCCGGCTTTTTTTGTGCAGCGGGCGGCGGGAAAACGCTCAGATATCCGCTGGAATGGATTTAAGCTGCAAAATAGCATACCGATTTCTCATTTCTGTTCCCGGTATTCCGCCGGGGTCATCCCATAATATTTCCTGAAAATATGCCGGAAGTTACCGGGATCCAGATACCCCAGATCTTCCGCGATGGCGGAAACCGGCATATCCGGGTTCATAAGCAGGCGGGCGGCTTTACGCATTTTCAGCTTCTGGATATTCTGGCTGAAGCTGGATCCTGTGCTGTTCTTGATGATACGCTGGATCTGCCGTTCGCTGTAGTTAAAGAAATCCGCCAGTTGTGTCAGGGTGATGGTCTTATAATTCTCCTGCATATATTTGAGAATAAATACTACATTTTCATCATGCCCCTGGGAATCTACCTCCGGCACGATCACATTGGAGCCGTGGTTGCGCAGCAGGGTAATAAAAAGCGCGCCTACGATATTATTCAGGAAACGCTCCTTATACTGCCGATTTTTCAAAAATTCCTCATATGCGTAAAAAATAAAATCAAATACCTCCGGATCTCCCCCTGTGCAAAAAAACAGGTAGGGATGGGTCTTAGAGTGGTACAGGGTATGGTTAAAAAAATCCGAAAGCACATCATTGTCTGACAGGACTCCGAAAAATACGCGCTCAAAGGTACTGATCCTCAGGACAATGTTGATAATGATACAGTGATCGGAAAATGCGCTGATCGCATGGATTGTTTCCGGGGCGATGATGCAGATGTCTCCCTTATGCATGTGCAGTTCCTGCTCCTCAATATAATTGATACAATTTCCTTCTATGACACAGACCACCTCCAGAAAAGAGTGGGAATGCCAGTGGGCGGGCAGGTAGCGCAGGTGGCGGTACAATTCCGTGTCAAATCCGCTGCGGAAAAATAGGTCTTCTTCCAGACGGTTCTCCATAAGGGCAGTGGGGAAAGAATTGCCGGTTCTTTGTGCGGCAAGCCTTAAAATGTCGCTCAGGTATTCGCTGGAGTGAGGCAGTTGGAGGTTCCGCTCCGGGAATTGCCTGTAAAGCTGCTTAAAGGTATTTTCCAGCCTGTTCATTTTCAACTGTTGGGGAAACGTATCTTTGAATGTCATCTTTCTTCTCCTGTTCTTATGAAATAGTTCCTGACTGATACACTTTAAAAACCTGACGGCCTGTGCCACAAGTATAAAATACGACATATCGGGTTGTCAATTCGGACAATCCATCATGTCGCAAAACCCATCCCGGTGTGTCGTGGTGAACTCTGTTTTTTGCAGAAATATGCTGTTATACTTTGTCCATCACAGGAAAACAGCGGCGAGTGCATAACGCCTGTCTGCAAAAGGCTATTCAAAGCGCAGGAGGCTATCCGGGGGATTGTACAGCCCGCGTGAAAATTCAGGAAGAGAGGTAAGAAATATGGAAAAGATGCACAAGGCTACATTAGCCGAAAAACTGGGTTATGGACTGGGGGAACTGCCGGGAACAATGAACTCGATTCTGGCGGCGGTATTAACAATGTTCTACACGGACAGCGTAGGGCTGGCGGCAGGCATGGTAGGAACAATGTTTTTTATTTCCCGTCTGTTTGACGGAGTTTCCGACCTTCTGGCGGGAAGCCTGATTGACAGGACAAGGACAAAATGGGGGAAAGCAAGGCCCTGGCTGTTATGGATGAGCGTACCGACAGGCCTGGCTCTGGCATTGATCTTCTGGATTCCGGTAAATGGGTCGGACACGATGAAACTGGTTTACGCATTTGTTACATATAACCTGTTTATTTCGATCCTGTATACGATCGTAGGCGTGGCGAAAAACGCGCTGATGCCGCTGATGACACAGGATGGCCCAAGCCGCGGCGCACTGGCAAGATATTCCCTGATCTTTGGGCTGGGCGGTACGATTCTCGGAATTTCCGTTACATTCCCGTTTTTGTTTGCGTTAGGCGGCGATATGCGGGCATGGAGGATTATTTTCATCGTATACGGCGTCATCACGACGGTCGGGCTTCTGCTTTCCTTTGCCCTTACAAAAGAGCATGTGCAGTCCGTAGAATCCGTTGCGAAAAAAGACGAAAACATGACCTTTGTGGAAAGCGTTAAGAATTTTGTACAGAATAAATATTTTATCTTTGCCCTTGCAATGACCGTATTTGTAAATTTCGCAGTACAGATTAATTCCGGCTCGCAGACCTATTTTTACACCTATGTGATGAATGATGTGATGCTGACCACTTCGCTGAATATGGTCAATCTGGTTCCAACGATCCTTGGAATCATGTTCCTGTCCGGGCTTTCCCTGAAATTCTTTGGAAAGAAGAAGAGTATCTACATTGGAGCGACAGGCCAGATCATTGGAAATATCCTGCGCGGCGTTGCGGCGCTGACAGCGAATGTACCTGTTTTGGCGGTGGGAACCGTGATCAGCGCGCTGGCGACAGGACCGTTGTCCGTACCGATCAATACGCTGGCGGCGGATGCGGTGGATTATGGCGAATACCTGACCAACAAGCGGATTGAAGGAATGGGTTCTGCCATCGTTTCCTTTTCCCAGAAGCTCAGCAACGGGCTGGCGGCAGGCATGGTGGGCTGGATTCTCGCCCTGACCGGCTATGTCGCAAACGAAGTGCAGAACCCGGCGACGATTTTTGGAATTTCCTTTATGTTTGCATGGCTTCCGGCCATCCTGCTGGTGCTCGTGATTCTCAGTTTTAAGTTCGTGTATAAGTATGATGAGGAAGAGCCAAAGGTTCTGG
Source organism: uncultured Lachnospiraceae bacterium (assembly GCA_949840465.1). Taxonomy (GTDB): domain Bacteria; phylum Bacillota; class Clostridia; order Lachnospirales; family Lachnospiraceae; genus Schaedlerella. The sequence goes on along the minus strand of CATKXE010000017.1, from coordinate 14,714 downwards.
CGGAGCTGGCAAGAAGGAAAGAAGAAAACAGCAGTCAAAAATAAGAGGGATATCCGGGAGAGGAGGCAATTTATGTATCATTCAATCACACCCGGCCGGGTCTGGCTTGACACAGACGGAAACCGGATTCAGGCTCATGGGGGCAGTATCATTACAGTAGAAAATACATTTTACTGGTATGGGGAAAACAAGGAAAAGACAACCGGGGAAGATCACATCTGGCACTGGGGCGTGCGATGCTATTCCTCAAAGGACTTGTATAACTGGAAAAATGAAGGAATCATTATCCCGCCGGATACCGAGGATGCGGCATCTCCGCTGTATCCTTCGGCAATGATGGACCGTCCCCATATCATTTATAATGAGAAAACAAAAAAATATGTTGCATGGCTCAAGATTATGGGGGAATCGCCCTGCTTTGCAGTTCTGACAGCAGATTCGATTTTAGGACCCTACGTAATGGAAAATCCGAAAGTGAATCCCTGCGGGCTGGCGGTTGGGGACTTTGACTTGCAGGTGGATCCGGAGACAAAGAACGGATACCTTATCAGCCAGAAACCGCACAACTTTATCTATGTAGCGGAGCTGAATGAAGAGTATACGGACGCGGCGGGGACATATACGGAACATTTTCTGCACACGGCGCCGCCAAAGGCACGGGAAGCGCCGGCTCATTTTCTCAGGAACGGACTGCATTACCTTATCACGTCCGGCACCACAGGATATGATTCCAACCCGTCGGAGGTGTCGAAGGCGGCCGACTGGAACGGACCTTATGAGGTTTTGGGCAATCCCCATGTAAATGACAGGTCAAAGACGTCCTTCAATTCCCAGATTACATCTGTGTTCCGGCATCCCGGGAAGAAGGAGTTGTATATTGCGCTGGCAGACCGCTGGAAACCAGAGATCAGCCGGATGGAAGGGTACGAAACAGGAGAATATTCTGACAGGGTCCAGGAAAAATTCCGCCGGATTTTTGACCCGGAAGTGGAGTTTGTATTTACGGAAGAGGATGCAAAGGATATGAAGATTAATTCATCAATTTCTGATTATGTCTGGCTTCCGTTGAAATTTGACGGGGATCAGGTTAGGATTGAGTGGATGGATGAATGGACAATCGAAGAATATGATTCATTATTTTGATATAGTAAAAGGGGCTGTCCGAATGCAGGACAGCCTTTTCTGGCGTTTAGCCTCAAGGGGAACTGATTCGTTAATGTGTCTTTCAGAAAATGTGAAAATGTTATAAAAATAAAATTGTAAATTTGTGCAAACCTTATAAAAAAACGAAAAACAGAAACATAGGATTGACAATGTTTTACATAGAATCTATAATATTCTCAAAATTGGTTCTACCACTGAACCTCAGAACCAAATATAATCGGAGGAATGTGATAGGGCGCTACATTAAGAAGGAGGAATGGATTATGTCCGAAATTGAGAATCAAGACTTACTTGCCATGACGCATTTGGGGGAAGAACCATCCAAATATATGAAGTCTGTGACACCGCCGGTTTTCATGAATTCGCTTCATGTATTTGACTCTGTGGATGAATATTTTTCCGTGGATATCTTCAAGGATGAATATTACTATGGCCGCGCGTCCAACCCTACGATCGCGATTCTGGAGAAGAAGCTGGCCGCGCTGGAACATGGCGTGAGGGCAGTCGCGTTTTCAGCCGGGATGGCGGCATGCACTGCGGCGATTATGGCGGTGTGCAGGATGGGGAGCCACATTATCTGCCTGAAAGAAAGTTATGGCCCGGTGCAGCATCTGCTGGATGATTTCCTGATTGAAAAGATGAATGTATCGGTAACCTATGTGAATGGAACAAAGCTTACGGATTTTGAGGAGGCGATCCGGCCTGAGACAGACCTGATCATTCTGGAAAGCCCGTCCACCTTATTATTTTCCGTTATTGACTTAGAAGGGGTTGCAAAGCTGGCCAAAGCACATGGCATAAAAACCTATATTGACAATACCTATTCCACGCCGGTATTTCAGAAGCCGCTGGATATGGGAATCGACATTGTCATGCATACCATGACGAAATATATCGGCGGACACAGCGATTTATCCGGCGGGGTGCTGATTTCTAAAGATGAGGAACTGATGAGAGGGCTGATGATCCAGAGAGACCGGTTTGGAAGCATTATGGGGCCTATGGAAGGATGGCTTGCAATCCGCGGCCTGCGTACACTGGATGTGAGGATCAGAAGGCACTATGAGACGGGAATGAAGGTGGCGGAATTTCTGGAAAACCACCCGAAAGTAAAAAAGGTTTATTATACCGGGCTGAAATCCCATCCCCAGTATGAGCTTGCCAGAAAGCAGCAGAAGGGCGAGTGCGGGCTGATGAGCCTGGAAATTGACGGGGATGAAAAGGCGGCGGGCCGGTTTGTGGACGCTCTGAAGATTTTTGAGAGGGGATGCTCCTGGGGCGGATTCGAGAGCCTTGCCATCGCCTATACATACAACTGGACACAAGAGCAGCAGGAATTTCTGGGAGTGAACCGGAGTATCGTAAGGCTTCATTGCGGCCTGGAGGGGACGGAAAACCTGATTGAAGATTTGAAACAGGCATTGGAAAAGGTATGACGGAGGTGGATCATGGAAGAAAATAATATGGAAAAAACAGTAAAAAAACCGAGTCTCGGTCTGGCAGTCCTGCCATTGATCTTTATGTTTGTAGTCCTGTTTACAGGATTAATCATTTTCAGCGTGGATATCAAGATATTATTGCTGCTTTGTGCGGCATTTACAATCGTGCTCTGTCTTTTTCTGGGGCATACATGGAAAGATGTAGAGAATGAAATTGTTGATAAACTGGCGAAGGCGTTTCCGGCGATTATGATCCTCATTACGGTAGGCCTGATGATCGGCGCATGGATCGTGAGCGGGACAATCCCGTTTCTGGTATACCTTGGCTTAAAGATTATCAATCCCAGGTTTATCATTGTAACCTCTTTTCTTGTAACCGTAATCCTGTCTGTAAGCACAGGAACGTCATGGGGCGCGGCCGGGACGGTAGGCGCGGCGCTGATGAGCGTAGCGGCAGGGATGGGGGCGCCCCTTCCGGCTGTGGCAGGCGCGATTGTGGCAGGCGCTTATTTTGGAGATAAGATGTCCCCTCTTTCGGACAGTACCAACATGTCCGCTATCGCAACGAATACAAATCTGTATAAGCATATCGGCCATATGTTCTATACCACGGTTCCGGGATTTCTTGTGAGCTGTGCAGTATACATTATTGCCGGGATTTCCTTTGCCAGCAGCGGGGAGATCGGACAGGTAGACGAGATCATAAAGACATTGTCAGAGTTATTTAACCTGAGCATGCCTGTCGGGCTTTTGCTTCTGGTACCCCCGGTGATCGTTATCTTCGGTTCTTTAAAAAAGAAGCCCACCATTCCGGTCATGTTCATCTCTTCCGCAGTAGCCGTGGTGATCGCAATGCTGGTTCAGGGATTTTCTTTTGAAACCTGTGCGACAAGCATGGTAAGCGGGTTCAGGATGGAGATGTTTGTAAATCCTGCCGTGGATATGGAAAATATAGTGAAAGAGGTTCCAAACCTTCTCCAGAGGGGCGGCATGTCGTCCATGATGAATACGGCATTGATGGCATTCTGTGCCTTCGGGTTTATCGGGGCATTGACCATTGCAGGATGTTTGGACGTCATTTTGTCCTGGATCATGAAGCATATCCACAGCACAGGCCAGCTTATCACCGTTACGGCAATGCTTGGCGTGATCATCATTACCGTAATAGGGGAAGCATCCGTAACATTCCTGATGATCGGCGGCTTGTTCAAAGATGAGTATATCAAGCGCGGATTGGAGACAAAGAACCTGTCGCGTACACTGGAAGACAGCATTACTGTCGTGGAGCCGCTGGTTCCATGGTCGCTGGCCGGCGTATATATGACTTCGACCCTGGGCGTGCCGACGGCACAGTATGCGCCCTGGGCGTGCCTGTGCTATACCGGCGTCATCTTTGCAATCATCTGGGGCTTCACAGGCTTTGGGATCGCTAAGATTCAAAAAGGCGGAGACAATTACGACGACTATGTGGAACTTACGGGAAATGAACTGTAAGTAAAAAATTGCCCATTTATTTGAAAAAATCTTATTTAAAAAGTGCATGTTCCGCACAGATACAGCATTGCGCAGACGCGTATCATACGTCGTCTGCGGCACTATGCTGTATGGATGCTATGTAGTGTAGCGCCATCATTCAAAAAAACTTCCGCGTATATGCAGGAATCCCTTTCTGGTTCACTGCTGCGCGGGACTCTCCGCTGGGGAATCCGGGTACGAAGCTATGCGTTTCAGGATACGGGTGCAGGTCGTATGCTGAATTCAGGATTCCCCGGCATCTTCTGAGATCAGAGAAAATCCATAATTATTAATCACATCAATGGCTTTCAAAGCCGCTTCTGTATCGTGGCATATGATCGCTTCGGCAAGCGTTAAATGTTCCGGAACGGTGGAAAGCCACACAGAATTGTTCTCGCTGGCAGCGGTTTCTCTTCGGATAAAGCGGTCGTCACGGATTTTATCAATCAGCTGGTGGATGACAGAATTCCCCGCCATCTCATAGAGCTTATTGTGAAAACTATGATCCAGAGTATGGCTGTAGATATTTTTCTTATATTCTTCCTGCATGTCAAGGGCAAGGGTGCGGAGCGCTTCTTTCTGTACCGGGGTGCCCCGGGCCATGGCATTTAATATGGTCTGGTGCTCTAAGGTATCCTGTAGTTCCTGTAATTCTTTTGATGTAAAATCTGTCAGCCGGATGGATAAAATACTTTTTCCATTGTCCGGGGCGGTAATAAAAACCCCGCTTCCTGTCTTGACGTAAATCAGTCCCCGGTCTTCCAGTATACGCAGGGCCTCCCTCACAGAATTGCGACTGGTCTGCAGCATAGAAGCCATGTCCCGTTCGGAGGGGAGCTTGTCCCCGGGCTGCAGGTGGTTCATTCTGATATAGTTATAGATTGAGTCGGAAATTTTCAGATAAAGGGAATCTTTTTCGACGGGTTTTAATTTGATTTCTCGTTCTTCCATTTAAACCTCCTTTTTTGGAGAGCCGGCTGTTCTATTCCTGTGGTCCTTTGATATCACGATAAAAACTGTCAGCGGTCCACCGGCATCCATACTGATTATAAAGCAAAAGAATAGGAAACGTCAAGTTTTAGGGAATGCATAAAGGCTGCGGCAATGTCAGAATTCACACTGACGAATGTCGTTTTACAGACTGTTCATAAGGCCGGAAAGGGAGTATAATCCAGACAAACTATATCAGGAGGAACCGAACTATGTTTGAAAAATGGATTACAAACCGGACAGTAAGGCCATTTTATGCGAGAAAGGAATTTATTCTTGACAAAGCCGTGAAAAAAGCCACGGCAAAGGTCTGCGGACTGGGACAGTTCAATTTTTATATCAATGGAAAAAAAGTGGGGGATCATGAATTAGACCCTGCATGGACGGATTACAGGAAGCTGATCTACTATGTCACATTTGACGTCACCGGCCTGCTTGAAACCGGTGGAAACGCAGTCGGGGCAGAGGTGGGAAACGGCTGGTATATTAAATGTGACGAGCATTATACGTTTACATTCCCCCCATTCATGCCGCCCAATCCCAACCCATACAAGCCTTATGGTTCCTGTCTGGTTCTGGCTATGGAGCTGTGTTTTGAATATGAGGACGGCACGCAGGAAGTGATGATTGCGGACGACAGTTTCAGGGTGAAGGAGCACCCGGTGGTGATGAGCAATGTCTACGGTTCGGAGACCATCGACGGACGCCTTGCCCAGCCGGGCTGGTGCGAGGCGGGATTTGACGACAGCGCGTGGCAGCAGGCGGCGTATGTGCCGGAGGAAGAGGTTTTGAAAGCGGATTTGAAGGAGCAGGCCATGCCTCCGGTGAAGGTGGTGGAATCCTACGCAGGAAAGAGGCTTTCCCATACAAACGGAAGGGACATTTATGATTTTGGGCAGAATATGTCCGGTATCCTGGAATTTGAGGCGAAGGGAAAGGCGGGGGATGAAATCAGGATGTATCCTGCCGAAAAACTGGGAGAAGACGGCGATGTGGATCAGGTAGCGAAAAACTGGGTTACTGTGGATTCCTGTATTACATATATGATCGGTAAGGAGGATACATGGGAAAAATGCCGTATGTCCTTTACCTATTTTGCAGGGCGTTACGTGGGCGTAGAAAAAGGAAGTTCTGTTGAAATCAGAGGGCTTACCGCCCATGCGATTACCAGCGCGCATAAAACGGACGGGACTTTTACCTGTGACGACGGACGCTATAACCAGATTTATAAGATGATTGAAAAGACCGTGGAGGCAAACATGGTGGGCGTGCATACGGACTGTCCTACGATCGAGCGGTTCGCATGGCAGGAGCCGAACCATCTGATGGCGCCATCTATTTTTTATATGAAGGACGGGAAAGCGCTCTGGGAGAAGTTCCTCCAGGATATGCGCTATGCGCAGCACACAAAGGAAGACTGCTTTCTGGATTTTTCAGGGGAGAAGGTTTATCCCGGCGAGGGGCTGATGCCTTCCCAATGTCCCTGTTACATTCCCAATGTACTGCCTGTGCCGGGGATGGGGAGCTTTTATGATATTATTCCGTGGGGAAGCACCTGTATCCTGGGAACCTACTGGCATTATATGTTTTATGGGGACAGGAAGATGATAGAGGATAATTATGAGGCCGGGATGAAATATTTCCGGCATCTGCTGACCCGGGTCAATGACGAAGGGTTTATTAACCACGGCCTGGGGGACTGGGGAAATCCAAAGAATGAACTGGCCCGTGAAAATATCGAGACGGCCTTCCTCTACGCCGACGCGGTTTGTCTGGCAGAGTTCGCACAGATTCTCGGGCATACACAAGAGCAGGGAATGCTGCTTAAAAAGGCGGAGGAAATCAAGGGCAATTATAATGAAAAATTGCTGGTACGGCATCCCAGGAAAGGTTTTTGGTGCTACCACTGTTACACAAAGCCGGATACCTGCAGGGAAGAACTCCTGCTGACGCAGGCGGCGCAGGCGCTGCCGCTGTTCTGGAACATGGCGCCCGAAGACAGGAAAGAAGAGATTGTCAAAGCATTCCGCTATACACTGGAAAAGGAAGGCGCATTCATCGCCGGGGAAGTGGGGCTGCCCTATATCATCCAATGCGCCGGGAGGTATGGGATGAATGAACTGGTCAGCCGGTTTATCCTGCGAAAGGAGCACCCCAGTTATTATGCATTTATTCTGGATGGGGAGACTACGCTGGGCGAGTACTGGGAAACAAACCCAAGGAGCCACTGCCATGATATGATGGGGCATATTATCGAGTGGTATTACAATGGGATTGCAGGCATTATCCCGGAAAAACCGGGATTTGCCAGGGTGGCCTTACGGCCTTATCTGCCGGAAAGCATGACGGAATTTACCTGTACATACCGGTCGGCGCAGGGGCTGATTCAAGTACATGTCAGGGAGCTGGAGGATAAAATTCTTCTGAGGGCAGAAGTCCCGGAGGGGGTGGAGTCACGGATTGACGTTTCGAATCTGGAAGCGGGCGGGAAACCGGTGATGATTGTCTGAAAATCCATGCCTGCGGCCTGCGGCTCGGTTCACGCGGGATTCTTTCTGAAAGTAAAACCATATTTTTCAAAATACTGGAAATGTTCTGGATAAGGCAGCCATGCCGGAGATGAAAAAAATCCGGTGGGCTGCCTGTTTATAAGGGTTTTGCACTAAAAAAACGAACCGTTTCGTTTTTGGGTTTTCCCACAAATTATGAGATTATAAAAATATTCTAAAAACAGGTTGACTAAACGGGGACGCAATGGTACAATATGCACTATAGAAACAGAAACCCGTGTTAGAGTATATGAAAAATCCCTAAAATCCGAGAGGGATTTTTAAAATGAGGGTGAGCGAAACGTTACGTTCATTTTGGCGCATATGTTCCCTGCGGGCAGACGAAACGTGTTTCGAAAGGGTATTCTCTGGAAATCCTGTGCCTATGTTGAGAGTACTCTGGAAAAGCTTATGGAGGAGGAATGAAAGTGGAGAAAATCAAACAAAATGCATTTGTGAAGAAGGTGGGATTTAACAGAATTGTCCTGATCTTCGTGTTGCTGCTGATGTATCTGGCATTTGGGGTTCTTACGGGCGGAAGTTTCTTTGGTTTTTCGCGTATTTCCAACACGCTGAACTATGTATACTTTCTGGGCTTTCTTTCCCTGGGCGTAACCTTTGTTATCGCTACGGGGGGGATTGATTTCTCAATCGGGCCTGTGATGTTCTGCTGTTCCCTGGTTTCAGGCTACTGCCTGACGACATACGGCGTCCCGATGGCGATCAGCCTGGTGATGAGTATATTGATCGGCGTGCTGTTCGGCTTTTTCAATGGATATCTGGTTGCATATTGGAAGGTGCCGCCGTTTATCGTATCCATGGCGAGCATGAACATTGCGAAGGGAATTGCGGCCGTATTTACAAAGACGCAGTCCGTGAGCTGGCCGCAGTCGACGACGGCGGACGGATGGTACAGGAATTTTGTAAGTATGAACGGGATTCCGATCGGGCTTTTCATCTTTCTGGCAGTGTCAGTGGTCTGCGCAGTCGTATTGAATAAGACGAAATGGGGACGTTACATACTCTGCCTTGGCAGCAATGAAGAGGCGGTCAGGCTCTCAGGCGTGAATGTGAAGAGATGGAAGATGCTGGCATATATCATCTGCGGCACTTTGGTTGGTATCGCTTCTATTTTCTTTGTAGCTGCATACACGACAGTACAGCCCGGATATGGCGACCAGTATAATAATGAAGCGATCGCAGGATGCGTAATGGGCGGTACGTCCATGGCCGGTGGACTTGCATCTATCAGCGGTACCGTGATTGGTGTAATTATCATTTCTCTTTTACAGCAAGGTATTCTTGCGTTGGGATTTACAAAAGAGTATCAGTATATTATTACCGGTTTGATTGTTATTGCGGCAGTTTATTCGGATGTCTCCGCAAGACGCAGGAAGAATTAGTGATAATATAGAGAAAGGAGAGGTGAGAAGATGGGCGATATTATTTTAACGATGAAAGGCATTGATAAGTCCTTCCCCGGCGTCCACGCGCTGGATCATGTTGATTTAGAGGTAAGAAAAGGTGAAGTCCTTGCATTGATGGGTGAGAATGGTGCAGGAAAATCCACATTGATGAAGGTACTGACAGGTATCTATAAAAAGGATTCCGGTACAATTACATACGAGGGCAAAGAGGTTGAATTTAAGAATACAAGAGAAGCACAGGATGCAGGTATCGTAATCGTACATCAGGAACTGAATATGCTGGGGCATCTGACGGTTGCCCAGAACCTGTTTATCGGCAGGGAGTTCAAAAAGGGAATCCGGATTGACGACAGGAAGATGAACGAGGAAGCGCAAAAGCTCTTCGAGAGGCTGAATGTGAATATTGACCCGAGAGAGACCATGTCCAACCTGACAGTCGGCAAGCAGCAGATGTGCGAGATTGCAAAAGCAGTTTCTTTTGACGCGAAGGTGATCATCTTTGACGAGCCGTCCGCAGCGCTTACGGAATCGGAGATCGAAGAGATGTTCAAGATCATCCGCGACCTGAAGAAAAAAGACATTGCCATGGTCTATATTTCACATCGTATGGATGAGATTAAAGTGATCACAGACCGTGTGACAGTCATGCGTGACGGAACCTATGTAGGGACGCTGATCACCGAGAAGTGTACCAAGGAAGACATCATTAACATGATGGTAGGCCGTGTCATCTATGAAGACCCGAAGACAGAAAGCGCGGTTCCGAAAGATGCTCCGGTTGTCCTGAAAGTGGAACATCTGAATGCCGGAAGGATGGTGCAGGATGTAAGCTTTGAACTTCACAAAGGTGAGATTTTAGGGTTCTCCGGGCTGATGGGCGCAGGGCGTACCGAGACCGCAAGGGCGCTGTTCGGGGCTGACCCGAAGGAAAGCGGCGACATTTATATAAATGGCAATAAAGTGACCATCAACAATCCGCAGGACGCGGTAAACTGTGGTATCGGCTACCTTTCAGAGGACAGGAAGAGATATGGTATCGTGGTGCAGAAGACCGTTGCCGAGAATACAACGATGGCTTCCATGAACGATTTCATGAACGGTATCTTTATCAATAAGAATAAAGAAAAAGAAGTTGCGGACAAATATGTAGAAGCTCTCGCAACAAAGACCCCCGATGTGGATCAGCTTGTTGTCAACTTGTCCGGCGGTAACCAGCAGAAGGTCGTTATCGCAAAATGGCTGACACGCAACAGCGATATACTGATTTTTGACGAACCGACCAGAGGGATTGACGTCGGAGCTAAGAACGAGATTTACAAGCTGATGAACAGGCTTGTTGCAGAAGGAAAATCCATTATCATGATCTCTTCGGAAATGACGGAGATCCTGCGCATGAGCGACCGTATTGTCGTGATGTGTGAAGGCAAGAAGACAGGTGAGCTTGATATTTCCGAGGCAAAACAGGAGACGATCATGAATCTTGCAACAAGAGAGATTGAATAGAGGAGGGGGAAAGAAGATGGCAAACAAAAAGGCTTTTGGGAAATTAAAAGGGCGAGAGGCCATGGTATTGGGAATCGTCATTGCGATGGTTGTCCTGTTCAGCATTCTTAGCCCCACTTTCAGGTCTTATCCGACATTTGTCAGTGTTTTGGATAATTCCTACTATATTACATTGATGGCATTGGGCGTTACTTTCCCGCTGATTACAGGCGGTGTAGATCTTTCCATCGGTACAGGGCTGGTTTCTTACGCGCTGATCGGCGGATATCTGGTGGTTCATAAGGGCGTGCCGATTGGAGTGGGAATTCTGGTATGTATCTTAGTTGGCCTTTTAATCGGCGTATTTAACGGTGTGTTGGTCGCGGTTATGGATCTGCCTCCGTTCCTGGCAACACTTTGTACCTGTATGATTACACGCGGCCTTGGACCGGCGCTCTGCAGCAGCATGGGTGTATCATGGCCGTCTGCTCTTTCGGAACAGGGAGCGTTCAGGAAGATTTTCAAATTTACGAGTGCAAGCGGGACAGTGATACCAATCGGGATTGTCTTTATGATTGTCCTGGTCGTGATTATGTCCTTCGTATTAGACCATACAAGAGTGGGGCGGTACATTCTTGCGATCGGAAGCAATAAAGAGGCTACAAGGCTGGCCGGTGTAAATGTGAAGTTTTACCATATGATGGCGTATATGATTTCCGGATTGTTTGCAGGTATGGCAGGCGTCGCATATGCAGCTACATATGCAACCATCTATCCGGGATCGGGAGCCGGTTTCGAGCTGGATGCGATCGGCGGGGCAATCGTAGGCGGCGTCTCCGCATCAGGTGGAGTGGGGACGATTCTGGGGACTTTCCTGGGAGTATTTGTAATCTGTCTGATGAAGGTAGGCCTGCCGTTTATCGGCCTGCAGGCAAATTGGCAGCAGATTTTTACCGGTATCGTGCTGATTGCGGCAGTATTGGTTGATGTAGTAAAGAAGAAAAAATAATCAGGTTATAGGGATATGTTGTTCGGGAGAGAACTTCATATATATAAAACATTAAAGGAGGAACAAAGAATGAAAAAGAAGGTATTAGCTGTTTTACTTAGCGCGGCAATGGTAATGTCACTTGCAGCATGCGGCGGTGGCGGCGGTGGAGACGCCAAGACAGACGACGGCGGAAGCGCGGCGGACAGCGGGACAACAGCAGCAGACGACAATGCCGGCAGTGATGACAGCGCAGGCGGCGACAAGGGATATTCCTTTGAGATCATCGTAAAGAGCTTCCAGTCTACATACTGGCAGGCAGCAGTACAGGGTATTGAACAGGCTTGCGGCGAGTTGGGCGTAAAAGCAAACTCCAACGGACCGGCGAATGAATCTGATATCGCCGATCAGATTACCATGATCAATGATGCAATCGAAAAGAAACCGGACGGAATCGGTTTGGCAGCATGTGACACGAAGTCCGTTGTTGATTCTCTTCAGAAAGCTCTGGAAGCAGGAATTCCGGTTGTATGTTTTGACACAGGCGTTGATGAAGCCCCGGAAGGTTCTGTATATGCAACAGTAGCAACAGACAATGAAGCGGCAGGCGCAGTAGCAGCAGAGAATATGTTCCCGGTTATCGAAGAGAAGATAAAAGCAGCTACAACAGACAAGAAAGTCAGAATCGGTGAAGTAAATCAGGATGCAACAGCACTGAACATCCAGCAGCGTGGAAAAGGCTTCATCAACAAGATGTTAGAACTTTGTACTGACGCAGGCAAGAAGGTTGCAGTAGTGGGTAATGAATACTATGTAAACGCAACGGAAGGCACAGTGGCTGAGGGTGAAGCGGAAGTAATCATTGAAGTTGGCGTTCCGGCACAGACAACAGTAGACCTGGCTTCCACAGAGGCTCAGAAGATTATGTCCAAGGATGATACGATCGCAATCTTCGGTTCCAACCAGACAACGGCAGAGGGCGTTATCACAGCGAACCAGACACTGAACAAACTGGCAGCTGATCCTGCAGAAGGAATCATTGGCGTAGGCTTTGACGCTGGTACACCTCAGAAAGAAGCGATCACCAACGGACAGTTCATCGGTTCCGTAACACAGTCCCCGTTGATGATGGGTTACGAATGTATCTATACATTGACAGACATTGCTGACGGAAAAGACGTATCTGACCTTCCGATGGATGGTTACTGGTATAATAAGGATAACATGGAAGCCGAAGATATCGCTCCTAACCTTTATGACTAATATTTGTTCTGGGAAGTAAATACGATTGATCAGGGAACTGTAGGAAAATAACCTTAACAGATTGCGCAGGATATTTCTTCGGATATGCAGGTCAAAAGACACAGGCGCAGTGGGCTACGCCAACGCTTTTCGACCTGTGCAGCCGGAGAAACAGACAAGCAAGATGTTTTGGGTTATTTCCATACAATTCCTAAGCAGAAAGGAACCGGATTTACCCCGGTTCCTTTTTGGGCTGAAAGGCAAAAATCACTCTTAAAAAGTGGAAGGAGGAAAAGCCGTGGGACAAGAAAAGAAACAGGTTCTGGCGTTTGACTTTGGCGCGTCCAGCGGAAGAGCAATCCTTGCAAGGCTGGAGGAAGGCAGGATTGTCATGGAAGAAGTACACAGGTTTTCCAATGACCCGGTGATGATTGGAAAGACTATGTACTGGGATACTTTAAGGCAATTTTTTGAGATCAAGCAGGGAATGATAAAGGCAAAGCAAAAGGGCGGTTTTGACAGCATTGGAATTGACACCTGGGGCGTAGACTTCGGCCTTTTGGACGAGCATGGCGTACTGCTGGAGAGCGCGGTGCATTACAGGGACGACAGGACGCTGGGCATGCAGGAGGAAGTCTTCCGGGCGATTCCCAAAGAGGAACTTTATAACCTGACCGGAAATCAGTTTGAAAATTTTAATACTGTATTCCAATTATATTCTCTCGTGCAAAAGCGGCCCTGGCTGCTGGAACGGGCGAAGACATTATTGCTTACGCCGGATCTGTTTAATTATTTCCTTACCGGGGAGAAAAAGGCCGAGTATACGATGGCTACCACCACCCAGCTGATGGATGCGAGGAACCAGATATGGTCTGACAGGGTATTGCACGCCCTCTCCATCCCCGGAAAGCTTCTTCCGGAAATCGTAGCCAGCGGCACGGCCGTGGGAGAGATTTCCGCGGAGATCTGTGTCGAGCTTGGAATCCGTCCTGCAAAGGTCATTGCGGTTGCAAGCCATGATACGCAGAGCGCGGTTGTGGCAGTACCCACAGAAGAAGAGGATTTCATGTTTATCAGCTGCGGAACATGGAGCCTGTTCGGGACAGAGCTGAAGGCGCCTGTGATCGGAAAAGAATCCTTTGAATTTAACGTGAGCAATGAGGGTGGGTATGGAAATACATTTACATTCCTGAAAAATATTATCGGACTTTGGCTTGCACAGGAGAGCAGAAGGCAATGGATCCGCGAAGGACAGGAATATGGATTCGGGGAACTGGAGCAGATGGCGCAGAAAGCAGAACCCTTCTTAAGCTTTATCGACCCGGATTCCCCTGAGTTTAACACGGCGGGAGATATTCCGGGAAGAATCCGGGCATTCTGCGAAAGAACCGGTCAGAAGGTTCCTGAGACGATCGGAGACATCATGTGCTGCATCAACCAGAGTCTGGCGTTAAAGTACCGTTATACACTGGAACAGATTGAAGCCTGCACGGGAAAAAATTTCTCCATGATCCATATGATTGGCGGCGGTATCCAGAGCAAGCTCCTCTGCCAGATGACTGCAAGCGCGAATAGCCGCAGAGTACTGGCAGGACCGGTAGAGGCTACTGCATTGGGGAATATCGCGGTACAGATGATGGCGTTGGGCGAGATAAAGGATGTGAAGGAAGCGCGCCGGATTATCGCAAATTCAGAACAGACATATGAGTATCTCCCGAAAGACCATGAAAAATGGGATGCCGCATATGAGAAGTTTAAAGCGATCATCCAGAAATAGACGCCAGAGAGTGTGAAAACAGGATCACCGGAACAGAATCGGAATTACAGAAGCAATTTCAGAAGTTTGTTTAACAAAAAAGTTATAAAATAGGCTCTCGGAATCTTGAGCCTGCTGACCAAAGCCCAGCGATTAGCTGAA
>CATKXE010000016.1 GCA_949840465.1 uncultured Lachnospiraceae bacterium | reverse complement strand
GGCATTCCCTGTGCCGTTGGCCGGTTTATGATTTCCGGTCCTCCCTGAATTTTGTCTGCTTCCTTTCATACTTTTACCGCTTTTATGCGCCGTTTTTCCTTCCCGTTCCCTGTTTCCCATCTTTCTGCCGTGCCGCCTGCCTTCCTACCATTTATAATTCCTGAAACATGCCTGGAACCCCTGAAACCTGTACATCTGAAACTGTTCCCTGCTTTCCGGACACACGTTAAAATCCGAGAGCCGCATCCACCAGAATTACCTTCATCCTTTTCGGCGCTCTGGAATATCTGGTGATCAAGATCTGGCAGCAGATACACTGCGGTGATTTACAGTCAGAACAAGTTCCGTTCTTTACGCACGGCGTGTCGATCCCAAACCTCTGCGCATTGATCGGCGCGGCCTCGTTTTTAGCGCGGCTCACGGCGTCCGCTTCGGTTTTTACGACTTTATTCATCCCGACAATCAGCAGTACCGTTTTCGGCCCATAGGAATAGGCTGCAACCCGGTTCGCATTTCCGTCAATATTTACCAGGATTCCGTCCTCGCTCAGTGCATTGGCGCTGCCCAAAAACACATCGCAGTCCAATGCCTGATGCATGACCTCCTCCTCTTCTTCCCTGGTTTTCTTTGTGCCGCGATCCAGAACCTCATAATTTCCCGAACGCACTGCATCCAGCAGGCCGATCTCCTGTGCGGACATGCAGCCGCCCCAGCTTATAGAGCTTCCTTCCGGGATCAGATCCAGCGCCTTTTGCAGCGCTTCCTCCTCTGACTTTACATAGTACGCCTCCATGTTCCGGGATTCCAGCGCTCTCACTACGCGTGCACCGAGTACCTCGTTACGCGTCTCCCTTACTCCCATCTTCTTCTCCTCACTTTCTCCCGCTTAACCAAAACGTCCGATAAGGTATACCCAAAGGGCATCCCGCAATACAGGTTCCTTCGGAACAGGCGGACTTCATCCGATAAGGTATACCCAAAGGGCATGCATGACGGGATGGCCTTTGGGTATGATTTCCTATTATAACAGCCCTTTCCCGAAAAAACAATAGCCGCCCCATCTGAATTGTAACGCCTACATTACCTTGATATAATTGCAGATCCATCTTCTGGAAGGGCTCAATTTTTTCTGAATCATCCGTGAAAACCTGAGATAGAGCTTCCACGCGCGTTTCATGTCCTCCTGCGTGGCTGTTTTCTGATAAAACATGGTTTCCAGCACCGTCTGGTATAGCCATTCCATATCCTCGGAAGGAATTTCGGGAAAAGAATCCCGAAGCCGCCGGAAGCCCTGAACACTCAAAATATCGGCATCCTCCATCCCCTGAAAGACCGCCATGTCATAGACGGCGCGGTACATGCGCTGGATTCCGACGCCCTGGCGTACCCTACGGAAACGCCGGTATTTCCGCTGGCGCCGAAGCACCGCCTGGGCGAAAAAAATCAGGAAGAAGGCCAGAAGGCAGGCTGCCCCTGCAGTGCAGGCATTGAGAACCCAAAGCCCCCATCCGGCCGCGTTACGCGTCCAGGAACGCCCGCTTTCGGTTGCTGCGGGAATCCCCTTCTCTGCACGCGCTCCGCGATAAGGCAGGGTATGCTCCTTCAAAATCCATTCCCCGTCTTCAAAAACCTCGCACCAGGCGTGCCCCATTTCCCCCGTCACCTGGGCGGCATAGCTTCCGTCCTCCTGACGGCGGAACGCGGACGGCGGGACGGCATAGCCCTGCACATATCTGGCCGGATACCCCCACATGCGGTACATCAAAACGGCTGTGGTGGCAAAATGCACGCAGAATCCCCTGCGGTTTTCAAACAGAAAATATTCGGCGAAATCCTCTCCCTCAGGCGTTGGGCCGGGTTCAAAATCATAGACCGTATACTCTTCAAATTCTCTTTGTATAAAATCAGAAGCTTCCGCCAGTGTCTCCGGCGCTTTCTCCCCGCATAGCTGCTTAAGCCGCATCAGGTCGTCCGGATACTGCAGGCAGACTTCCAAAGGGAGTTCCGAATTTGAATGTACCTTGTTCCATCGGCTGCGGTGATAGTATTCCCCATACAGGCAGGGATAGTAGACCGTCTCGTCAGGCCTGGAATCCAGCGTCATAGTCAGCCGTTTTCCGCTGTCCGGCTGAAAATAAGACAATGCGCCCAAATCCGGGAGAGCATCCATTCCGCCGCTGCTTCCGCTAAATGACCCGTCGCCGGCAGGCCGCGCGCCGTCCCCGCTATTTCCCGTTTCCACAGAAAACTCCATAGGCAGATCCCGTTCGGAAAGGGTGGACGGACGATAGACGTCCTGCCCGCCGTCAGGATTCTGCTCCGGATCTGTGCTGTTTTCAGGAACCTGCTCCCGCTCCGGATCCGTTTCTTCCTTCGGGTGGCTTCTATTTTCCCAATCTGCATTATTCTCGGGTTCCTGCTCCTGATCCCGCCGGATCGGCTCCCGGGCGGCTTCTCGCTCCGCTTTTGCCAGAGCATAGGAATCCTTCAGCGGCTCAATCCACCGGGTTTCAATCGATTCGCGCGTCCGGGCATAGAATCCGTCGGCGGGTTCCTTATACGGTTCTAAGGGGCGGCTCCCAAGTGCGGACAAAAAAATCAAAACGGCAAGAATACACCCGCAGGAAATTCCTCTGGCAAATGCAGAACGCCCTTCCTTACATCCGCAGACCGCCAGATAGACCGCGCCGGAAAGAAGCACAAGCCAGCAGGACATTTCCGAGGGAACCTGTGCGACGATCAATGCAAAGGCGGCAGGGCTTAAAAGCAAAATAATCCCCAAAAGCCTCCCCCTCCTGAAACGCAGCGTAATGCTCCAGACCAGCAGAAGAGGAATCTGAAAGACGGCGAACATCACAGCCATTTGAAGTGCGGGAACGGGTTGGATCGGATAGGGGGACGCCTCCGGTTTACAGACCGACAGATACGCATTTGCCGTAAAATTAAGCACATTGACCGCCCCGTCCAGATGGCGCCATATAAAGAATCCGCCGATCCCCGCCAGAATTACCACAATCAATCCCTTTATGGCCGCACGAAGCCGGGCATTCCAGACGGATACCAAAAACAGGGTAAAAAAGAAACAGGACAGATACATCCGCAACGTATCTGTCCGGATGGGAAATACGCTTGTCAGGCTCTGCCACCATGAGAACGCAAGAAACCAGACTGTCAGTACCTGTACTGCCGACAGCAGGAATGCATGCTTTTGCCCTGGCTCCGTATGCGCTTTTTGTCCCGGCTGTGGGTACAGAATCATTCCGTCACGTACCTTTTTCCGTTGTTTCATGCGGTACTCCTTACCTGCGATTTACAGCTGCAGCAGTTCCTGCGGCTCCCCGTTGACCGTCAGTGTCCCGTCGGCATTTAAAATGACAATACTGCTGAAATGCTCTCCCCTGAAAGCGTCCTCATAACATGCTTTTTCCAGCGCTCCATCCCGAAACGGCTCCGTGGACAAAAGCCGCCAGATCCATTCGTAAACTGCCTCTGCGTTATTTACTTTCCATTTGACCACCCGGGCGCTTTTTTCTTCGAACCAGGCGGCCATATGAATGCATTTTTCTTCCAAAAGCGTCATGGACAGGGAGGCGGCGCGTTCCAGGAGGCGGCCGAAAGCTTCGCTGTCTGTATCTCCAAAGGGAAGGCGGATCCACAGAAGCACTACGCATCCCATGGGAAATCCATTTTCCTTCACCATCAGCCGGTCCTCCTTAGCGCTCAGTTTCCAGTGAATGGAATGCATGGAGTCAGGCGGCCGATATTCCCGGATCTGATAGATTTCACTCGGGTCATCCCCCTTCTTTTCCGTAGAATATTCGTCCGCGTCCGCGGGAAATTCCCGCGTGCGCCTTGTGATTTCCAGGGGCATCAGTTCAAAAGGCGGCATGATCCCGATGGTGCGCTTCTCACGCAGCCGAATCTTCCGGTGAAAGATTCCCAGCATGTCATACAGAACAAGCGCTTCCAAAAAATATTCCACCGTACCGGCGAACCGCGATTCCAGTTCCGCCTCCCGAATCTGCTCCTCAGCCGGCCCAAGATCCCCATAGGGGGACTTTATCAGGCCGAATCCGCCTGAATTTGAAAAATGATTTTTCACCCGCGTGTATACTTTGTATTTTACACTCCAAATCCTGGAATGATTTTTCAAAACCAGGGCTCCCCGAAAACGCTTCCCGCATTCCGCCATGGCCGGGAAACTGCCGAATCGGACGGTAACGCTCCCTGCCATATGCCAAAGGAAAAGTCCGGAACAAAACGGGTACAATATCTCCAGAATCAAAAGCCCCGTCCAGATATGCCCGTCGTACATGAAAAAAAGATACGTGCTAAAAAGAATCGTTATGAGATAGACGATCACCCGCCCTGTCATGCGCCCTCACTTCCTTAAGACCCGCTGCAAAGTATACTGATGCGTTAGAAACCGTTACAAAATCATCCCCTGTGTACATCGGCCTTCATTTTTTTGAAACCGAAGGCGCCGCCGTCCCTTCCAGAATCTGCCTGATCAGATCCCCGGCCTGTATATGTCCCACCCTGGCTTTCGTGCTCAACAAAATACGGTGTACGGCAACCGCGGGGAATACCTCTCTTACGTCATCCGGGACGACATATTCCCTTCCGTTTAAATAGGCGGAAGCTTTTGCCATTGCAGTGAGCGCGATCGTCCCCCGGGGGCTGAGCCCCAGAGCGATCATCTCCTGCTCCCGGGTGGCTTTTGCAAGGCGTGCAATATAAGAATAGATTACGTCGTGCACATAGATCCGGCTGACCGTTTCCTGCGCCTCCAACAATCCCTTCGCCGAAAAAACCCGCTCGGACCGCGCATCCGGCCTTCCATACTGATTCCGTTTTAAGATGTCCACCTCTTCCGTCAAAGTGGGATATCCCATCCTGACGCAGATCATAAAACGATCCAGCTGTGATTCGGGAAGAAGCTGTGTCCCCGCAGAACCGGTGGGATTTTCTGTTGCAATGACAAGAAACGGGTTTCCCACGCTGCGGGTAACGCCGTCCACTGTAACCTGCCGTTCTTCCATGGCTTCCAGGAGGGCGGACTGGGTCTTTGGAGAAGTCCGGTTGATTTCATCCGCCAGCAAAAGGTTGCACATAACGGCTCCCGGCTGATACACAAACTGCCCTGTTTCCTTCTGGTAGATCGTAAAGCCGGTCAGATCCGCCGGGAGAACATCCGGGGTAAACTGCACCCGGTTCGCTTTCAGTCCCATGGCGTGGGAAAATGCGAGAGCCAGGGTCGTCTTACCGGTACCGGGGATATCCTCCACAAGGATATGCCCTTTCGCAAGAAACGCCATCATGATCTGTTCAATAATATCCACTTTCCCGACCACCGCCTCCTGCACCTGCGCAATCACCGCGCGCGGGCTTCCAAAAGAAGCGGTACCGCTGCTGTACTTTTCCATATGAATGTCCCCTTTCCGGGAGTAAGGAACTGTTGATAAATAACTTGTCTCAATACTATCATGTGCCATAGAAAATAGCAAGGATCATATCCGGCGGTAACCCGTGATCATAAAGTAAAACCGGGGAAGCGTCATCGTGCTTTCCCCGGTTCTCTTTTACTGTCAGGCGCTTCATCCCTTCCTGTCAACCAGATGCCTTCTGGATATCCTGGAAAGTCCCGTCCCATCCTGCTCCCGGCTCACTTTCTCATATCCGCTCTTTGCCCTGGCATGCTGTACTGCGTTGGCTTCAAACGCTTCCCTCTGCCCCATCATCTGCGCGATCCTTCCTATTTTTTCTATATACTGCGCATCCGCAAGCAGGTTCTCATAATCCAACGGAACCTCCTCTGTCTCGTCCGCTATTGGATAGACCGGTTCTTTTCTATCTGTCCGGCCGGCTGCTTTCCCCATATCCGCAGCCTGATAACCAAATCCGCTTCCGCTGGGCATCCAATCTCCAGCCTCTTGTTCCTCCTCGCGGATATCCTGCCGGATATCCTCTCTCTGCCGCGTCATTTGGGAAAGGTAGTACTGTAAATTCTCCGGGTTCATACGATTCTCAGACGGACGCCACATTTGACTGCGCATCCTCGACTCCAACATCTTAATTGCTTCTTCATTCGGTTCCATGATTCTCTCCCGCCCGCATGGCTGTTTCACTGCTTTATAATAAGGAACTGCCTGGAAATATCCCGCGCAATCCGCGCGGTTCGTTTACCTGCAGCCCTCAAACCAAATGTTTCTCTTAAGCATTATAGCAGATTTTATCCGGAAACGGAATAAGATTTTCCCTCATGTCAATATTGCCCTAATTATTTGTCAAAAACTTCTCTAAAAAACCGTTTTTAAAGGTGATATTATAATACTCGCAGCAAGGATACAATACAAATTCAAACAAAAAAGGAGAAAAACATTATGTATATGAATATGACTGCAGAACAGATGGATTACATGTTTGAGGCAAATATAAGTTTAGGAAACGCAATCGTAAGCGCGCTCAAAAAATACTGGGCTGAAAACGCGGATATAATCTGCGCAGGGCTTGCAGCAATGAGCGGACAGTATTATGTCCCGTCCGCAAGGAAATAAAAACATGGACGGCAATTACAAAAGGACAAAAAAGAGACAGCAGGAACACGAAAAAGAAACTTCGTTTCCTGCTGTTTTTGTTTCAATGCCGGATTTTTGGCAAAACAACGCATTTTACGCGTCCCCGATCAGCACCGTCACCGTAAACTTGTCCTCTGTGTAGGAAATATCCATTGTCCCATTGTATTTTTCCACCACTTCCCGTACATTTGACAGGCCAAGGCCATGGGAGGCGGCATCCTCCTTATCAGAGATCAGCCTCCCCTTCTGCTCCATGACGGCGTTCCTTTTCGTATTGGTGATCTCATAGGTAAAATAGCCGTTTTCTGCGACCCTTGCCTTTACGGACATATGGCGCTGCAAGGGCTCAGGGATTTTTGCGCATGCTTCGATGGAATTGTCCAGTGTGTTAGAAAAAAGGCAGCACAGGCTGACCGCGTCAATACCGATTAGTTTTTCCAGGTCAATATGGAAAAAACAGTCGATCTCCCTCTCCTGCGCCAGATTGTATTTTGCGTTGAGTACCGCGTTGATAATGCCGTTTTTGCAGAAGACGCGGGTTCGCGCCGCCGTCTGCGACTCGATTTCCTTCATATAATGCTCTGCCTCCTCCTGATTTCCCGATTGGAACAGGGATTGTATGACGCTTAAATGATTGTTCATGTCATGGCGAAACTTACGGATCTCGGCCTGATTCTGCTCCAGCTCTTCATAATAATTTTTCTGCAGCATCAGGTTCTTTCTGTCCATATTCTGGCGGATGCTGGTGAGAAAATATTCCGCAAGGGCAATACATCCCAGGTTTGTGGCAAAGCACGCCAGGGCGGTAGGCCACATTTTATAGCTCTCTTCGGGCGAAAAATAGATGCTGCTGGTGATGCTCACCAGAGACGCCAGGCAGATGACGCAGAGCATGATCCATGTTTTTGTGTCAAACAGTTTTCCCAACTGGACAAGATGCTTCTCAAACACCCGGCCAATACAAAACCAGATCAGCAGATGGAAAAGAGGATCCATGATAGTGCAGGCAGCATCCGCCGCCACAGGCCATCCCAGAGAATCCCCCCAATGCCCAAGCATGTCCATGACAAGGAAATTCTGGCTGATAACAAGGGGATAAAGCACTGCCACAGCAGACAGCTTCTGCCAGACGCTGCCATGAAAGGCGGTCAGCATCAGGGCAAGGAACCATACCAGCACTGCCGTCACATTAAAAAGGTCGTTCGGGAATATGATCATGTTGCAGATATTTACACCGGAGAAGAAGACAACCGCGTTCCAGATTTTTCCGGCCCGTATTCTTGCGAAATGGCAGAGGATCCGGTAAAACAAAAAGCCCTCCGCCAAATAAGGGATTATGGTGATATAAGAAAACACAGACAGAACATCCATCGGGTTCGTCCTCCTTTTTTAATACAATTCCTTACTGCAAAAGCAGACGTGCAAACGCGATCTCTAACCCCTGGCGGTAAGCGCGGCTTACAGGGAACTGCACTGTTCCGCAGATACAGCAGTCTTTCTCCAGGCCGTCCACATGATTCAGGTTCACCAGATGCCGGTTATGGCAGCGGATAAAATACTCCGGGAGATTTTTCTCCACGTCATCCAGTTTCCCATAAAAATCCAGCTTTTCCCCGTCGTCGAGCAGAACCCCAACCTTTCTCCGGTCACTGGAAAATGCCAGAATCTTCTTCATGGGGATTTTTAAGGATCCGGACTTCTGTTCCAAAACAAAGAACTTCTCCCGGCTCTTCCCAAGCTCCCTGATCGCCTGCTCCAGGACATTTTGGATCTTGCGCTCATCGTAAGGCTTTAAAATATAATGGAATGCATGGACCTCATATCCCTGAAATACAAAATCAGGATACGCCGTCACAAAGATAAGGATTGTCCGGGCGTCCCTCTTTCTTAAGAGCCTTGCGGTGTCCATGCCGCTTAATTGTTTCATCTCAATATCCAGAAATAAAATGTCGGGCCATGCCGTCTCTTCGTTTGCGGCCAGCCTCTCCCCTGAGTCATATTCGGAAACGCGGTAGTCTTCCCCCATCAGCTGCAGCTTCGTTTCCAACAGAAGGCGGAGCGCTTTGCGCATGGCTGCTTCATCATCACAAATTCCAATATGAATCATATCCGGTTTTCCTTTCCCAGAGAGTATTTGAAAATGGTTACTGTTCACGGCGCCTTGCATCCTATGGCTTCTTAAAGTTTTACTGCCAAAAGTATTTTACAAAAGAAGCAGGGGTTTGTAAACACGGTTTTGGCCGAAACGCCCAAACTTTACAAAATCCATGCCAAACGTAACATTTGCGTTCATGCTTCCTCCTGGGTGTTTTGCTAAAATAATGGAAAATACATTATGAGGAGGAACTGTTCTATGCTGCAGGTCAGGCATTTGTCAAAAAGTTATTCATCAGGAAACCAGGTATATCCCGTATTAAAGGATGTATCGCTTGAAGTGGAAAAAGGGGAATTCGTAGCTGTCATGGGGCCTTCCGGTTCGGGGAAAACCACGCTTCTCAACTGTATTTCCTGTTTTATCCCGCATGAACAGGGGGAAATCTCTCTGGGCGGCCATGACATATCCCATCTGAAAGAAGCTGAACTCGCCAAAGTACGCAACAGGCAGATGGGGTTTGTATTCCAGGATTTTATGCTCCTGGACGGACTGAGCATCTTTGAAAACATCTGCCTTCCGCAGATCATTGCCCACCGCCCGGTCTTACAGATGGAAGAAAAGGCGAAAAATATCTGCCGGCTTTTCGGTATCGAGAAGATCATGGATAAATATCCCGCGGAAGTCTCCGGAGGCGAGAAGCAGCGCACCGCCGTGGCAAGGGCGCTGATGAACCAGCCTTATGTTATTCTGGCGGACGAACCCACCGGAAACCTGGACAGCAAATCCTGCAAGGCGGTGATCGATGCATTTTTACAGGCAAAAAAGGAAATGGGCGCAACCATTTTCATGGTGACCCACGACAGCTTTGCGGCCTCCTTCTGCGACAGAGTGGTGGTTCTCAAAGACGGCCGGATATATGGGGAGCTCACAAGGAGCGGCACCAGACGCGAATTTATGGATGAACTTCTGGACACAATCCGAACCTTGTCGGACGAAGCCCTCCCCACCCGTAACAATGCAGACGGCCGGACGGCCTCCGGCAGAACTACAGAAGGCCAAAGAGCCTCCGGCCAGGCTTTGGGAGGTGACAATGATGACAATGAGTAAGATTACGGCAAAACTGCGCAGAAAAAATCAGGACCAGTACCGGATGCTTGGAATCTGCATTCTGCTGTCCGTGCTTCTGGTATCCTCTTTTACGTTCATGTTTTTCTCACCCACCATTCAGGGATTCCTGCCCCCGGGCGGGGACACGCGGAAACTGATGTGGCTGATGTTAGGAGTGGTGGTGATCGGCTGCCTGATCTTCACCCTGTATGGAAGCAGCTTGTTTTTCCGCAAGAAAAGCAGGGAATTCGGAGTCATGCTGGCGCTGGGCGCGCAAAAAAAGGATCTGGCCGGGCAGTTGTTCGAGGAACTCACCGCCGTTGCGGCCAAATACATTCTTTTGGGGCTTCTGCTGGCAATACCCGCATCGTGGCTGATCTGGAAACTGTTCCGGACACTGGTCATCAATACGGCGCAGATGCAGTACCGCATTGGGTTTGCAGGGATATTTGCAGGAATTTTGTTCTCGGCGGCGCTTTCCCTTAGCATCCTGTTTTTGGGAACCCGTTTCATCCGCCGGGCCAATATCATGGATATCCTGAATGCCAGCCGGAAAACGGAGATGGTCAGGGAGATCAAACCCTGGTGCGGAAAACTTGGGATCCTGCTTGTGGCCGCGGGGCTGTTCCTCGCCATCGCTGTTCCCCAATTCACCGTCCGGTTATTCCGGCAGGGCATGCCCACGGTCTGGAACGCCGTCTACCTGCTCTGCGTGGCGGGCCTGTATCTGATCATATTGAGCGCGGTAGGCCGCTCCAAAAAAGGGAAGAACCCGGAAAAGTATTACAGAAATATCATTTCCACCAACCTGATGCGTTTTACGGCCAGGCAGACCACACGGAATATGTGCGTCATCTCCCTGCTCGTATTCGTGATGGTGCTGGCGGCATTCTGGGGTGTCATGTATTATTGCAACGCTACGGAAGGCGGCAGCGAAGCGGCCTATGATTACTCCCTGCATTATCCGGCTTTGGAACACCAGATCGGCAGGGAGGAGATTGAAGCTCTGGCAAAAAAATACGGGGTGGAATTTACCGGACGCATCCTGCCGGATGAAGACGGAAGCCCCCAGGCGAATCAGGAAACAAAAGCCCTCTCCGGGTATGAAGAAACTGACTCCCTGGAGCTGATCGTCCACTATACCGGACGGGATATGAATGACCAGAGACAGTATTTTGATGTGGAATACGAAAAACTGGCTTCTTTTCTTTCGGCTTCCGATTTCACCAGAATCTCCGGTACCGCGGTTTCCCTGAAAGAAGGGGAATATCTGACCGTTACCGGCACCGGATTTCAGGAGAATATATGGGTAAGCGTTGACTGCCTGAATTCCATTGAGCATCCCGTCACAGGAGAGCATATGGAGCCTGACTTCTGCGGAACCGTGGAATTTGACAACCTTGCACTGACCAGTGATCCATTTGCATTTATACTGTCCGATGCGGATTATCAGAAATTTTCCGAAGGACTGACGGACCAGTGGCGCGAGAAACATATCCTGTTCAATGCCAGGCACGCGCAGGTCGCAGGCAAGACCCTGTCCTCTGATGCCGGTCCAGAGCAGGCGGACGGGACTCGTAAGGCCGAGGAAAGCGATACATTATCCGGCAAGAAATGCACCTGCAATACCGATCCCTCCGGGACGGGCGGACTTTGTCCGGCAATGTATACCCAGGGGGCATCCCGTAATGCAGGTCCCTCCGGGACGGGCGGACTTTGTCCGGCAATGTACGATTTTGCAGACGCTTTAAAGCGGGAATATATTGCCCATGCCACCTCCCTGTCCAACCATTACGGATTATATGACGCCCATGAAGAAGCACTGGCGCTGGCGGCAGGTGAAGAGTATAGTTACGCCGGGGAAATCGACATGTCCATGGACAACACCCAATTAACCGGCGACTGGAAATATGCCCCCTTCTCCAAAATCCTGATGCAGGCGGACGCCATGGAAATGTTCGCAGTCTTCGTGCTGCTCAGCCTCTATATTTCCATTATCTCGCTGACCGCCGCAGGGATCATGAGTTATATCAGAAGCGTCACGATCGCAATGGATAACCGCCTGCTTTTCGAAGACCTGAAAAAACTTGGAGCCGATCACGCCTATGAAGAAAGAGTCATCAAGGTACAGCTTCGGAAGATTTTCGCATATCCCGTGGCAGCGGGGTGTATGACCGTCGGCGCCTTCTCCCTGTTCCTGACATATTTTAACGATATGAGGCTGCAGGCATTTGAGGCGAAAATGCTGCTGATGGAGGTTCTGCTGATGGCGGGAATCTCCGGAATCCTGTACGCCGTTTACCGGCTGTCATTCCAAAAAACGAAACAGATTGTGGGGATTGCTCTGGAGAAACACTAAACCTTGAAGAACCAAAAAAAGACATTCAGGTCATCCGGCGTGAATGTCTTTTTTGGTTCTATTACATTGCATGCTATGATACAAATTTAAAAATCACAGTGGTTCCATGAAATTTACAATTCAGCCGAAACACGGTTTCTTAAATCTCTCTCAAAAGCCGATCCAGCCTCTCCCGCTTCTCCTTTGTGATGCCTCTTCCGGTAAACGGCCCCCAGGTCATTTCTTCCAGGGTACACAGTTCCTTCTCAAACGGAATCCTTCCCGGTTTATATTCTTTTTCCAGGACTGCCCATGCTTTCGGGTCAGCCTTCAATTCTTCCCATGGGGAATCCAGACTGTAGGTTTTCCGATAAGGGGTGGTCGGCTCGTAGCAGAATTCATAGATACCCGCGCATGCCAGAAGCACCACATTCGTTCCTTCCTGGCGGATCTTCTCCATCCCCTGCGCCCTGCATCCTTCCTCTGTGTCTTTGGGGCGGCCGCTGCCTTTTACGTCCCCGTCCTCCAAAAGTTCCCCTGCCTGACTTCGGATCACATCCACAAGCGCATCCGGGAGCACGATCTCAGCCTCCGTGTCAAAAGGAACTACAAACCGGAACCTCAGGCATTTCCCGTCAATCTTCCACCCGGACTCGATCGTCCCCGACGCGGCCCGAAGCTTTGCACTGCATGACCCGATCCGGTAATTGGGCATGGGGGCAATGCGGAATTTCTTAAAGCCCGCCCCTTCCTCGCAGGGATTGATGCCCGCCATGTTCCTAAACATCCATTCCACGATGGAACCGTAGGAATAATGATTCAGGGAATTCATTTCCGTACCGCTGATCTTGCCGTTTGGCTCCACCGAATTCCATCGCTCCCAAACGGTAGTGGCGCCCATAAGCACCTCGTACAGCCATCCCGGATACCCCTTTTCCATCAGCAGATGGTAGGCAAGGTCATTCATCCCGTTCTCGGACAGCATCCGGCACAGATACGGCGTTCCGATAAAGCCTGTGTCCAGATGGTAGAAATTCTTTTTCAGCCGGTTCAGGAGCCCCCTGCACACCCTCTCATATGCAAAGTCCGGCGTAAGCCCCATATACAAAACGACCACATAGGCGGTCGTGGTATCCACAGCCAGCTTTCCGGCCGGAGTAAAATACTCCCTTACAAACGCGTCATAAATTTCCCGCGCAAGCTTCGCATATGAATCGGCATCCTCTTCCTTCCCCAGAATCCCGGCTGTCTTCGCCACAATATTTGCGGAATAATAATAGTAGGCGGACGCCGCCATATTGGGGTCGGTCGCCCCGTACACGCCGCCCGGATAGTTTCCGTCCAGAGCCAGCCAGTCCGCATAGTGCGTCCCCGTCAGCCACAGGCGTTTGGAGCCGTCCTTGTCGTCCTCCCGCTTCATATAGTCCACCCATGCCTTCATGCTGTCATACTGGCGGCGCAGAATATTTTTATCCCCGTAATGCAGATACACGTTCCATGGAATGACCGTGGCCGCGTCAGCCCATGCCGTGGAGGCGTCCCCAGGATAATTTGCCACCGGCACCACATCCGGCACGCTTCCGCCCAGCTTCTTCTGCTCTGCGTGGAGATCCCTCCCGAATTTTGTATAGAAAGCGACGGTATCCATAAAATAACATGCCGTCCCGGAAAATATCTGCGCGTCGCCGGTCCACCCGTACCGCTCGTCACGCTGAGGGCAGTCCGTAGGAACATCCAGGAAATTCCCCTTCATTCCCCATTTCGCATTCAGGACCAGACGGTTCACCAGCGGGTCGGAAGTTGTCAGTTCTCCCAGTTCTTCCATATCCGAATGGATCACCAGACCCCGGAAATCTTCCGGATCCACCTCTCCTTCCCAGCCTTCCACTTTTACGAACCGGAAGCCGTAGAAGGTAAAATACTGCCGCACTTCCCGCTCCTGTCCGTCCGAAATGTAGGTGAACGAAGCTTCTGCGGTACGCAGGTTCTCATTATAAAAATTCCCGTCCTGCAGGATTTCCCCGAACTGGAAATGCAGTTTTGCCCCCTGAGGCGCCCTGCACCGAAAGGCAAGCCATCCCACCATGTTCTGCCCCATGTCAAGGACCGTCTCCCCGGCAGGCGTATGGACGACCTCCACGGGTTTCAGCCGCTCATGCACCGTAATCGGCGGAGAAAGCCTGGGTGACAGACGGTCATAACCCAGGTCAATCTGCTCGGTCTCAAAGGTTCCGCTCACATCCAATGCCGCGTCATAGGTCTCCCCGGAGTAAATCCCGCTATGAACAATCCGGCTCTTTCTTGCCTTCCAGGTTTCGTCCGTGCCGAACACTTCTTTTGTACCGTCTTCATACCACACATGGATCTCCGCCAGAGCGGCCAGTCGATCGCCGTAATTCTCATATTTTTTCTGCATTCCGTAGCGGCCCTTGTACCATCCGTCCCCTAACAGCAGTTCCACATGGTTCTCCCCTGTCCCAAGACGCAGCTCATAGGTCTGGTACTGGAGCCAGCTGTCATAATCGCAGAATCCCGGAAGGAGGCATTCCTCCCCCTGCTTCTCCCCGTTTATGTAGAACTCATAGAGTCCAAGGCCGATCACATACGCCCTTGCTTTTGCCACAGGTTTTGAAAGGTCGATTTTCTTCCAGACCGCCGCCTGGACTTCTTTTCCCATCCGCGGCGTAATCCACTTCGCCTGCCAGAGGTCCTGCTTTGCAAGAGCCTCCTTCCCGCTGCATTTTGTTTCCTTTTCCACCGTCTTCGCCGTCTCAAACCACTGAGGGGCGCTCACAGCACTGTCTCCCGTCTCGTCCGCCACGCGGACCTTCCAGTAATATCGGGTCATGGGTTCCAGATGGACGGGCAGTTCAAATCCGGTGCTGACGATCCCGTCGCATTCCCCGCTGTCATACAGAAGCTCTGAAAAATCCTCTTTCAGCGACACCTGCACCTGCGCGAATACCTGACGCTTCCCCGCGGCCTCCTCCACCACATAAGAAATGGTGGGATTGGCCAGGTCATATCCCAGGGGATTGGTCAGATGATTCATTTTTAAATGGCTGATTTTCATGATATGATAACATCCTTTCTTTTTTATGATACCCAAAGGGCATCCCGTAACCGTATGTTCTGTTCCTTACGTTTTACTCCTTCTCTGCCTTCCGCGGCCTTTTTGTCCCGACCGTCACCATAAATCCCCGGCCGTCCGGCACGTTCTCCATCTCAAAAACCAGGTCTTCAAGATACAAAAGCAGGCATCTGGCATAGGTATTCACGAGCCCCATCCCGCCGATCTCCATCTCCGCAGGCTTAGACCTCTCCAAAATATCCCTGCGCACTTCCTCAAGCCGTTCCTGCAGTTTTAGAAGCGTCCGCGCGGGAACGCCTGAACCATTATCCTGCACCCGGATGATCCATCGTTCTTTTTCTACCCTGCCTGTGACGGAAATATGCCTGCCGGTATCCATATTCTGGAAACCATGCTTCACGCTGTTTTCCACCAGCTGCTGCAGGGTCATTTTCGGAATCACCTGTTTCCTGATCTTCCGGTCCACATCAATGCTCACATCCAGCGAATTTTCATGGCGGGCTTTGAGCAGATAAAAATAACTGTCCAGATACTCCAGTTCCTTCTCCACGGAAGCATAACGTTCCTTATTGTTCGTGGAATAGCGCAGCATCGTCCCAAGGGAACCGCACATCTCGCAGATGGCCTCGTCATTGTCCAGCACGGCTCTTGAAGAGATGGTATTGAGTACATTGTAGATAAAATGCGGGTTCACCTGAGCCTGCAGCGTATCAAACTGCGCCTGCAGCTGTAGCTTCGCCGCCTGTTTTTCATTCTGCAGCGCCTCGTCGAGCCGCAGCATCATGGCCTGATAGGCGCGTATCAGTTCCTGAAATTCGTCCGGCGCCCCTGCCCCGTCCAGATGCTGGTTGTCCTTCAGGTTTTCAATATTGGTGTTCTCCACCGTTTCCTGCAGGCTTTTAATCGGCTTGGTCAGAATCCCGGCCCAGAAGATGATCATCGCAAGGCTGATGCCGAAGGTCGCCAGCGTAGCCACAAATGATATGAAAAAAAGCTGCCCTCTTTCTTTTTCTAAAAGGGCGCTCTTTTTGTAAGCCAGCACTGTCAGGTCAAAATCCGAAGAAACAGCCTTCGTATAGATGGCGCCGTTTTCTGTCAGGATCTGGTTCTCCTGCAGTCCCCATATCTTCTCTGTCTCATGCTCCGCCAGTTTGGTCCCGTACTCCTTGTCGCTGGCATAGAGCAGCTCTTCCCCATTGACGACGATCAGGAACTCAATGTCCGGGTCGGATTTTTCCAGAAGATCCAGGCTGTCTACCCGGTTCTCCACTTCCAAAAAACCCATTCCGTCCCCCCGCAGCGCTTTCATCAGGGAATACACAGGAACAGGGTCATTGTATCCCCAATAATCCGGATGGGAACTCACGATTACAGATTCCCCCTGCGCCGCAACCACCGGATCCAGATAGGGGATTTCCTCCACGTCAAACTCCGAGATCAGCCTCTGCTTTGCAAGAACCCCCTTGCCTGTGGCATAGATGGCGCTGCTGGCAAGAAAAGAATCCTGGTTAAAAAAAACAGTCCGGTATGAGTTTTTCATGATATACTCCGTGGTCAGCCCGGTGCCCAGATTGGATCTCGCCTCCAGTACATACCGGCTGGAGATATCCCCATTCTGAGCTTTTGCAAGCCAGTGGATGCTCTCTAACAGGGCAGAGTCCGACAGGATATACTTCATAATGGCGTCCATCCGCGACAACCGCCCATCCATCTGCGTCACATAGGACTTTGCGGAGACCCGGAGATTATTTTTCTGGCTGGTCATCTCATATTGAAGACTGATCCTGGCCACCGCAATGCCCAGGATCAGACTGACTAAAAGTGCAACAGTGGTGTACGCAAGCACCATCTTACTGCGAAATTTCATAACCTATCCCTTATCCTTTTACAGAACCGGCAACCATACCGTCTACAATCTTTTTGTTGAAGATGATAAACAGGATCAGCATCGGAAGCGTGATGACGATGATATCCGCAAACAGCAGGTTGAAGCTGCTGGCAAGCTGCCCCTGATAACTGTACAACGTCAACTGTACTGTAGTATTCTCAGAACCCGGCAGAAAATACAGCGGATTGGTAAAATCGTTAAATGTCTGTACGCCGACCAGAATAATGAGCGTTGCCTGAATGGGCTTAAGCAGCGGGAAGATCACCTTCTGGAAAATCTGCCATCTGGTACAGCCGTCAATCCTTGCAGCTTCCTCCAGTTCGCGCGGGATAGAAGCCATATACCCCCGGTACAGCATAATTGCAAAGGGGGTCTGCAGGGCAATCTCGATCATGACCATAGAAAACATCGTCTTATAGATATGCAGCGTCTGCAGCAGGTTGATGGTCGGCAGGATCGCCGCCGGTATCATCAGGCCCAGCATGATCACGGACTGGATCCCGGTCATAACCTTGTCATGCCTTCTCTGGATCACATAGGCCGCCATTGCAGCCGTCACCAGCAGCCCCAGTACGGTGAACAGGGTCAGGATGCCGCTGTTCTTAAATGCCGTCACAAGCTGGTAGTTTCCATGCTTGAAGACCTCAATATAATTTTCAAAATGAAGCTCGCTTGGCCAGCTGATGGACAGCTTGTTAGCCTCTGCCTTTGATTTGAGGGACTGTACGAGCATAAAATAAAACGGAACTAAAAAGATGACACAGGTCACAACCACACCAAGGATATCCCCCAGTAAAAGCAGTCTTTTTTTCTTTTTCATCCTTGTATAGCCTCCTCTCTCTTATTCAGGAAGTGCTGCAGCGGGAATGCGATCACAGAAATCAGGATCAGCATGACCACGTTGCCTGCCGTGGAAAGCCCATAGAACCCGGCCGCGTACTGTTTGTAAATCACCGATGCAAGGACGTCCGTTGAGAACCCGGGGCCGCCTCCTGTCATGGCCCAGATCAGGTCGAAGGAGCGAAGCCCGCCGATCAGGGAAAGAATGATGATGGAATTCTGGGAAGGAGCCACCAGCGGAAGGGTAATGTGCTTTAATTGCTGCCATCCTGTCGCCCCGTCGATCGACGCCGCTTCATAATAGGTCTTGTCGATGGACTGGATACCCGCGATATAGATCACCACGGAGATGGAAAGGCCTTTCCACACATCCGTCATGATGATGCTGATAAGCGCCGTGCTGGGATTGCCCAGAAAATCAATCGCCGTGCCGCCAAACGCCTGAATCACCACATTCAAAAGCCCCTTGGTGGGATGCATCATATAAGAAAATGCAAGTCCGACCGCCATCATGGAAACCAGGTTCGGAAAAAATACCGCCGAGCGGATGAATCCTTTCGTCTTAATAGCGCTGGTCAGGAAAATGGCGATGAAGAATGCCAGAACCACTTTCAGCGCGCTGGTTCCGAACGCATAGATCAACGTATGCACCACGGATGAACTCATGGAATGTTCGGAAAAGAACAGTTTATAGTTGTCAAGTCCACAGAATTTCGCCGTATCAAAGTTCCAGACGGTCAGGCTGTAATACAGAGAAGAGATGATCGGCCACAGGAAAAATATAACGAAAATGATCAGGGACGGAAGTACAAACCAGACCGGATATAAGCTCCGCTCTTTTTTCGTTTTCATATAGAAACCTCCTCTTAATCCCCCTCACCCTTGGTTCGGAGGTATACTGCCGGAAAGCAGGCGCTTTCCTTCTACTATAATGGCCGCCCAACACTTACAGGCGGCCATCTTGTCATCTTTTGATAAGGAAATACAGCTTATTCCCAATCGTATCCCAGCTGTACAGCGGACTTCTTGCAGTCGTCGTCATACATTGCAGCCGCTTCCTCGCCGGACATCTGTCCCAGCCCCACTGCCGTGGTCATCTGCTCACAGGTGGTTCCTTTAATCGGGGACTGATATTCCAGAGCCGGTACAGTTTTTCCGTCGTCAAAGTACTGCTGCATGTCCACACGTACCGCGTTGCATACAGATTCCGGAAGTTCATATCCTTTGACACAGGAAGGTCCGTTTGCCCCATAGGTTTCAAAATAGAGATCCAATGCTTCTTCAGAATAGTAGAACTCGAAGAATGCCTTGATTGCCTCGATATTCTCGCTGTCCTTGTTCACGTACCAGCTCATCGGCTCCCATACAGTCAGCCCGTGGTCGTCCGCATCTTCTCCCGGAACGCCGAATACGCCGATATCATCCGGATTGTCTGCATTTTCCAGAATCAGCGGAAGCTGCTGGGTCAGGATAAACCAGTGCGTCGCCTCTCCAGTGGCAATAGCAAAGTTTCCGTCCGTAACTGTTGCCGCAGACTTGTCCGCATTCAGATAATCTACCAGATCCTCATACTTGGTCCAGCTTCTCGTTGCCTCAGGAACATCTGCATATTTCGCTTTTCCGTTGGTATAATCATCCGCGAAATCCGGATTCTTTGCTGCAATATTGTAGTAGTCGCCAAGGAAAAGAACCTGGGTCGCCCATGTCTCGCCGCCGGTGAAGTAGACCGGGGTCTTGCCCGCATCCGCGAGAGCCTTGCAGTTGTCCAGAAATTCATCCCATGTATGGGGAACTTCCAGTCCCAGCTCCTCATAATCAGGCTTGTAATAAATGACCGCCCCTGCCTGTGTGGAAGACTGCGGAGCGCCGTAGACAGCATCGTCGATGGTCACGGAGCTTAAGAACGCATCGTCAAACTTGTCTATAATATCCCAGTCAGAAATATCCAGAAAACCGCGGGAAGGATTCAGGTCATGCAGCTTGGAGCCTGAATTATATACAAGGAAATCCGGAAGATCCCCTGACGCCATCCTTGTTTTCAGGATATTGTCTCCCTCGGACCCGCCCGGGTTGACTTCTACTTCGAACTCCATGCCCAGCTTCTCCGTCGCTGCTTCCATGACGGCCTGTGTCCCTGCGTTGTTCTCTGCGTTGCCGCCCCACCACTTGAGGGTAATACCTTCGAACTGCTTGTCCCCGCCTTCAGAATCTCCGCTGTCGGAAGCCTCCTCAGACCCGGAACCGCTATCAGACGCCGGAGCGTCCCCGGAATCCGATCCACCGCCACCACAGCCGGTGAGAGCCAGGCTCAAGGTCATTGCGCCTGCAAGAACCAGAGATACTACTTTTTTCTTCATAATAAAATCCTCCTTTTTCTTTTTTCAAGTTGTTCACATTTTACACACAAATTTGAAAAAAGTACATGGAGGATTCAAAACAAAGCTGTTGAAAATCTGAAACTCTTTAGGACGGCAAAAAAACGGCGTCCCATCCCTTTTATACGGTCACCCGATATAATCCGCAGGGCTCTTCCCTGTATAGGAATGGAAGACCCTGCTAAAATAAAACTGGTCGCGGTATCCCACCATCCCCGCGATATCCTTCACAAAAAGGCCGCTCTCCTCCTCTAAAAGCTGCTTGGCACGCTCCATGCGGATGCCTGTCAGGTACTGGTTGTAGGACTGTCTGGTATACTTGCGGAAGAGCCTGCTCATATAGGCCTGGGAGATTGCAAACAGGTCGGAAAGTTCCTGCAGGGACAATGGCTCGGAAATGTGGTCACGCAGATAGACCTTCACCTTCTCAAAAAATTCCGGCGAATCCACCTTGTAATTTTCTTTCTCCGGGAAATAATAAAACGGTGCGTACAGGTTCTGCCACAGCATTTCCATGCTTGTGGAATAATAGAACGCATCCTCGAACTGATATTCACTCTCGATCAGCGACTTCTCATCCCTGGTCTGCGCCCTGATAAAGCTCAGGATCCTTCTGGTAGCCTGTTCCAGCCAGATCTGCGGCCTCCTCTCCTGCTCCCATCGGGCGAAGGCTTTCGCAATGCATTTTTCAATCTGGTCGTACCTCTCCATCTTGGCATACTGCTCCATCTCCTGAAGAAGGCCTGAGAGCTCCGCCGCATCATCCACGGATGAAAAACGTTCCTTCAAAAACTGCTTTTTATCCAGATCCACGGCCTGGGAAAATCCCACGGTGCTGAGTGTGTTGAGCCAATAGTAAAGCTCCCGTACCTTTTCGGATATCTCCGGCCCCGAAAACGCTTCTCCATAATATAGAAGCGTGGTGTAGGAGCCTTCTGTCTTCTGCCGCCGCTCCACCCTGGTCATATAGTCGACCAGCGTCTGCTGACCCAGCACTTCCCCGGGGATCAGGAACAATTCTTCCATATTGTCACGGCCGTACACCATGTAAGCCTCGTCGATGGTGCCGTACAGTTCCGGCTCCTTGGCCGGGGAATACCTGCGGGGAAGTCCGTTTTCCCGCAGAAGCGCGGCGTAGAATTTCTTATTTGGGAAAAATGCCTGAATCTCTTCCAGCGCGATCGTCTCCCCCACACAGAGCTTCCGAAAAAGCCCGGTCCTTCTGTCATAATAAAATTTCCTCAGTTTTTCCTCTACATTCTCCATGGTGCGCATCATCTGGGAAGGAACAATGGGTTTTGTCAGATAATCCAGCACTCCCTCACGGAACGCATCCCTTGCATATTCAAAATCCTGATATCCGCTGATGATGCAAAAGCACAGATTCGGCATCTCTGCACTGGCCTGCCGAACCAGCTCCAACCCGCTCATCACAGGCATCTCAACGTCCGTCAGGACCAGATCCGGCGAAGCCTTGCGGATTACCTTTAACGCCTCGCTCCCGTTTCCGGCTGAGCCTGCCACTTCAAACTGCGGGCAGTATTTTTCAATGATACGGCAGATTGCCTTCACCGCCATGGCCTCGTCGTCTACCACCACTACCTTGTATCTCTCACCGTTTAACCCCATTGCCTTGTCTCCTATATTCCACTTCGCTGTTATTTCAAAAACCCTTTGATTTTCTGCCAAATCTCCTCTGCGATCTCCTGCTCGCTCCTGTTCCCGTCCACCTTTATGACACATTCCTCTTCCTTCAGTCTGTCAAAAGCCTCCATATACTTTTCACGGACTTTAATTAAACGGGACTTTTTCTCAAAAAGCTCTTGATGGAACCTGTTTTTTGCAATTCGTTCTACCGCGGTATCCGGGCTGGTATCTATAAATACAGTGACCGTAGGCCGCAATATATGACTGCTCTGCTCATTTGCCTTGATAACCCAGTCCATCGGCATATCAACGCTATGGTATGCATACGAAGAAAAATAATATCTGTCCGTGATCACGGTAGTGCCTTCATTAATTTTATTTACGATTCCATTTACATCATTTAGCAGATGATCCAGCCTGTCCGCAACAAATAACGCGGCAATCACTTTATTATCTGTTTTTATCCTGCCCATCATAATCTGATGGATCAGGGAGCCTATTGGGGAGTCCGTGGGTTCCATTGTTGTATAACAATAAATCCCCTTTTCTTTCATCCTGGCATCCAGCATCCTGATCTGTGTACTCTTTCCACTCCCGTCAATTCCTTCAAAAGCAATGAAATTTCCCTTATTCACATTTTTCTTCTTTGTATTGTTCATATTTTTTTACATTCCTTTCCAGGCACAGGCAAGACATGAAAGGCGCTTCCGCACTGCGCCGTGCGGATTTTCTTTCACGCTTTTTCTCTGCTCCCGTTAAATTCTGATTTCTGTAAATCCGTGGTTTCCAAATGTGATAAAAAAGTGCGCGCCCTGACGCACACCCGCGCCGCAGCGCGCATTCCCCCGAGGTTTTTGATTCTGCAGGAACATTCGGAAAAATTTCCCGATAGAAGGAAAAAGAACAGGAGCAATGCTGTCATCGCCCCTGTAACCATACACATTACATATCCGTCCGTCCCTCCAGCGCCCGCAGAAGCGTCACTTCGTCTATATATTCCAGATCGCCGCCCACCGGAACGCCGCTGGCAATCCGGCTCACCTTGATCCCAACCGGCTTAATCAGCTTGCTGATATACATTGCCGTCGTCTCGCCCTCCAGGCTGGAGTTCGTCGCAATAATCACCTCGTCCACATCCCCCCGCAGCCGCTCCATCAGCTCCTTTAAGCGGATATCCCCAGGCCCGATGCCCAGCATGGGAGAAATCGCCCCATGCAGGACATGGTAAACACCTTCGTATTTCCCGGTCTTCTCATAGGCCGCCAAATCACGGGGCGTCTCTACCACCATGATCGTTTTCTGGTCGCGGGACGGATTCTTGCAGATAGGGCAAAGCTCCTGGTCTGTCAGTGTACAGCACTGGGCGCAGTAACATACGTTATTCCGGGCGTCCACCATCGTCTTTGCAAAATGGTCCACCTGCTCTTTGGGCATATTGATCACATGAAACGCCAGCCTCTGGGCGGATTTCATCCCGATTCCCGGCAGGCTGGAAAATGCTTCTATCAGCTGGTTAATCTGCTTACTATAATATTCCATATGTCAGAACATCCCCGGCATCCCGCCGCCCATACCGCCTGCCAGTTTTGACATTGCATTCCCTGACTCTTCGTCCACTTTTCGGAGCGCCTCATTGACAGCAGCCACGATCAAGTCCTCCAGCATCTCAACATCATCCGGATCCACCACTTCTTCCTGAAGCTTTACTTTCAGGACTTCGCGCTTTCCCGAGATCGTTACTTCCACCGCGCCGCCTCCGGCCGTAGCCGTAAATTCCCTGGACTCCATCTCTTTTGCCTGTTCCTCCATCTGGCGCTGCATCTTCTGTGCCTGCTTCATCAGGTTTGCCATATTGCCAGGCATTCCGCCGCCTGGAAATCCACCTCTTTTTGCCATAACTAATCCTCCACTGTTATTTCCATATTGATTTTGTTTCCCAACGTTTCTATGTCTATGAATGTATCTTCAAAACGCCTGCCTTCTTCTACCTGACGGATCTCCACTTCTACTTTCTTCCCGATCCGCTTCTCAATCAGGTCTTCCAGTTCCTTTACGTGCTCCTCTGTGCCTGCCACAGACGCGCCCAGGCTGTCCGGCAGGACGATCATAAGCCGGTTCTCACCGCCCAGGCTCAGCCGCGCTTTCTTCAGATAAATGCCCGCAGGTGCGGACATATCCTCCGCGATGGAACGGAAATTTTTTACCACTTTCTGTACATCGTCCGGGATTGCAGGCGGCGCCTCTCTCTGAACTGCCCTCCCGGGATGCGCGCCCGGAACGCCCTGCGGTTCCAGGCCGCCGGGAACACCGCGTTCAGCGCTTCCCGCCTGTCCCTGCGCAGCCGCGGCAAGCCCTGCCTCCAGCTTCTCCTCCAACGCCCGAATCCGATCCAGCAGGCTGTCCGTCCCCACCTCCATTGCCGGGGTACACAGTTTGATGAGGGCTACCTCCAGCAGCACCCTTTTCTGCGTGGCGTAACGGAGCTGCTCTGATAATTCCGAAAAAATTCGGATATACCGCAGAAGCATATCCGCCTCGATCATCTGAGCCTCTTCTTTCAGCTGCATCATATTTTCCGTAGATACATCCAAAACATCCTCTATCATATCAGAAGTTTTAACCAGAAGCAAGTTCCGCAGGTACCATGTAAAATCCGTCGAAAGCTGGGTCAGCTCCCTGCCCTGCATCACCAGTTCCTCCACTGTATCCAGAACTTCCGGCACATCCCTGCGGATGATATTGCGCAAAAGCCTGCTGAACACATCCGTATCCACTGCTCCCAGCACTTCCAGTACATTGTCGTAGGTCAGCTTCTGCCCAAGGTAAAATGCAATGCACTGGTCCAGAAGGCTCAACGCGTCACGCATGGAGCCGTCCGCCGCTTTGGCGATATACCGTATGGCCCTGTCTTCCACATCCACCTGCTCTTTGGCCATCAGATCCAGCATACGGTTCGAGATCGTGTCGATGGTGATCCGTTTGAAATCATAATGCTGGCACCGGGACATGATCGTAACCGGAATCTTGTGTACCTCCGTTGTCGCCAGGATGAAAATGACATATTCCGGCGGTTCCTCTAACGTTTTCAGGAGCGCATTAAACGCCCCTGAAGACAGCATATGCACCTCGTCAATGATGTAGACTTTGTACCGCCCTTCTGTAGGCCGGTACGCCACTTCTTCCTTAATTTCACGGATATTGTCCACACCGTTGTTGGAAGCCGCATCAATCTCAATCACATTCATAGATGTGCCGGCCATGATCGACCGGCACATCTCACATTCCCCGCATGGACTTCCATCCACCGGATGTTCACAGTTGACCGCCCTGGCAAATATCTTCGCCACAGTGGTTTTTCCTGTCCCGCGTGTCCCGCAGAACAAATACGCATGTCCAATACGGTTTGCCTTGATCTGGTTCTGCAATGTTATAATAATATGATCCTGCCCCTTCACATCTCCAAATTCAGCAGGCCTGAATTTCCTGTATAATGCCGTATATGACATGGGTTACACCTCTTATAATGTTTATTCTTCCTTCTTGCCCTTTTTATCTTTCTTATTCTTTTTGTTTTTCTTATTCTTTTTATCCTTCTTGTCTTTCTTGTCCTGAACGCTTTTTTCCCTGCCGTCCTGAATCTTTTTCTCCTCCTGTCCCGGCTCCGCTTTCTTGTCCGGGTTATCGCCGAAACTGATTCCAACCATCCTTGCCTCTTTGATCAGGCTGCACTCAGGATCTACATATTTAAGCTTTCCTGCCACATCCTCTAACGGAACCATGACGGTCTCGCCTTTACGCATTCCAACCATGTAGCCGTACTGTCCGTTTAAGATCATCTCCGCCGCCTTTGCGCCGACTCTGGAAGAAAATACGCGGTCGTAAGGAACCGGAGAGCCGCCCCTCTGGGTATGCCCCGGAACCGTAATGCGGACTTCCTTGCCTGTCTTAGTCTCAATCTGCTCCGCCAGCTCATATGCGATGGAAGGATATTTCCGGTTCGCCAGTTTTTCTTTATATTCCTTCTTAGGCAGAGCCGCATCCTCTTTGGAAATCGCGCCCTCCGCAACCGCCAATATGGTAAATGACTTTCCTGCCGCAGAGCGTCCCTGAATGACCTTTGCAATCTCGTCAATGTCATACGGTATCTCAGGGATCAGCACGATATCTGCTCCGCCCGCAATCCCGGAATGTAAGGTCACATGCCCTACCTTATGCCCCATTACTTCTATAATAAATACACGGCTGTGGGAAGTCGCCGTTGTGTGGATCCGGTCGATCGTATCCGTAGCGACATCCACCGCGCTCTGGAATCCGAATGTCATCTCGGTTCCCCACAGGTCATTGTCAATCGTCTTGGGCAGGGTAATTACATTCAATCCCTCTTCCCGCAGCATATTGGCCGTCTTGTGCGTTCCGTTCCCGCCCAGAACCACAAGGCAGTCAAGGCTCAGCTTGTGGTAAGTATGCTTCATCGCCTCTACCTTGTCCAGACCCTGATCGTCCGGCACGCGCATCAGCTTAAATGGCTGTCTGGAAGTGCCGAGAATCGTACCGCCCCGGGTCAGGATTCCCGAAAAATCTCTGGAAGTCAGCATTTTAAAATCCGAATAAATCAGTCCCTTATACCCGTCCTGAAATCCATAGATCTCCACATCATCCCTTGACGAGTAAACGCCTTTCACCACGCCGCGCATGGCCGCATTCAGCGCCTGGCAGTCTCCGCCGCTTGTCAACATACCAATCCTTAACATATACCTTTCTCCTCTCCTGCATATCGTTGTGCACCAGCATTCTTTTTATTTTGCGCACAAAATCCGGCGCCCGCACTGTAAATAATTGCCGGTACGGGCGGGCATGCCATATGTCGGGCATGTACTTGTGTATTATCATATCATAAATCATTGAAAAAATATAGAATAGTTTTTAAATAAAAAAACAAAAAACCATAAGCCTGCCTTATATCCTCAGCGATACAGGCAGGCTTATGCAGTCAGAAGTTTTTCTACAGTATACTCATATTTTCCTTGAATATCAGCAACTTATCCCCTGCTTTCACCTTCTCTGATTCAAGCCCGTTCATCTCCCGGATGCTTTCTTCGGTGGTCATGTATTTTTTTGCAAGATCCCACAGGTCGTCGCCGTTTTTCACAATATAGCCCACGATTCCCGGCCTTTTTTCCATTTCTTCCATAGATAACGGCTCCGGCTCCACTCCCGTAATGACCTGCATGAACACGGGTTTGCGCATAAATGTGTCAAATGCCAGGACTGCCTTGACTTCCACGGCCTCGCTCCCCGCCAGGTTCACGGAAAGCTGCTCCACATGGTACGCAAGATTGTAGCGCGCATCCTCTGTAATTCCCGGACATTCCAGAAGCCAGCTAAACGGCACCATACCCTGCCAGCTTCCAAACGGCATCTCGTCGTCCGCCCGCAAATACAGGAAGTTCAGGTGCAGGATCCCGTCAATCTGGATCCCGCCGTCCGTCTGCTCCAGATGCTCCAGCTGTACGTTGCCTTCGCTGTGGCAGATCTGCAGCACGTCGTCTTTCAGCTCCGGCAGGGACAGCCGTTCAGAAACCTTGCATTTGGAATGGTTCTGTATCAAAAGCTCCTCATAGACTGCCTCTCTGGTATCAAAGCGGCAGTTCTGTTCCAGAGAATACAGATCCTCCAGCAGTTCCATTTCTTCTTCCTGATAAATATTCATCCGAAGAACCAGCGTCCCTTCGATTCCCAGTACCCGCATTTCCCCGTCTTCGTCCAGCCGGACGTCCATCAGCGTGTCGTCCAAGCTGTTCTGCACATGATAGTACATTTCCTCGGTGACGCCGCTGCACTCGATCCTCCCTTCATATGGAACGCTTGCCTCCAGCCAGTCTGTTTTTCCCTCATCCGACAAATACATGCAAAATACCAAAAGTTCCCCATTTAACCGCAGTTCGTCCTGGCCCATGCGGATCTCCAGCTTACGGCTGCTGATATTACTCAGGAGGAGCTGGCCGACGCTCTCCTTGGTGCCCGGCAGCGTAATTTCCTCCTTAATGCGGTATGTATCCCGTTTTGTGGTATTAAGCTCCAGCAGGTTGACCCGGCGTTTTTTCTTAAACACCTCAATAGGCGCTTCCACGTCAATCACTGTATCCTCATCCTCCAGCTTTTCCCTGCCGATCTCCATCTCCACCATGGCCCGGATGCTCAGTTTCCGGGAATGGACCAGTGTGGACGTAAATTCCACCCGGATATTCTGGATAAAATATTCCGTCATATCCCCGCTGTCCATATACACCATTTCCTCAAACGGCAGCTTCCCTTCCAATGCCGCAGGCTGCGGTTC
The DNA here is from genome assembly GCA_949840465.1 of uncultured Lachnospiraceae bacterium. Lineage (GTDB taxonomy): Bacteria > Bacillota > Clostridia > Lachnospirales > Lachnospiraceae > Schaedlerella. The sequence continues at coordinate 23,512 of CATKXE010000016.1, read as the reverse complement.
CGCCGTATCTGTAATATACAGTATCTGATAGTATAGCTTTCCTGAAATCCGCAGGTAATTTTCCGTCAGCCGGATTTCTTCTACTTTCGCGGCGCCGGTTCCCTGGATGATCTGCCTGACGTCGTCCTTCGTATCCGGGACATTGAGTTCCTCATCCAGATAGAACTGGTCAAATGTCCGTTTTCCCTCCTGTGTATAATGGATCTGCTTCTGAATCAATTCCATATGCTGCCCCTCCGGCTTTACTTTTTTATTCTACCTATTTCTGGTGTGCTTCCTTAACAGGCGCTCACATATCAAAGACGACCGTTTTCTCGATTTCATCCAACATGACTACCACATAGGGAAATGTTGTGATGTCCTTTGTCTCTTCCCCTTTCTTTGGACCCAGCAGATTTGTATGGAAATAGATTGCATTCTCCGTCTCGTAAAGCCCTGTAACCTCCACGCTGTATCCTGTTTTTAACTGCGCTCCATACCCCTCTGCTATATAAAGCTTCCCCTGGTCGGCATAGGTCAGCCGAAAAGGCATATGTTGATTCTGCATGATCTGCTCCTTTAGTTCCTCCGGCACGTCCTCCTTACTCAGCACCGTAAATTCCAAATCCCGCAGCTTCTCTGTCTTCTGCGGCCTCGATATACAGCCTGTGAGTACAATCAGCAGTAAAAATACCGTCAGGTATATCCGCTTCATATACACCCCTCACGCCTGTTCTCTCTATAACATATTGACAAATGCAGGGGATTATGCTTCTATTTTTGATTCTGTTTTCATCCGCCGTTATCATTCGCGCGCTGCCTAGCCGTAAATCGTAACGGATCCGCTTCCTGACCGGCATAAACCGGAACTTCAATCTTGCTATTTCACACTATTTGTGATAGTCTAAATCCGTAGTGTAAATCTGTAAATATTTACCGGAAGGGCGTCCTGCCCACACCAATGGAAAAGAGGTTTAAGCCCATGTTTCGTTTTATCTGTGTCGCCGTATTTTTGATCTTGTTTCTGATTCTTTCCATCCCCATCTTCTTTGCCGAGTGGCTGATCGGAAAATTTGACCGCAGGATGCGTGATTACAGTTCCCTGCGGATCGTCCAGTGGGGCTTCAAAGTCATCTTAAAAATCACAGGCGTGCAGGCCACGGTCATCGGCGAGGAAAATATTCCCGACGAGCCGGTCCTGTTTGCCGCTAACCACCGCAGTTTTTTTGATATCCTGCTGACCTATTCCCGGTGCAGGCGCCTGACCGGATACGTGGCCAAGAAAGAGATGGAGCATATCCCCCTTCTCTGCACATGGATGCACTTTGTATACTGCCTGTTTTTAGACCGCGAGAATCCAAGAGAAGGCCTGAAGACCATCCTTAAGGCCATTGATTATATCAAAGAAGGCGTCTCCATCTGTATTTTCCCGGAAGGCACCCGGAACAAAGGCGAAGAACTGAGTATGCTGCCTTTCAAAGACGGCGCGTTCAAGATCGCGACCCGTACGAACTGCGCCATTATCCCGGTTTCCCTGAATCATACAAGCGCGATCTTTGAGGATCAGATGCCCAGGATCAAAAAAGTCCATGTGGTGATAGAATACGGAAAGCCCATCTATCCCAATGAGCTTTCCAAAGAGGATAAGAAGAAGATCGGCGCCTGCGTACAGAATATCATCCAGGCTACGATCAATAAAAATGCAGAAATAGTGCAAAATATAAATTGAATGTGATATAATGATGGACACTTACCAGGTAATTTATCAAGTAATTCATTCAAAAAGGAGATTATTATGAGAACGCAGAACCTTACCCTGCTGACTGATCTCTACGAGCTGACCATGATGCAGGGCTATTACAAGACACAGGAAAATGATATGGTCGTATTTGACGTATTTTTCCGGGACAACCCCAATCAGGGCGGGTATTCTATCATGGCGGGGCTCGATCAGGTGATCGAATACATAAAAAATTTGAATTTTTCTTACGACGACGTAGATTATTTCCGCAAATTAGGAATATTCAGCGAAGATTTCCTGCAGTATCTGAGCGGCTTCCATTTCAGCGGAAGCATCTATGCCATCCCGGAAGGCACCGTGATCTTCCCCAAGGAGCCGCTTTTAAAAGTCATTGCCCCCATCATGGAAGCCCAGCTGGTGGAAACCGCGATCTTAAATATCATCAACCATCAGTCGCTGATCGCAACCAAGGCTTCCCGGGTGGTATACGCGGCCCAGGGGGACGGCATCATGGAGTTCGGCCTTCGAAGGGCCCAGGGGCCGGATGCAGGGCTTTACGGCGCAAGAGCCGCAGTGATCGGCGGATGTGTGGGAACTTCCAACGTACTGGCCGGGCAGCTTTTCGACGTGCCGATCATGGGAACCCATGCCCACAGCTGGATCATGAGCTTTAAAGATGAATATACCGCGTTTAAGGAATATGCAAAATTATATCCCGATGCCTGCACGCTGCTGGTGGATACTTACGATACGCTTAAATCCGGCGTTCCCAATGCCATCCGCGTATTTCAGGAGATGAGGGACCAGGGGATCCGCCCGAAATCCTACGGGATCCGGCTGGACAGCGGAGACCTTGCCTATCTGTCCAAGGAAGCCCGCAAAATGCTGGACAACGCCGGATTCCCGGATGCGGTCATTGCCGCTTCCAACGATCTGGACGAGATGCTCATCCATGACCTGAAGATGCAGGGAGCAAAGATTACATCCTGGGGCGTAGGCACCCACCTGATCACCTCCAAGGACTGCCCGTCCTTCGGCGGTGTATATAAGCTGGCTGCCATCCAGAATTCGGAAGGTGAATTTGTCCCCAAGATCAAGATTTCCGAAAACACAGAAAAAATCACCAATCCTGGCAACAAAACCATCTACCGTGTATATGATAAAGAGACCGGAAAGATCCGCGCGGATCTGATCTGTTTTGCAGATGAGACATTTGACGAGCATGAGGACCTGCTTCTCTTCGACCCCATCGCCACCTGGAAGAAGACCCGTTTGCCGGGCGGAAGCTATTGTATGAAAGAGATCTTAAGGCCCGTGTTCATCAACGGAGAATGTGTCTATGACTCCCCGTCCGTGATGGAGATCGCCGCATTCTGCCGGCAGGAAAAGGATACGCTGTGGGATGAAACAAAACGTCTGTTCTACCCTCACCGGGTATATGTGGACCTTTCCCAGAAATTATACGACACCAAGGAACGACTGTTGAACGAAATGAATAAATAAGCGAGGTTTAGATTTATGAAAATAATTGTACTGGCCGGGGGATTGAGCCCTGAACGTGATGTTTCTCTTGTCTCCAGCGCAGGGATCTGCCGCACGCTGCTGGACAAAGGCCACGATGTATTTCTTATGGATGTATTCCTGGGTTTCCCGTATGACAAAGAACGGCTGGAAGAGGTATTCACCCTGCCCGGGCATGGCCTGGATATCGTAGACACGATCCGCACCGAAGCGCCCGACCTGGCTGCTGTCAGGGCTTCCCGCCCGGATCAGTCCGATTGCTACTTAGGTCCCAATGTCATGGAGCTGTGCCGCATGGCGGATATCACCTTTCTGGGTCTCCACGGCGGCGTAGGGGAGAACGGCAAGCTGCAGGCTACCTTCGACCTTCTGGGGATCCGCTACACCGGGCCGGATTCTCTGGGATGCGCCGTTGCCATGGATAAAGGCATCACAAAGCATATTTTTCTGGAGACGGGGGTAAGCACTCCCCAGGGGGTATGCATCCATAAAAATAAAAACAAAAAATCTTTGGAAGATCTGGGCCTCACCCTCCCTGTGGTGATAAAACCCTGTTCCGGCGGTTCCAGTATCGGCGTTTATATCACGCATACGCAGGAAGAATATGAACATGCCCTGTCCGCTTCCTTTGAGACAGAGGACGAGGTGGTCATAGAGCAATACATCAAAGGCCGGGAATTTGCCTGCGGGATTCTGGACGGCAAGGCGCTCCCGCCGATTGAGATCATCCCGAAGAACGGTTTTTTTGACTATGCCAACAAATATCAGGACGGCGCCACTGTAGAGATCTGCCCTGCCAATATCAGCGAAGAGATTTCTGAACGTATGAAGGCTCTGGCAGTGCGCGCATTCCATGTATTAAAGCTGAATGTATACAGCCGCGCGGATTTTCTGCTGGATGACGATGGGAACCTGTTCTGCCTGGAGGTCAATACCCTGCCGGGCATGACTCCCGCGAGCCTGCTGCCCAAGGAGGCTAAGGCCGCAGGGATTGCGTATGGCGATCTGTGCGAGTGGATCATCCGGAAATCTCTGGAAGAGCGGTACGGCGTCACCGTTTAAAAGCGTTTTTACTTTTTAGAATCGTTGGGAACTGTCACAGCGCCCGTACCATTCGGACAGAGCCTGACGGCACACGATCAGGAAGGAACCATATACTATGAAACATATGAGTCTGGCAGAAATCGCTTCCGCCTGCCGTGGAACTTACCGCGGCGACGGCAGCGATACAGCAAAAGAAGTTTCCTCCGTCGCCATTGACAGCAGGAACATTGAAAAAGACAGTTTATTTGTTGCCTTGAAGGGTGCGCGCTCGGACGGCCATGATTTTATCCCGCAGACCATGGAAAAGGGAGCGCTGTGCGCCCTGTCTGAAAAAGAACTGGGGACTGTCCCCTATCCGTATATCCTTGTAGACTCCTGCAGGCAGGCGCTGGAAGACCTGGCGGAGCATTACCGCAGATCTCTGGACATCAAAGTGGTGGGAATCACCGGCAGCGTAGGGAAGACCAGCACAAAAGAGATGGTGGCCTCCATTCTCTCCCGGAAATTCCGCGTCCTCAAGACCGCAGGCAATTTTAACAATGAGATCGGGCTTCCCCTGACCATATTCAACATCCGGGAAGAACATGAAATCGCGGTTCTGGAAATGGGGATCAGTGATTTTGGGGAAATGGCGCGTCTGTCCAAAGCCGCGAGGCCGGATATCTGCATTTTCACGAATATCGGATACTCCCATCTGGAGCAGTTAAAGTCCAGAGACGGCATCCTGAAAGCCAAGACAGAGATGCTGCAGTACATGAATCCAAACGGACGCATCCTGTTCAACGGGGATGACGACAAGCTCAGAACCTTTATTCCGGAAAGCGGGGTTCAGCCCGTTTATTTTGGGCTTGGAGAACACTGCCAGTTCCGGGCGGGGCAGACAGACAATCAGGGACTGCACGGCACGACCGTAGAATTTATCACGCCAGAGGGCCGCTTTACGGCACATATCTCCATCCCCGGCCGCCATATGGTCATGAATGCACTGGCAGGAACCGCCGCGGGCGCTATGTTTGGTCTGACGATGGAAGAAATCAAAGCCGGGATCGAAGCTCTGGTTCCCTTAGACGGCCGGAACCACCTGATCGAGACAGGCAAATTCACGGTCATCGACGACTGTTACAATGCAAACCCAGGTTCTATGAAAGCCTCCCTGGATGTGCTCGCACAGGCGGATACCAGAACAGCGGCAATACTGGGTGATATGGGTGAGCTGGGTGAAAACTGGAAAGAAATGCACCGGCAGGTAGGAAAATATGCCACCGAACTGCGGCTCCATCTGTTGGTCTGTATCGGTGAAAAGGCCGCGGAGATTGCAAACGGCGCTCTGGAAACTGTCAGCGGCCGGTCTGAACATCAGAGCTATCCGGCCACGATCCTGCACTATAACACAAAAGCCGATTTCTTCAAAGATATAGAAAGCGTCCTCGCCCCTGGAGATACAGTACTGGTAAAAGCTTCCCATATGATGGAATTTTCGGAGATCGTGGAGAAATTGCAGCAGCTTTGAACCACGATTGTTTCCTTTTATATTGAGCCCCCGGCGGAAGCTGCGTTTATGTATGTGTATAAAAATCCCCATAAGAATCTTTGTTTGAACATGTTTCACAGATTCTTATGGGGATTTTTTATTGTTTCTGATTTACCGTTATCCTTCCATTTTCCGGAAGCTGCGCCAATATGATCGCCGCAAATACAAGCACGCACCCCAACAGTTCCTTAGGCGAGAGCCGTTCCTTTAAGATCAGCCATCCGGTCAGTGCGGCGAATACAGATTCCAGGCTCATCAGCAGCGACGCAACGGTCGGGTTCAAGTGCTTCTGGGTAATGATCTGCAGCGTATAGGCTACTCCGCTTGACAGGACGCCCGCATAAGCCAACGGCAGCCATGCCTGCAGGATCTGATGGATTTCCGGGCGTTCAAACAGCATCATGGGTACTGCGCACAGACAGCCGCATACAAAAAACTGGATGCAGGACAGCCTGACCCCGTCCACCTTAGGTGAAAAATAATCCACAGTCAGGATATGTAAAGAAAATACAAACGCGCACAAAAGCACCATGAAATCCCCATAGGAAATGGAAAACCCTTCTTTGATGCACAGCAGATACATCCCTGCCACTGCCAAAGCCACGCCAATCCACGTCTTTCCTCCTACCTTTTTTCCAAGAAACAGCCCCAGAAGCGGCACGATCAAAATATACAGCGCCGTAATAAAGCCCGCTTTTCCCGCAGTCGTATATACCAGTCCAATCTGCTGCAGGGAGGTGGATACCGTCAGGATGACTCCGCAGCACACCCCGCCGGTGAGCAGGATTTTGCGCCGCTGTACGTCTGCATCTTTTCCCGTCGCATCCTGTACGGCATTCTTCCTCCCGTTCTTTTCCGGCGCCTCCCGGACCGCATTCTTCTCCCTGCTCTTTCCCGGCAGTTCCCGATGCGCGGCGTCTCCATCCGGCCTGTTTGCATCTCCCTCTCCCGCTTTCTTCTGCCGATCCATGAAAAAAATGACCGGGAGCAGGACCAGGCTGCCCATAAAGCTCCGCACAGAGTTAAAGGTAAAAGGTTCCAGATAGTCCATCCCTACACTCTGCGCCACAAACGCACTCCCCCAGATAAGGGCTGCCAGCATCAGCAACAAATTATATCGCAACTTATGATTCATGGTACACTCCTTCATATAAGATTCTTTTTCCTCCAGTTCCCCGTACGATACCAAAGATAGGATATCATAAAGTTCACAGCCCATCCCAGCGGCACCGCATACCAGATAACCTGAATCCCGAATATGGGCGACCCAAGCTGAGCCACCGAGACACGGACACTTAAGTTCACCAGATTCGCGATCATATACACCTTCACATCTCCGGCTCCCCGCAGGACTCCGTCCGTAACCGCCTTAAAGCCCAAAAACGCAAAGAACCATCCCACAAACCGGAAGTACGCTGTTCCTGTGGCAAATGCCACCGGCGAACCTGCCTCTTTGACGAACAGGGACACAATCGGCCCGTAAAAGAGCTGGGAAATCAGGGCCAGCCCTGCGCCAAATCCAATGATAATGCGAAATGCCGCCCGGTAGCCTTCCTTTACCCGGCCGGAGTTCTGCGCCCCCAGATTCTGTGCGGTGAAAGTAGACATTGCATTTCCGGTGGCGATCATGGGCACAATGCAGACCGATTCCAGGCGCATCCCGGCAGAATATCCCGCAACCGCCGAAGAACCGAACCGGTTCACCGCCGACTGGGTCAACAGCATTCCTACACTCACGATGGACTGCTGGATCATGGAAGGAACCGCAATCCGAATACCGCTGCGAAACATCGTGAAGTCAAATTTCTTCACTTCGCCAGATGTGCGATACTCCCTCAGGATCCGCATCAATACCCCGAATGAGATCACAGAGGACACCCCCTGCGCGATCACCGTAGCAATGGCAACGCCCGCCACGCCCAGCCCCAGTTTGGCCACCATCCACAGATCCAGCCCGATATTAAGCACCGACGAAAAGATCAGGAGTATCAGTGGAATCTGCGATTTTCCCAATGCATTAAAATTGGCCGATAAGATATTATACATAAACATAAACGGCAGCCCCGCAAAATAAATCTGCAGGTACAGCACCGCGTCCCGAAAAATATTTTCCGGCGTCTTCAAAGCGCGCAGGATTGCAGGATTGCACAAAAAGCCGAACAAGGCAAGCACAATGCTAAGGATACCAAAGGCAATGAAGAAGGTATAAATGGCGGTCTTCATCTCCCCATACTTCTTTGCCCCCAGATACTGGCTCGCCAGAACCGAAGCCCCCATTCCGCTCCCAATCGCCACCATGATAAACACAGTCGTAAAGGAGTAGGATGCCCCGACCGCAGCCAGGGCATCCTCCCCCACAAGATTTCCGACGATAACGGAATCCGCCAGATTATAAAATTGCTGAAATAAATTTCCAATGATCATGGGCAAGGCAAAAAAGAACATGGAGCGCCCTGGTTTTCCATTGATCAAATCCAGTTTTCTTCCCATCTTCATCCTCCCATACATTATCGGACGCAGTCCGCCCGCCCCAACGGGGCATGTATTACGGGATGCCCTTTGGGTATACATTATCGGACGCAGTCTGCCCGCCCACGGGGCATGTATTACGGGATGCCCTTTGGGTATACATTATCGGACGCATCCCGTAACGCGTATCATACATCAATCTTCATAACAGTTTGACCGCAGGACCACCCGCACCAGCCTGGTAATACATCTGCGCAGGTCTTCCTCCTTCAAAGTCCCCTTCTTCAGTTCGCTTCTCATATTATCATGGTCAGAAAACTGCCCCGGCATGACGATGTCGTTGCCCGCGCGCATACAGCCGGACGCCGTGCAGTCTTCTCCATTCTCCGTAGTCGTCCAGTCCGTCATGATCACCCCGTCAAATCCCCATTCCTGCCTTGCCGCCGCGGTACAGGTATCAAAACAGTTGGCGGCATGGATTCCGTTGATCAGGTTGTAGCTGGTCATGATGGACATAGGCTTTGATTCTCTGATTGCAATCTCAAAACCTTTGAGATAGATTTCACGCAGCGCACGTTCAGAAAGGATACTGTCGGAACCCATCCGGTTGTCCTCCTGGTTATTACATGCAAAATGCTTGATGGTGGTTCCGCAGCCATGCACGCTCTGCACGCCTCTCGTCATCGCCGCAGCAATTTTTCCGGTTACCAGCGGATCTTCGGAATAATACTCAAAATTTCTTCCGCACAGCGGATTCCGGTGGATATTCATCCCCGGCGCCAACCAGAGCGTCACGCCAAACCGATCCATTTCCTCGGCGATCATAGCGCCCACTTCCTCTATCAGTTTTTCATCCCAGCTCTGCGCCAGAAGCGTCCCCACCGGAACGGCGGTACAATACTGATAATACGGCGTGCCCTCTGATACATAATCCTCCGCAAAAAATCCATGCTCTAAACTTGCTTCAAAAGGCGGCATCTGAATCTGTCCGTCCTTCACCGTATACTTCTGCATCAGCCGCAGTCCTGCCGGGCCGTCTGCCAGTACAATATTTGCCACGCCCTGCTCACAGGCCGCGGTACTCGTCTCCCCGGCGGAACCCGGCACCGAAATCCCGGCTGACCCTAAATTGCTTCCCTGTCCTTTCGCCGGATCGCCCGTTGCCAGCCTGATCAGCTGCTCCACATCCAGCCCCCTGACAAGCCGGGCAGCATCGTCATCCTCCGGCTCGTAGGCCGCCGCATAGTCGATTACTTCCGTCTCCAACCCCGACAAATCCATTTCGACCTCCCGGATACCCTGCCCGCGGCCCGCCTCAATATCCGCGGCTATGCGCGCTTCCCGCTTTTCCCTCGGAATCGAAATCTCCTGTAATTCCTCCAGAAGAGGACAGATATTTTTCACCCTGGAAATCACTTTCTTTTCCGCAAGGTTCAGAAACGCCTCCAATTTGCTCCCTGCAAGAGAATTGCCGATCCATACGCCATAAATGCCTTCTTCCAGGATCCATTCTGCGCCCCGGTCGTCATAGGAGGCCATCCTGTATGCCGGGAAACCAATCTTCAGTGTCTCGCTCTCTCCCGGCGCAAGCGCGGAAGTCTTCGCAAAAGCGCAGAGCCTCCGGTATTCCTTTTCCAGTGTTCCCAAAGGAGCCGATACATATACCTGCACCACTTCTTTCCCACTGTATGTTGCTCCGGTATTCGTTACCTTTACTTCCACTTCCACGTCCGTATCAGCCGCGACCCTGACAGTCTCGATCTGGAAGTCCGTGTAGGAAAGCCCGTATCCAAACCCGTACCTTACCGGCTTCTGGAAAGAGTCAAAATAGCGGTATCCTACATAGATTCCCTCCTCATATCTCTCTTTGTCCACATTTCCATTGAGGTGGGAAAATGTCTTCGCATTGGGATAGTCCTCGTATTCGAATGCCCATGTGTCCGTAAGCTTCCCGCCCGGCGCGAGCTTACCGCTGACCACATCTGCAAGCGCATTGCCGCCTTCCATGCCGGGCTGGGAAAGCTGCAGGATGCTGTCAATATTTTCATGCTGATCCAAAAAAGAAAGATCCACCGGTCCGCCCGTATTGATGACAAGCACCACCTTCTCATAAAATCTACAGATATCGTCGATATTCTTCTTTTCCTGTTCTGTCAGATAATAATCGCCCTGCTTATTGAACCGGTCCGCGCCCTCGCCCGCCACACGGCTTAACACATAAATTGCGGCGTCCGCATCCGTCTTCGTCACATCCGGGCCGTCCGGCGTAAAGAACGGGGTCGTCGAATATACCATAAAAAATGCCAGGTTTCCGGCGCTTACATCTTCCTTCGTCCTCTTCATGATGTCGTCCCGCCATGCAACCCTCGCATCCTTATAAATGCGGTCATAAGCATCAATCCAGTCTTTGCTGGTCACCGTATATCCGGCGTCCAACAGCCCCTGATAGATTGTGACAACCTCCCGCTCGTTGACGTCCCCCGAACCGGTGCCGCCCTTCACCATATGAGTCGCTCCAGCCCCGTAAAGCGCCACCTTGCTTCCCCTGGCCAGCGGAAGCGTGTGCCTGTTGTTTTTCAGCAGCACAATGCCCTCCGCCGCTGCTTTTTTGGACACTGCCCGGTGGGGCGCCTCATATGCCGACTCCTCCTGCACCTCCGCTCCGTAAAACGGCCTCTTTTTGATTGTTCTTTCCATGATCTTCCTCCTGTTGAAATTTTTATGCTGACTTAATCCCTTTCTGGTTTTGAAGTCTGGCACTTCTATGAAATAATGCTATTTTGTCACCAGCTTTCTACATAAAAGCAGTATAACATAAATTGAATTCATAAGAAAGCAAAAAGGCAAGATATAGAGAATTGATGAATCTTAAATAGAAGTCAATTCTGACTTTACGGTATTTTTAGCCTTGCATAACCCTGTTCCAATGAGTTATACTGTTATTGCTACAAAATTTAAATCAGGAGGCCAAAGAGATGAAACGTTATGTATGCGAACCTTGCGGATATGTTTATGACCCGGAAGTTGGCGATCCGGACAACGGGATCGAGCCGGGCACAGCTTTTGAGGATCTTCCGGAAGACTGGGTATGCCCGGTCTGCGGACTTGGAAAAGACGAATTCGTAGAAGAAGAATAAAATGCATGAACCGCAAAACACAATGGGTCGGATGCTCTTTGAAACAAACGCATCCGACCCGTTTAACATTTACCGCCTTCTCCTGCAAACATAGTTCACCACAGTGACCAGAAGGCTTACCGCCAGCAAAAAATAAAAACTGATTCCCCTTGTCACATACAGGGACGGCATCAGATATCCTTTCGAAAATACATGGCCAAACACATGGCAGTACATCAGTTCTGTAACTCCCTGCGCTCCCGGCAGCGGCAGCATATCCACCGCCACCGATACAGACGCCTGTAGAAAAAGAACCGCCGCCAGACTGGTTCCGTGCTGCGAAAACCCATAATACACCAGCCCGGTCAGAAGGAACACGCTGCATCTCTGCAGAAGTGTAACTCCTGCCGCCACGCACACCCGCCCCTTCTGCATTGCCAAAAAATGCACGGCATCCCGGTATCCGTCAATGAATCCGTTGATTTTTTCCTTCCTCCCATCGGATATTTTCATGACCTTCATCCGGGTCAGCAAATGCTCAACCCGGAAAATGAGTTTTCGCATCCCCTCCGGCGCCGCCATAAGCGCCAGAAGAGCCGCGACCAGCATAACGTGCATTCCGAGTCCCAGCAGATACAGATTAAAATACTCCTCCAGGCAGCTTTTCAGCGGAGCCCTCCAGAACAAGAACAATGCCGCGCCCATAACCACCAGCACAAATTTAAAAAGAAGCGCCACCGTCATCAATACCACAGAGCAGTCCGACAGGGAATTGCCGTCTTTCTTCATATAAAAAAGCTGCACCGGCTGCCCTCCTGTGGAAGAAGGCGTAATGCCGGAATAAAAAAAACCGATAAATGAATAGGAAATACAGCGGAACAGCCCGCTGCTGTCCGGATTGACCGCCCGCAGCAGATACCAGATCATCCCGCCTTCCGCGCACACAAAAAACAAAGCCGCCAATATCATCAGCATCAGAAACGGAAATGACAGCTGCATCAGCGCTGCACGAACCTGGTGCCAGTCTTGCCCACGCAGCACCGTATAAAATGTCAGGAACATGATTGCAAGAAACAGCGCCATATTCCCTGCATTCCTAATGAGCTTCCGCCTTTTTTCAGTACTCATAGGCCGCCTCCGGTTTCCGTGCCCTCCACATAGCATCTGTATTTACAATTTCATCCAGGCCGCCCTCAAATACGATCCTTTTGCCCTCATACTCATAAAAGTCCCTTGGAGTCACGAGCGAAAAATGCTTTTGTGAAATCTGGATTCCGTTTTCCGCAAGAAGCCTCGCAATATAGGAAGAACAGGTATAGTGGTTTTCCTGATAAAACGGCTTTCCAAAAAGGATGAACGGAAGTCCGAGTACCGCATAGTGATACCGATACCGCTGCTTCATATCCTGCCTGAGCCGCTCTCTGATCTGCTCCTTTTGCTGCAATGTGCATTCCAGCTCACAGACCATATAATCCGCGGACGGGAAAGCCCGCAGGATCTTCCTCTTGTCCTCCTTTTCAAATCCAGACAGGATCGGTATCAGAGGATTCCGCCTCCCCACACTGTAAGCCTCTTCCAGTCCCGCATCCAGCGCAAGCACTACATGAATATATTTTTGTCTTAAAAAGCGTCTGATGAAAAATGCAAAAATTCCCGGTGTGTCTACTAATGCTATGTATATTCGTGTCAATTTATATCCCCTCGCTGTCATTTTTGATTTCTCTTTTGCGCAACTATCCGATATCCCTGTGGGTATACCTTATCGGACGCTGTCCGCCCGCCCCCCACGCGGGGCATGTATTACGGGATGCCCTTTGGGTATACGCTACTGGAACTGATATACCTTCTTTGCAATCCGGTATCCCCCCACCGTAACCATCCCGCCGACCTTCCCCGGCAGGCAGGTAAGCCCGCTGACCGTCCCATATTTCAGTTGATAATACAGCCTGCGGTTGGTGGATTTGATTCCCTTCCACAGAAGTACCCTCTTCCTCTCCGCCTCCTCCGAGCGGATCAGGAGCAAATGGATGGAAGAGATCGCCATCATGATAGAAATGTTCCTCCGCATATACGCCGCCAGCTTCGGGGAAGTCTCCGAAGCCACCTCCTGCAGATCCATGCAGTGCGCCACAAGCTCCGTTACCTTAATCTGCTGGTCGATCCGGCGCATCAGCATTTTCTCGTTCACCGACTGGTCTTCCCTTCCGAGGAAATAATGATACAGGTCAATATCCATATAAAAGATGCTTTTTACATATGGAAGCGGCTGGTATGCAAAAAGATTATCCACATAAAACGTGTGCTCCGGCAGGCGGATCCCCGATTCGCGCAACACCGCTGTCCGATACACCAGTGCATGCATGATCAGATACTGGGACGGATAGAAATGATTGATCTCGTTCCATGTACAGGCTTTGTCCGCGGGAAATACATTCCGGTAATGCATCCTGCGGGAAGTCCCTTCCTCCAGATGGTCATAAATATAGTTACAGACAAACAGATCCGGCGCAGTTCCAGAAATACAGTTTCCCTCATCGCCTCCTTCCGGCCGTATTTCCCCCGTCTCTGTCTTTTCCTGCCCGTTTTCGCCATAGTATCCCTTAATTTTCGTAAGCAGGCTTTCATAGGCGTCCGCATCCAGCCAGTCGTCCGAATCTACCACCTTGTAATACAGGCCCTGTGCCAGCTCCAGCCCCTTATTCACTCCCGCGCCGTGCCCGCCGTTCTCCTGATGGACCGCCTTCACGATGCCGGGATAGATCGCCTCATAGCGATCCGCGATCGCTCCCGTGTTATCCGATGAGCCGTCGTCAATGATCAGAACCTCCACATCCTCTTTGCCCTTCACAAGTGAATCAATGCATCGTTCCATATAGTCCTGCGAATTGTAGCAGGGAACTGTAAATGTAATGTACTTCATCGTCGTTCCTCCCTCATTTTGTAACCGATTTGCACAGCAAACTGATTCTTTAACTCTATCATATCCGTAACGCATGCCCCTGCGGGTCGGATGAACTTCGTCCGGTTATGTTATACATACTGTATCAGGCAAATCTTAATTTTTTCTGTAGATTTTTCTAAATAATAAGGGAAGAAAACGAACAAATTTTACAAAGGTTCCAACACCAGCGTTATGTACCGTCCCCATTCCCGGTCAGCACAAAAATCTCGTGTGCCAGCACCGGAAATGCCGCCAGGATCATCAGCACGGTCCATTCCTGCCATGCAAGGTGCGCCGTGCCGAACATCCCCACAAGATAGGGGATCTCCGTAACTGCAAGCTGGAGCGCCGTACCCAGCCCAAATGCAGCTGCCATAACCGGGTTGAACGCCTGTTTTCCAAAAAATACAGAAGTCCTCACGTCCCGCATCCCCCATGCATGGAAGAGCTGAGACATACTCAGCACCGTAAATGCATAGGTCTGCGCCCTTGCAAGCACTGCCTCGTCCCGAAGGACCGCGGCAATATTGGGCAGCGTAAACGCCTCCTGCCCTTCTGCCAGAATTTCCCACGGAAGTTTCAGAAACGCCGTCAGGCTGATCGCCGCAATAAGCAGTCCGTAAAACACCGTGCAGGCAAGCCCGCCGTTTGCAAACATTCCCTCCTTTGCGCCCCGGGGCGGCTCTCTCATCAATGCCTCCTTATCATTTTCGTCCACCCCGAGGGCAAGCGCGGGCAGGGAATCTGTAATCAGGTTGATCCACAGGATGTGGCTGGCTTTCAACGGTGCGGCAAGCCCAAGCAGGACTGCCGAAAACATGGTAATGATCTCCCCGAAATTCGAGGAAAGCAAAAACAGTACCGTCTTTTTAATATTCTGAAAAATACTCCTCCCTTCCTCAATCGCCTTTTCAATCGTCGCAAAGTTATCATCCGTCAAAACCATGTCAGAAGCATTTTTTGCCACATCCGTTCCTGACTGCCCCATGGCAATCCCAATATCCGCCGTCCGAAGGGAAGGCGCGTCATTGACCCCGTCCCCCGTCATGGCAACGATATTTCCTGACTCTTTCAAAAGCCTTACAATCCGTACCTTATGTTCCGGCGTCACTCTGGCAAACACCGTGGTTTCTTCCAGACGTTTCGAGAGCGCCTCATCAGACAGTGTGTCCAGCTGGGAACCTGTCAGGCATTGCCCTGGCTTTTTGGCGATTCCCAGTTCCTTTGCGATTGCAAACGCAGTGTCCGCATGGTCGCCTGTAATCATGACGGTGCGCACGGAAGCGCTGCAGAATTTCTCAACCGCTGCCTTCGCCTCCGGGCGGATTGGATCCTTCATTCCTGCAAGGCCGAGAAATACCAGATTTTTCTCGTCCAGCAGTTCAGCACTTCCCTCCTCCTTCATCGCCAATGCAAGAACCCTGAGCGCCTGAGAAGACATTTCTTCCAGGGCGTTCTTTATTTTCCGCCGCTTCACTTCATTTAAAGGCTGGATCGTGCCGTTTAAATAGATTTTTGTACACCGCCGCAGCACCACGTCCGGCGCGCCTTTTGTATAAGCAAATTTTCCGCCGCGTCCCTGATGCACCGTAGTCATCATTTTCCGGGCAGAGTCAAACGAACGCTCCTCCAATCTGGGGAACTGCCGCTCCGCCTGGGCTTTACGGACGCCGCATCCCGCGGACATGGCAAGCAAGGCAATCTCCGTGGGGTCTCCCATTGTCCCGTTGTTGTCCGACACCGCATCGTTGCACAGCGCAAACCCCTGGAAGAATGCCTCCGGAATATCCGCCTGCTCCCGGATATTGCTCGTCGAAATAGGAATTGTACGCTCGTTCACATAACACTGCGTGACCGTCATCTTATTCTGCGTCAGCGTCCCCGTCTTGTCCGAACAGACCACATTGACCGAACCCAGCGTTTCCACGGAAGGAAGCTTTCTCACAATGGTATTGACCTTAACCATCCGGGATACGCTCATGGCCAGCACAATGGTCACTACCGCAGGCAGCCCTTCCGGTACCGCCGCCACCGCAAGCGAAATCGCCGTGATCAGCATTTCCAGAATATTTCGTTTCTGCAGCACTGCGATCCCAAACAAAAGCACGCAGAGCAGCACGGACACGATGCTGAGGATTTTCCCCAGTTCCGCCAGTTTTTTCTGAAGCGGCGTAAACTCCCTGGGAACTGTCTTTATAATTGAAGCAATTTTTCCGATCTCGGTCTCCATTCCTCTGGCGACTACGATCCCTTCTCCCCTCCCCCCTGTCACCATGGTGGACATAAAAGCTTCGTTCTTCCGCTCTCCTGCCTGAAGCCCTCCTGCCGCCGTAAACGCGGCGTCTTTCTCCACAGGAAGGGATTCCCCGGTCAGGGCAGATTCCTCAATTTTCAGATTCCACGTTTTTGTCAGGCGGAGATCCGCCGGAACCTGCATTCCTGCCTCTAAGATCACTACATCCCCTGCGGCCAGCTCTGCAGCCGCAATCCTGCGGATTTTTCCGTCCCGCCGCACATAAGCCTCCGGGCTTGTCAGCTTTTTCAGCGAATCCAGGGCTTTCTGGGCTTTCCCCTCCTGAATGACCCCCACCGCCGCATTGAGCAGGATCACGGCAGCGATGATGATTGTGTCGCTGATCTCCCCCAAAAGAAAGGATACGAATGCGGCCACCAGCAGTACGCATATGAGCGGGTCGTTGAGCTGCTCCAAAAACGTCTCCGGAACGCTTTTTTTCCTCTCTTCCTCCAGTTCGTTCATGCCGTCCGCGGACAGCCGGGTCACCGCATCCGCCCAGGACAGCCCCCTGTCCGCATCCACACGGAATTGTCTGGATACCTCTTCTATGGACTTTTCTTCAAACAAAAAATCCCCCCTTTCGTATTATTAAGGAACTGCAGGAAAGCGGCCTGATGAGATTTGCATACAGTTCCCGGACAGCAGCCTTTGGCGCATGTCCTAGTTTATCGTATGCAAAGGACGTGGGGGATATTACACTTCAAAGTAGTTTGTATCTGTTCCTTCCCGTCATCCCCATAGACTTTCCCTCCTGCCTGTGCTATACTTACAGCACAAAACGCATCAAACGATCCAATCTCATTGACCAAAGGAGGGCTTTCTTATGAGTACAAAAGGACGTGTAACAATCCCTACGGATATGGATATCGTGCAGGATACCATCCGTCTGTCAGAAAAATGGGGCGCCGACGCAGTCCGGGACTGTGACGGAACCGATTTCCCCGCCGAGTTAAAAGATGTCGGCCTGAAAGTGTATTCCACCTACTACACAACAAGAAAGGATAACGTCTGGGCGAGGGCAAACCCGGATGAAATCCAGCAGATGTATCTCATGACTCCCATCTATACGGCAGAGGATACTGCCCTTCGCATCCCGCTGATGAAGGGGCTGTATGCGGACATGCTCACTCCCAACACAAAGGACGACGTCACCCGCTGGTGGGAAGTGGTGGACCGCAGTACCGGGGAAATCGTCCCCACGGCAGACTGGCATTGCGACGACAATACGTTTGAAGTCACGATTAAAAGTATCCCGTTCCACGATTATACGGTCAGTTTTCTGGCTTATATCATGTGGGATCCTGTGCATATGTACAATGCAGTGGTCAATGACTGGAAAGACGTGGAACACCAGATTACATTTGATGTAAGGCAGCCGAAAACGCACGCCTATACCATGGAACGGCTGCGGAAATTTATAAAAGAACACCCTTATGTCAACGTGCTTCGGTTCACCACATTTTTCCACCAGTTTACTCTGGTTTTTGACGAGGCGGCCCGTGAAAAATATGTGGACTGGTACGGATATTCCGCGTCCGTAAGCCCTTATATTCTGGAACAGTTTGAACAGGAAGCCGGATATCCCTTCCGCCCTGAATATATCATCGACCAGGGATACTACAATAACCAGTACCGCATCCCTTCCAAAGAATATCAGGATTTTCAGGCATTCCAGAGAAGAGAAGTGGCAAAGATCGTAAAAGAGATGACAGACATCACTCATGAATGCGGCAAGGAAGCCATGATGTTCCTTGGAGACCACTGGATCGGGACGGAGCCGTTTATGGACGAATTCCGGCATGTGGGACTGGACGCAGTGGTCGGCAGCGTAGGAAACGGTTCCACGCTGCGGCTGATCAGCGATATTGAAGGGGTAAAGTATACGGAAGCGCGGCTCCTTCCCTACTTTTTCCCGGATACCTTCCATGAGGGCGGCGACCCCGTAAAGGAAGCGAAGGTTAACTGGGTGACCGCACGCCGTGCGATTCTGCGCAAGCCGGTGGATCGGATCGGCTACGGCGGATATCTGAAATTGACCTTAGATTTTCCTGAATTTGTTGACTACGTAGAATCGGTCTGCAATGAATTCCGTGAACTGTATGATAATGTGAAAGATTGTGTGCCGTACTGTGTAAAACGGGTGGCCGTACTGAACTGCTGGGGGAAAATGCGCGCCTGGGGATGCCACATGGTACACCATGCAATCTATTTTAAACAGAACTATTCCTATGCCGGAGTGATCGAAGCCCTTTCCGGCGCGCCTTTTGACGTGAGCTTTATCAGCTTTGCGGATATCAAAGAAAACCCGGATATCCTCCGGGAAATCGACGTCCTCATCAATGTGGGGGATGCGGACACAGCCCACACCGGCGGAGAGTGGTGGTGCGACGCGGACATTTCCTCTGCCGTAAAGCAGTTCGTCCATAAGGGCGGCGGCATCATCGGCATCGGGGAACCCGGCGCGCATCAGGCGGAAGGCCATTTCTTCCAGTTGTCCAATGTATTCGGCGTGGAAGAAGAACGAGGCTTTACCCTTGGCTATGATAAATACAACTGGGAGGAACACAGCCATTTTATCACGGAAGACGTAGACGGCGAGATTGATTTCGGAGAAGGAAAAAAGAACATCTACGCCCTGGAACAGGCCACCGTCCTCGTGGAAAAGGAGAGGGGCGTCCAGCTTGCCGTCAACCAGTTTGGAAACGGGCGCGCCGTGTATATCAGCGGGCTTCCCTACAGCTTTGAGAACAGCAGGCTTTTGTACCGCGCCATCCTCTGGAGCGCCGGGGATGAGGACAATCTGCACCGTTGGTTTTCCACCAATGTCAATGTGGAAGTACACGCTTATATCCAGAATGGAAAATACTGCGTCGTAAATAACACCTACGAACCACAGAGTACCACGGTCTACAAAGGCGACGGGACACATTTCCGTCTGGATCTGGATGCAAACCAAATCATCTGGTATTGCATTTAATTCTTTTGTGGCAAAATCTGTATTTTTATGTTACACTGTAATACGGCTGTGAAGCGGACAGCCATTCAGGCATTGAATACCAGACGGAAGGCAGATGCGTTACTTTTCAAAATGTCTTCCGGCTCCATGCCCTCCGAAAGCAGACGAGAGGCATTACCCTAAAATCAGGAGGAATTTCCCATGCCAGTTATCCGGCCTTTCAGAAGCGTGCGCCCATCGGAAGAAAAAGCAGCTTCCATCGCCGCACTGCCCTATGATGTATATAACCGAAAAGAAGCGAAAGAGGCGGTTCAAAAGAACCCTCTTTCATTTTTAAAAATAGACCGCGCAGAAACGCAGTTTCCCGACGATACAGATATGTATTCTCCGCAGGTTTATGAACGTGCAAGAGATACCTTACAGGAAATGATCGCCGACGGTTCTTTTATAGAGGACGAAGAGCCCTGCTACTATCTATACGCCCTGACTTTTGCCGGGCGCACCCAGACCGGTATCGCAGGATGCGCGTCCATTGATGATTATCTGGACGGAACCATCCGCCGGCACGAGGACACCAAGAAGGAAAAAGAATCTGACCGGATCCGTCATGTGGATACGATGAGCGCGCACACAGGGCCGGTCTTCCTTGCGTACCGTCCCCATCCGGGACTCAAACGAATCACGGAGGCTGCAAAAAAAGCCGCGCCTCTCTATGATTTTACGGCAGACGACGGAGTCCGCCATCAGGTATGGAAATTAAACCATGACCAGGCACATATTGCGGAATTATTTAAAGAAATCGGGCATATTTATATCGCAGACGGCCATCACCGCGCCGCCTCCGCCATTAAGGCCGGGCTGAAACGCAGGCGGGAACACCCGGATTATGACGGGACTGAGGAATTTAATTATTTTCTTTGTGTACTGTTTCCTGCCGATGAATTAAAAATATATGACTATAACCGGGTGGTTTCCGGGTGGAACGGGCTTACCTTTGAAGAATTGATGGAAGGCATCGCAAAACATTTTGACGTCGCCGAACTCGCCGAACAAACGCATCCACAGCAAAAAGGCAGGATTTCTATGTATATCCGGGGCAAATGGTATCAGCTCACGGCGCATGCGGATCTGCATTCCAATGCCCTTCCTGACGAGGTTATCCCGTCCCGCGGGGACATGCATTGCGGGATGCTCGACCCGGTGGGCAGCCTTGACGTATCCATCCTGCAAAATAAGGTTTTGGCTCCGCTGCTCGGTATCCGGGATCCCGGGACAGATCCGCGGATTACATTTGTCGGCGGCATCCGCGGGTTGGAAGAGTTGGTACGGCTGGTTGATGAAGGCACGGAAACAGCCGCATTTGCCATGTACCCCACTTCCATGGACGAACTGCTTGCCGTGGCGGATTCCGGACGGCTGATGCCCCCGAAATCCACATGGTTTGAGCCGAAACTGCTAAGCGGGCTGTTCATCCACCTGTTTGAACCTCCGAAAGGACAATAGAAATGCTGGATTATTTAATTCGTAAATGGAAAAGAGAGGTAATGAAAATGCAGCGAAATGACCCTTGCTGGTGCGGCAGCGGCAAAAAGTATAAGCGGTGCCATATGCCGATTGAAGAAAGAATGTTGCTCCACGCAGACCGCGGCGAGATTGTTCCCAAACGCGAGCTTTTAAAAACGCCGGCTCAGATTGAAAAAATTAAAGAAAGTGCCGCCTTAAATACGGCGGTTCTTGATGAGGTTGCAAAAAATATACGGGTTGGGATGAACACCGCGGAGATTGACCGGATTGTATATGATTTCACGACCAGCCACGGAGGTATTCCTGCCCCCCTTCATTTCGAGGGTTTCCCCAAAAGCGTATGCACTTCCATCAACAACGAGGTGTGCCACGGTATCCCGGATGAGCATATCATATTGCAGGAAGGGGATATTGTCAACGTGGATGTGTCCACCAACCTGAAAGGATACTTCTCTGACGCATCCCGGATGTTCAAAATCGGAAAAATCTCGGAGCGCGCCGAGCGCATTATCCGCGTAACCGAAGAATGCGTCCATTTAGGGCTTGCACAGGCAAAGCCGTGGGGGCATCTGGGCGATATTGCCTATGCCATCAACTCCCACGCACAGGCAAACGGCTACGCCGTGGTGGAAGAAATCGGCGGCCACGGGATCGGGCTTGAATTTCATGAAGAGCCCTTCGTCAGCTACGTCACCCCGAAAGGCAGCGAAATGCTCCTTGTACCGGGCATGATGTTTACAATCGAACCGATGGTCAATGAAGGAAGCCCGGATTTCTTTGTGGATGAAGACAATGACTGGACCGTTTATACCATCGACGACGGCCTGTCCGCCCAGATTGAATATATGGTACTGATCACAGAGACAGGTGCCGAAGTACTTTCAAAGTAACTGTTGCTTATATGGCACTTCAGAAATAAGAGACAGCCGTTCCGCTTCATCGAAAATGAGCGGACGGCTGTCTCTTTACACGAAATTCCTTACCCTCAGTTCTACCCCAAGAGATTTCGCCAGCTTCCGGCTGGCCTCAATATCCTCATCCGGCAGCACATCCACCACCGTCATTTTCACCTGCGCGATCTGTTTTCCGCACTCACGCGTAAATTCCAGCATCCCCTCAAAAGCGTCTTCAAACTGGGGACGGGTCACATCCATATATTCCTCTTTATCGGGCGCATTCAGGCTGATAGACACAGAATCCACTACTTCCGCAAGCAGCGGGACAATATCCTTCTTGTGATACAGATTCCCCAACCCATTGGTATTTACCCTGATTTTCAGGCCATATTTCTCTCTGGCATATCTGGCGGATTCTATCAGATTCTCCAATGCACAGGTAGGTTCCCCATAACCACAGTAGACCAGTTCTTTTTTACCTGTAAAATCAAAGGCGTCCATAGCCGCTTTCACTTCCTGCAGATCCGGATCCTTCTCATGCCACAGAGAATCCGCATCCCCCACACCGTCATGATGGCTGCGGATACAGAACCGGCAGCTGCAGTCACATTTATTTGTCAGATTCACATAGACCTGATCCTGATACGTATATAAAATCTTTGCCATTTTTTCCTCCTCTTATCAAGTTCTGCTTTTATGATCGCTATCAACAATTCCTGAAAGCCTGCGCTTCATCCTCTTATGCGCGATGCATTAAAACTGCCGTCTCTACAGGTTCAGCATCTGCCGTGCCCGGTTTTTCATATGGACTTTATCCAGAGCCGTCCCCAGGGCAAGAAAGATCACCGCACTTCCCCCGGATTGTACAACGCTCCCCATGACAGAAGCCAGCGGAGCCACAAAAGATCCGAACAGGATTCCCTCCGCCAGATAATATCCGGCAGCCGAAATCACCGCTGCTACAAACGGAGCTGCCACATTGCGCGGGCAGATGATTTGGCTTTCTTTTCCCGAAAACGGCAGCACGATCAGCATCTTAATGATAACCGTTGCCGGCGCCCACATGGGCGCTGTCAGGATATCCGCCATTCCTCCGCCGATAGCCGCAGCCGCCAGTGCATATGGCCTCGGAAGAAACACCGCGCCCAGATAGATCAGCGCGTCTCCAAAGTGAATATATCCTCCGTTCGCCCCATACGGAATATGGAAAATATATGCCGTCATAATTGTAATCATTGCTGCAAATAACCCTGTAGTCACCAATTTTGAAGTTGCAATATTCCTGTTTTCCACTTTTAGAATCCTCCTGATAAAATCGTCGCATTTGCCTTACTCCCTAATGATGTAACGCCCCCTCGCATTCGCTCGAGGGCAAGTCGGAGTAAGGCATTTTGAGAAATGCTTCGCATTTGCCTTACTCCTTGATAATGTAACGCCCCCTCACATTCGCTCGAGGGCAAGTCGGAGTAAGGCATTTTGAGAAATGCTTCGCATTTGC
>CATKXE010000015.1 GCA_949840465.1 uncultured Lachnospiraceae bacterium | reverse complement strand
GACGATTATCTTCGAACAAGGATATACCGGGTATAACGGAAGAAATGATAAAAAAGCGAGCGGGATCGGCCTTTATCTCTGCCGGAGGATCTGTACCGGCCTTCGGCATACCATAACGGCAAATTCCTCCCTGGAAAGCGGCACGGTCATACGGATTGGATTTGGGCCGGACAGGGAGCCGGATGAAGGGCAGAAAATTGGTCACCAAATTTTTGGGAAATCCGATTATAAAACCGGGACTTAGGACGATATTAATAATGATAGGTTTCTTAATGTCCATACATACTATATATGTATGAACCGGCCTATGTGAAAAGGTTGCATTAGGAGGAATCCTTTTACAACATAAAACAGGTATTTAATACCGGAAAGGAGATGAAACTATGGCAACAACTTCAGCAATCGGTTTTAGTCCCAGCACGATGTTTAACTATCAGGATCGCTATTCAGATTGGGAAACCACTGCGCAGAAGAGGACAGAGGCACTGGAAAAGCGGGTGGAGGAGCTGGAAAAGCAGCTTTCTGAAAAGACAGGCAGCACGTCCGGTACCACCAGTTCCTCCGGCAGCAATAGCGCGAGCAGCGTCAGCACATCTTCATTCCTGCTGAATTATAAGCAGAAGCTTACCGATCTGGAATCCGCTTCAGCAAAGCTGCAGGTAGGCTCCAGGGATAATGTGTACTCCAAATATGAGAGTGCGCTTGACGCATTGTCCAAAGCAGATACCGAGGATGCGAAAAAGGCGGCACAGGCAAAGGTTGATAAGGCAAGGGAAGACATTGTGTCTGCAGTAAGTGATTTTGCAGATAAGTACAATAGTACGATTTCTTTCCTTAAGAGCAATTCTAACCGCGGCGCAGGCGTTGCCCGTCAGCAGGCTTCTCTGGAGAGGGCTTTGCCGACAGAAGGCGCTTTGAAGACTCTGGGCATGAAGGTGAACACAACAGGCAGTCTTGAGGTTGATAAAGATGCATTGGATAAGGCTTTGACCGACGGACGTTACAACAGTGTGAAAGAGACGATGGGCGGTACGTATGGTATTGCACAGCGTATGGGTTCAAGGGCAACGAATATCCTGGATTCTTCGATTGATACTGTGGCCGGTTATTCTAAGAGCAGCAGTACCGGCGGCACTGACAGTACTTCCTCTAAGAATACGGGCAATACGAAGAATTCAGTGAATGATCTGCTTTCATCATCCAATGATGACTCGATGTCTGCGTATTTTACATCCTTTGCAAGTTTTGCAAAGAGCGGAGCTTACAACCTCAGTAACTACTATGCGGTTGGCATGCTTTTGAATACACTGGTTTAGGGCATGCAGCGTTTTTGCTGTCTGTGTATCCAGATATCAAAATAATAGTAGGATGGAGATACCCTGTACATATTTGTGCAGGGTATTTTGAATATCAACGCAAAACGTTTTCTCGCTGTACTGTTCAGAATTAAGGAAGGAAAATGCAGGAAAAAAGCGGATATGATGAATTACGGTTCCGCGCTTTACAAATGATATGAAATATGGTATGGTTACAGAGAACTGGCACTCAAACATAAAGAGTGCTGATAAAAGGAGAGATATAGATGATAACAATACCGATATATGATATGATCATCCTGCCGGATGTGACCTACTATTTCAAAAATGAAGTGCTGGGGGACTTAGGAGCGCAGGACGCGAAAAAAGGAGACCGGCTTCTGTTCCTGATGCTGAAAGAAGATAAGGGACGGAAGGATATGTCCATGTCTGATTTTTATCCGATCGGGGTGACCGGGACGCTTGAGACGGTGGACCGGGAGGGAAATGTCAGCGTCCGTACCGGGGAGCGGGTGGAAGTGACAGATTTGCAGGTGACAGAGGAAGCAATCCTGGCGCAGGTCTGTGACAAAAAAGTGGAGCAGGATCTCAGGGAAGAGGAACAGCAAGAGCGTTTTGACAACATGCGTTCCGCACTGCTTCGCTTTATTCAGGGATTCCAGTGGGGGATCTGGGCGCGTAGTTATGTAATGCACTGGAAATCCATGAATGAGGTGGTGTCTGCCCTTTCAGGATATCTGAACCTGACAGACGAGGAGCGGTATGCCATTCTTGCCTCTGATACGGTTTCAGAGCGCACGGAGCGGATTGAGAGGGCTGTCTACGAATTTATGGAGATGGCGAAAGTCAGTGAAGAGGCAGAGAATGCACAGCAGGAAAAGCATGAGAAGGTTTACAGGGAAGACGCCATCAAGAAGCAGATTGATTTCCTGCAGAGGCAGCTGGACGAGATGCACCCGGAGAATGTGTCGGATATCCGGAAATTTGAGCAGAAGCTTGCGGATTCAGGGATGAATGAAGATGCACGTAAAGAGGCTGATAAGGTCCTGAACCGGATGAAGCAGGAAGGGAAGGACAGCCATGAGTATGGGCTTTTGTATGATTATCTGGATTTTGTGACCAGCCTGTCCTGGAAAAAAGAGCATGTGGCCGACGTGGATCTGGAGAAGGCGGAGGAGATTCTCGACAGGGAGCACTATGGATTGAAGAAAGTGAAGCAGAGGATTGTACAGCAGATGGCAGTCATGGCACTGAACCAGAAGCAGTCCGGCTCTATTCTTCTGTTTGTGGGAGCGCCGGGAACCGGAAAGACGAGTATCGGCCAGAGCATTGCACAGGCGCTGGATCGCAAATACGTCCGGGTCAGCCTCGGCGGCGTGCGGGATGAAGCGGAGATCCGCGGGCACAGGAGGACTTATGTAGGAGCTATGCCAGGCAGGATTATGGAAGGAATGAAGCGCTGCGGCACATCGAACCCGGTCATGGTATTGGACGAAGTGGATAAATTGTCGAAGGACTACAGCGGGGATCCGGCAAGCGCATTGCTGGAGGTGCTGGATCCAGAGCAGAACAATAATTTTACGGATCATTATATGAATGTACCCTATGATCTGTCGGACGTGTTGTTTGTGTGCACGGCGAATACCACGGATACCATACCGGAGCCGCTGCTGAACCGGATGGAGGTGATTCAGTTTCCGGGATATACGGCTATTGAAAAATTTCAGATCGCCAGAAAGCATCTGCTTCCCAAGGCGATGAAGGGGATGGGGATCAAGGCTCAGAACCTGAAGGTGACAGATCAGGCGATTGAGGCTGTGATACAAAATTATACAAGAGAGTCCGGCGTCAGGGGGCTCAAAAAGCAGCTGGACGTCCTGTGCAGATATGCGGCGGTAAAACTGGTGAAGGGTGAGCAGAAGAGTATTACGGTAAGCCCCAAAAGGCTGGCCGAGTTTCTGGACCGGAAGCCTTTGCGGCATGAGTCTATCCTGGAAGAAAAGAAGCCGGGCATTGTGACAGGGCTTGCGTGGACAGCAGCCGGCGGAGAGATTTTATTTGTGGAAACTCTGCTGACAAGAGGGGAGGGCAAAGTGAGGGTGACAGGCCAGTTGGGGGATGTGATGAAGGAGTCTGCCCAGATTGCCGTAAGCCTTGTAAAATCCATGTATCCCGAAGAGTCTGCGGTTTTTCAGGATCATGACCTGCATATCCATGTTCCTTCCGGGGCAGTTCCCAAGGACGGCCCGTCTGCGGGAATCACATTGACCACATCTCTGGCGTCCTTAGTGACAGGAAAGCCTGTCAGCCCGGAATATGCCATGACCGGAGAGGTGTCCCTTCGGGGCGTCGTGATGCCCATTGGCGGACTGCCGGAAAAATTGATGGCCGCGCAGAGAGCCGGGATCTCCAAAGTATTTATCCCTTCGGAGAACGTAAACGATCTGGATGATGTGGCGGAAGAAGTGCGGGAAAAACTGGAGATTATACCAGTGAAAAAAGTGGAAGATGTGTTGGAGATTGTCGTAAAATAATTATGGAGTTCAGGAATTGTCCTGCATACTTTGGAAATAGGCGCAGGAGGGTTTTGTACGATTTAAAGAAGAGAGGCTTTTAGTATGGTCAGGTTAAGTACATTGTGTTATATAGAAAAGGACGGCCAGTATCTGATGCTCCACAGGACCGTAAAGCAGCGGGATGTGAACAAGGGGAAATGGATTGGCGTGGGCGGTCATTTTGAAGAGGGGGAAAGCCCGGAAGAGTGCCTGCTTAGGGAAGTGAAGGAAGAGACGGGATATACGCTGACGTCCTGGAGTTTTCGGGGGATCGTGACATTTGTATATGGAAGGGATCTGACAGAGTATATGTCCCTCTATACGGCGGACGGCTTTGAAGGGCAGGAGATTCCCTGCGATGAAGGGGAACTGGCATGGATTGACAAAGAAAAGATTTGGGAACTGGATATCTGGGAAGGGGATAAGATATTTTTCCGGCTTTTGGAAGAAGGCAGCCCTTTCTTTTCTTTAAAATTAGTGTATGATGAGAATGGAGCATTGCAGCATGCGGTGTTGGACGGAAAGAAGTGGAAAAACAGTGGGGCATAAGGAAAGGCTGTTTTTGAGGGCGGCACTGATATGTATTGCCCTGCTCCTTGCAGGCATTCATTCAGACCTGTCCGTATGTGCGGCAGATGGGGGGACAGAGGAATATATCTGTTATGTCGCCCTGGGGGACAGTATCCCCAATGGGTATTATGGGAAGCAGGAGCCGGAGATCGTAGGATATCCGATACTGCTTGCCGGAGACCTGCAGAAGATCAGCGGCAAGAGGGTGCATCTGGGACGGTTTACAAAAAATGGATTGACAACAAAGAAATTGAATGCTAACATGCTTGCGGAACCATCGGTTCAGGAACAGATCGCGCAGGCGGATGTGATCACGCTGACGATAGGGGCCAATGACCTGATGAATGAATTTAAAAAGGTTTCGCGGGAGATATTGGGCAACGAGACCCGTTTTGCCACGGCAGATGAAGCGCTGGCGGCTTTGCAGGATGGAATCACGGAAAATCCGCTCTTGCTGATGAGTGTGGCCGCGGAAATCGGCGGCTGGGATTATGCTTCGTTTGAGGAAAAATGGATTCTCACCATGGAAAATATTGCTGCATGCCGGGACAGGGACGCACAGATGGCGGTGACCACGATCTACAATCCGATGGAACACCGGGAACTTCCGGGGACATTGAATGCGGTCGTGGAGGGCGTGATTTCCGGTATGAATGAGATCATTTGGAAGTATGCCAAAGAGTACGGATATCAGGTTGTCGATCTGTATGACTCCGGGATCGAGGAGAATACACAGTCTGACGGGCTGCACCCGGATCAGGACGGACAGGATATGATCCGGGTGCTGATCGAACATGAGCTTAATCTGGATGCGTTTCAAAGCGATGAGGCTGATGAAGAGGCCAGGAGGGAGCTGGAAGAAGCAGCCGCAAAAAAGGCAGAAGAAGCAGAGCAGAAGCGGCTTAAGGAGCAGAGAAAGCGGATGCTGCACAGGATAGAGGGCGCAGGAGCCTTGCTTCTGATCGCTGCCGGGGCAGTCTTATTGGTGAAAAAGAGACGCCGAAAAAAGCAGATGGTTTCCGGGGCATAGAAATGTCCGAAAAATAAGCGTGAAATCATATCAGGAATTGTATATGGCCAGGGAAACAGAATGGTCTGGTACGGCTTCTGATATGTGAAACTATGTAGGCAGGATGGATTCAGGAAATGACCGGAGGGCATTATGGGGATTGAAGATTATAGCAAGGCGTTTAAACTGGGAAAAAAGGATTATCAGATGCGGATGCTCCGCGGGGTAAAGCCCACGCTGCAGGTATTGGACGATATCATGCCGGAGAAAGGCTCTTATTCCGAGGTGCCGCTGGGGCTGGTGCAGATTCCGACAGAACAGATCGTGGGAACAAAAACGGTGGGCAGAAGCAGTTCCTTTGCGGGAAATTTCATGCCGATCCTGCGGGAAACGACGGAGTTTGCCTCCAAATGGGCGTCTCTTAGCACCAGCCATGTGGAGGAAGGCATCCGGGAGCCAATCAAGGCTTATGAGTATATGAACAAATTCTATGTGGAGGAAGGGAATAAGCGGGTCAGCGTCATGAAGTATTTCGGCGTGGTATCGATTCCCGGCAATGTGACCCGGATCCAGCCAAAGAGGACGGAAGAGAAAGAGAACAAGCTCTATTATGAATTTTTAGATTTCTATCGGCTGGCGCCGATTAATTATATCTGGTTTTCCCAGAAAGGAAGCTTTGTAAAATTACAGGAGGCAGTGGGAAAAGAGCCGGATGAAGTGTGGTCCAAGGATGAGCTTCTGAAGTTTAGTTCCATTTATTCCAGATTTTCCGGGGAATACAAAGCCAGGGGAGGTGCGAAGCTCAAAATCACGGAAGGGGACGCATTTCTTGCATTTATCAAGTTGTATGGATATGAGGAGATTGATGCCAGGACGACCAGTGAATTGAAGGAACTGATTACAAAAAGCTGGGAGGAGTTTGAACTGCTTCAGGAAGGGCAGGAAGTGGATCTTAAGATGAAGCCCAACGAGGAGAAGAAGCCGCTGCTGAGCATTCTGCTTCCGCTGAGTACGCCGAAGCTTAAAATTGCTTTCATCTATGAAAAAACACCGGGTACTTCCGCCTGGACTTATGCCCATGAACTGGGAAGGCTGCATCTGGAACAGGCATTTTCGGATGAGGTTAATACGGTAAGCTTCGAGAATGCCACGCAGGAGAATGTGGGGGATTTGATCAATCAGGCCATTGAGTCAGGGTGCAACCTGATCTTTACGACCACCCCCTCTTTCGTGCAGGCCAGTGTGAAGGCGGCGATCGCGAATCCGGAGATACGGATCCTCAACTGTTCCCTGAACACATCCCACAGGTATATTCGTACATACTATTCCAGGATGCACGAAGCAAAATTCCTGATGGGCGCCATTGCAGGGGCTATGGCAGAGAATAACCGCCTGACATATATCGCCGATTATCCGATTTATGGTTCCATTGCGAATATCAATGCGTTTGCTCTGGGGGCAAAGATGATCAATCCGCGTACAGAGGTCTATTTGGAGTGGTCCACCTTGAAGGACGTGGATATAGATGAGAAGATCAGAAAAACAAGTTCCTCCTGTATTTCGGGAAGGGATATGGTGATCCCGGAGGATGCTTCCCGCTTTTTCGGGCTTTATCACATGGACGGGGGATACTTGCGGAATCTTGCCATGCCCCTGTGGCATTGGGGCAAGTTTTATGAAAGGCTGATTCGGACGATCATGGACGGAACATGGAAATATGACGACAACCCGGCTACCACAAAGGCCATCAATTACTGGTGGGGGATGTCCGCAGGCGTGGTGGATGTGGTCTGCTCCCAGTATCTGCCCATTGGCACGAAACGTCTGGTAGAGCTTTTGAAAGCCACCATCAGTTCCGATCAGTTTAATCCGTTTTCCGGTATTTTATATTCTCAGGACGGCATGGTACAAGGCGACCCGAACCGGAGCCTGGCCCCGGAGGAGATTATGACCATGGATTGGCTGGCGGAGAATGTGATTGGCTCGATCCCGAAGAAGGAAGAACTGAAAGATAAAGCAAAACCTGTCATTGAACAGCAGGGAGTACAGAAAAAGGAAGGTTAACAGTTCTATGAAGATACTGGCGATCGCGGATGAAGAATCTAAGTATCTGTGGGATTTTTATGAAAAAAGCAAGCTGGATGGGATTGACCTCATCATCTCCTGCGGGGATCTGGATCCCCATTACCTTTCGTTTTTGGTAACGCTCTCCTCCGTGCCGGTGCTCTATGTACACGGGAACCATGACGGGAAATATGAAAGGATCCCGCCGGAGGGGTGCGTCTGCATTGAAGACAAGATTTATGTCCATGAGGGGATCCGGATCCTGGGGCTTGGGGGCTCTATGCGCTATTGCCCGGGACAGCATCAGTATACAGAGCGGGAAATGAAAAGAAGGGTGGCAAAACTTAAGTTTCAGTTGTTTAGGAAACGCGGGTTTGACATCCTGGTCACCCATGCGCCCGCATACCAGCTCAATGACGGGAGGGACTTGCCGCATCAGGGATTTTCTGTGTTTCGGAAACTGATCGAAAAATACCGGCCAAAATATTTTCTCCATGGGCATGTGCACATGTCTTATGGCCGACAGCATAAGCGGTATGACAAGTACGAGGATACCCATGTGATCAACGCGTTCGAGCGGTGTATATTTGAATTTGAGGATGAGAATCCCAAGGAGCATATTTTCTGAGGGGCGGATCATGGCTTTGATAAAGACATTGCAGACGAGCTAAAGGCTGAGAATATTCATATCGGTTTGATGAATCCTCCATATTCACAAAAGGATGTTGCCGAGCTGGAATTTGTTGAACCTTTACTGGATGTGCTTACCATAGGCGGCACAGGTGTGGTTGTGGTTCCAATGAGTTGTGCGATCGGTACAAAATTTGGTTTCCGGCAAAGGATTTGGGAAAAGATTATTTGAAAAGAGCGCGCAGGGAGGGGCGTTTCTTATGTCAAAAAAGAGTGGTTTAGACAGCCTTGGATTTAATCCGGCAGAAAAATTGATAAACGGCCATACGCTGACGAAGATCGAATTTGTGGAGCTTTTAAAGGAAAGTGAAAATCCGGAGATCCGCACAATCCTGACGGAGGAGGCTGTGCGGCTTCGGAAGGTATATTACGGCGACAAGGTGTATACAAGAGGGCTGATCGAGTTTACAAATTATTGTAAAAATAATTGTTATTACTGCGGGATACGCTGCGGAAATAAGAATGCCGGAAGATACCGGATGAGCCAGGAGGAGATTCTGGACTGCTGTGAAAACGGATACAGGCTGGGCTTCCGCACATTCGTGCTTCAGGGCGGGGAAGATCCGTTTTATACAGACGAGCGGATGGCCAGGATCATACGCAAGATCAAAGAGACGTACCCGGACTGTGCCTTGACGCTGTCCATCGGGGAAAAATCCTATGATAGTTTCCGGCTGTTTAAGGAGGCAGGGGCGGATCGCTATCTGCTGCGGCATGAAACGGCGGATGAAGCCCATTACCGCAAGCTTCATCCAGAGAATATGAGCCTTTCCAACCGAAAACGGTGCCTGTATGACCTGAAGTCTTTGGGATATCAGGTGGGAGCCGGGTTCATGGTAGGCTCACCGGGGCAGGGGAAGGAGGAACTGGCTGAGGATCTGCTGTTTTTATCAGAACTGCAGCCCCAGATGGTGGGGATCGGGCCATTTATCCCCCATCATGACACGAGGTTTGCCGAAGAAGAGGCAGGAAGCGTGGACTTGACGTTATTTCTGCTGTCCGTTATCCGCATCCTTTTGCCCAGGGCGCTGCTCCCTGCGACTACGGCTCTGGGTACGATCGACCCGGAAGGCCGTGAAAAAGGGCTTTTGGCCGGGGCAAACGTGGTGATGCCCAATCTGTCTCCGGTAAAGAACCGGAAGCAGTACGATCTGTATGACAATAAAATATGTACCGGCGAGGAAGCGGCAGAGTGCAGGGGATGTCTTGCACGCCGGGTGGAGTCGGTGGGATACCGGCTGGTAAATGAACGGGGAGACGCATGTGAGTAGTGCGTCTCTTTTTTTGCCCCCAAGGGCATCCTGTAATCCAGGCTTCTGCGGGGCAGGCGGACTTTGTCCGATAAAGTATATAAAAATCAAATTTTTTTGATTCTGGTATTGACAGATTTTATATATGCATATATACTTTTAAAATCAAATTATTTTATATTAAAATAGTTTGATTGGAAAGATAAACCGGGGATTGGAGAAAAAGGATGAAAGGGAAGATATGTGGAACCGGCTCCTGTGTGCCGGAGCAAGTTCTGGATAATGAGGAGCTGTCCCGGATGGTGGACACGAGTGACGCATGGATCCGGGAGCGCACCGGCGTGGTGAGGCGGCATATCGTCAGGGAAGAAACCACCGTGTCTATGGCTGTTTCTGCGGCGAGAAGGGCGTTGGAAAACGGGAATGTGAGTGCAGAGGAGGTAGAACTGCTGATCGTTTGCACATTTACTTCAGAGGCCCTGCTTCCCTGCGCAGCGTGCGAAGTACAGAAAAGGCTTGGGGCAGTGAATGCAGCCTGCTTTGACCTGAATGCGGCCTGTACGGGATTTATGTTCGCATATAATACAGCTCAGGCGTATATCGCGTCAGGATTGTGCAGGACAATCCTGTTGATCGGCTCAGAGAGCTTGTCCCATATGGTGGACTGGGAGGACCGGGGAACCTGTATCCTGTTCGGGGACGGTGCAGGCGCGGTGGTGCTGCGCTCAGCGCCGGGAGAACCGCCTGTGTCGGTCATGCATTCCGACGGGGCGGCAGGAGGGGCGCTTACCCTGCAAAGCCTCCATTCAGGGGAATTTCCGCAGAGATGCCATGGGACGGCGGATCTCCCGGAAAAACCTGCGGGGGCACAGAACGGATATATCCAAATGAACGGGCGGGAAGTATTTCAGTTTGCCGTGAAAAAAGTGCCGGAGGCCATACAGGAAGTGTTGACGCTTGGCGGGACAGAATGTGGGCAGATTGATTACTTTATACTTCATCAGGCAAACAAAAGGATCGTTGAATCCGTGGCAAAACGCCTTCATGCGGATGCAGGAAAATTTCCCCTGAATCTTCAGGAGTACGGTAATACCTCATCGGCCAGCATCCCGATCCTGCTGGATGAAATGCACCGGGACGGGAGATTAAGGCGGGGACAGACGATCGTGCTGGCTGGTTTTGGCGCGGGGCTGTCCTGGGGGGCTTCAGTTTTGGAATGGTAATTCATATTGTGAAAGGAAGGAAAAAACATGTTGGAAGAGATTAAAGCATTAGTAGCAGAGTCACTGGGGGCAGATCTGGAGGAACTGACAGAGGAAACTTCATTTTCAGAGGATTTGAACGCAGATTCGTTGGACTTATTCGAGATGGTTATGGAGCTTGAGGACAAATTCGGCGTAAAGATCCCTACAGAAGATTTGGAAACTGTCAAAACCATCGGGGATGTTAGAGATTATATCGAAGAACATAAATAAAAATTCCCGGAAAGCGCGCTGCTTCTATGGCGGCCGATTTTCAGAGAGGAATCCGGGAGACTGTTTCAGAAGAAAAAGAGGTTTGGACAATGAAGACAAGATTGACAGAGCTTTTAGGGATAGAATATCCGATCATTCAGGGCGGTATGGCATGGGTCGCAGAATACCATCTGGCGTCGGCCGTGTCAGAGGCCGGCGGCCTGGGGCTGATCGGGGCGGCAAGCGCTCCCGGGGATTGGGTGAGGGAGCAGGTGCGCAGGGCCAAAGAATTGACGAAAAAGCCATTTGGCGTGAATATTATGCTTATGAGCCCCTATGCGGACGAGGTGGCAAAGATCATGGCAGAGGAAGAGGTGCCGGTGGTGACAACCGGTGCAGGCTCCCCGGAAAAATACATGCAGATGTGGAAAGAGGCAGGTATCAGGGTGATTCCCGTGGTCGCCTCCGTGGCGCTCGCCCGGAGGATGGAGCGGTGCGGTGCAGACGCGGTCGTGGCGGAAGGCATGGAATCCGGGGGACATGTCGGGGAGAGTACGACGATGGCGCTGGTTCCGCAGGTTGTGGATGCCGTGGAGATACCGGTTGTGGCAGCGGGAGGAATCGGGGACGGCAGAGGGATTGCAGCGGCATTGATGCTGGGAGCACAGGGGGTGCAGATGGGAACCCGGTTTATCGTGGCAAAGGAATCTCAGGTTCATAATAATTATAAAAAATGTATCCTCAAGGCAAGAGATATTGATACCCGTGTGACCGGACGTGCTACCGGTCATCCGGTGCGTGCCATCCGCAATCAGATGACAAAGGCGTATCTTCAAAAAGAGCAGGAAGGGGCGACCTTTGAGGAGTTGGAAAACCTGACGCTTGGAGGGCTTAGGAAGGCGGTGGTGGAAGGCGACGTGGTAAACGGCAGCGTTATGTCCGGGCAGATTGCCGGACTGGTAAAAGAAGAATTAAGCTGCCGGGAACTGATACAGAAGCTGGTGCGGGAGACGGAGGAGGTTTTATGTCTGAAGCTATAAAAAAAACGGCGTGGCTCTTCCCGGGGCAGGGAGCGCAGAAATGCGGCATGGGAAAAGATTTTTATGAAAACAGCGGCATTGCGAAGAAGATTTTTGACGAAGCGTCCCAGTCCCTGGGAATGGATATGTGCAGATTGTGTTTTGAGGAAAACAGCCTTCTGGATCAGACAGAGTATACGCAGGCAGCTCTTGTGACGGCCTGTCTGGCCATGGCGGAAGCCTTAAAGGAAGTGCTTCCCGCGCCGGACGTGACGGCAGGGCTAAGCTTAGGGGAATATTGCGCCATTGCCGAGTCCGGAGGGATGTCGGTGGAGGATGCCGTCAGGATCACAAGGAAGAGGGGCATTTTCATGCAGAATGCAGTTCCGGATGGGAAAGGCGCTATGTCAGCGGTTCTGGGACTGCCGGGAGAGACGGTGGAAGAAGCGGTCGCCGGGATGGAAGATGTGTATGTTGCCAATTATAACTGCCCGGGGCAGGTGGTGGTCACCGGATACAAAGCCGCGGTGGAAAAAGCATCGGAGGTTCTTACAAAAGCCGGGGCAAAGAGGGTGCTGCCGCTGAAGGTGAGCGGACCCTTTCACTCGCCCATGATGAAGGAAGCGGGAACCAGGCTGGGCGAGGTGCTTCAGGAAGCAGCGCTTCAGGAGTTGAATATTCCCTATGTGGCCAATGTGACGGCAGAGTACGTTAGGGACATCCGTGAGACAAAAAGGCTTCTTGAGGAGCAGGTGGCATCGTCCGTACGCTGGCAGCAGAGCGTGGAAAGGATGATTGCGGACGGCGTGACCACGTTTGTGGAAATCGGGCCGGGGAAAACACTGGCCGGATTTCTGAAAAAGATCGACCGGAATGTGAAGGTGATTAATATTGCGGCATGGGAAGATCAAAAAAAGCTGTAAGAATAGAGAGAAATTTTCGGTATCAGTAAATCAGCCCGCCAAAGGACAGAGAGGATGATGTGAAATTGCAGAATGAGAAGATAACGGGAGGGAAGCTTAAGGGGCGGACAGCCGTAGTCACGGGCGCGTCCCGCGGGATTGGAAGAGCCATTGCCCTGCGTCTTGCAGCGGAAGGCGCGGCAGTGGCGGTCAACTACCGGGGCTCGAAAGAACGTGCGGAGGAAGTAAAGGCACAGATTGACCAGGCAGGGGGAAAGGCAATCTTGTTTCCGTGCGACGTGGCCGATTTTTCGGCGTGCGAGTCCTTTTTCAAGGAGGCCATAGAACAGTTGGGGCGGCTGGATATCCTGGTAAACAACGCAGGAATCACCCGGGACGGCCTGCTTATGCGTATGAGCGAGGAGGATTATGACGCGGTATTGGATACGAACCTGAAAGGGACGTTCCACTGTATCCGGTTTGCGGCGCGGCAGATGCTGAAGCAGAAAAGCGGCAGGATTATCAATATTTCTTCGGTTTCCGGAGTGCTGGGAAATGCAGGGCAGGCAAATTATTCGGCGTCAAAGGCCGGGGTCATCGGACTCACAAAATCAGCGGCAAGGGAACTGGCAAGCCGTGGGATCACAGTTAATGCGATCGCACCGGGCTTTGTGAATACAGAGATGACAGAAGGGCTTTCGGAGAAAGTCAGAGCCAGCGCAGAGGCACAGATTCCTCTGGGAAAATTCGGAGAACCGGAGGATGTCGCGGAGGCAGCGGTATTTCTGGCCTCTCAGGGAGCCGGATATATTACCGGGCAGGTACTCCATGTGGACGGCGGTATGGCGATGTGACCAGAGTATACCCTCAAAGGGCATCCCGTAATACATGCCTCTGCGGGGCGGGCGGACTTCGTCCGAAAAGGTATACCCTCAAAGGGCATCCCGTAATACATGCCCTTGCAGGGCGGGCGGACTTCGTCCGATCAAGTTTAAAAGGAGAAGGCAATGAGGAGAAGAGTAGCGGTGACCGGATTGGGCGTAGTGGCTCCAATCGGCAATACGGTAGAAGAATTCTGGAGGGGGATCAAAGAGGGAAGGGTCGGGATCGGCCCGATTACAAAATTTGACGCCTCAGAATATGATGTGAAAATTGCGGCGGAGGTCAGGGGCTTTACGGCAAAGGAGAGAATGGATTTCAAATCTGCAAAGCGGATGGAGCTTTTTTCCCAGTATGCGGTAGCTGCAGCTAAGGAAGCATTTGCCGATGCAGGGATTGATATGGGACAGGAAGACCCCTACCGCGCGGGAGTGATCATCGGCTCCGGGATCGGAAGCCTGAAGACAGTGGAGGACAACTATACGAGAATCGTGGAAAAAGGGCCGTCCCGGGTGAACCCGCTGATGGTTCCGTTGATGATCTCCAATATGGCGGCGGGAAATGTATCTATCCAGTTGGGCTTAAAGGGAAAATGCACCAATGTGGTGACGGCCTGCGCTACCGGAACCAACTGTATAGGAGATGCATTCCGCGCCATCCAGTACGAGGATGCGGATATCATGCTGGCAGGCGGTACGGAAAGCTGTATCTGTCCCTGCGGAGTGGCCGGATTTACCGGATTGACCGCGCTGTCAAAGACGGAGGATCCTCTCCGCGCGTCGATTCCGTTTGACAAAGACAGAAACGGTTTTGTGCTCGGAGAGGGCGCGGGCGTCGTGGTACTGGAGGAACTGGAACATGCGAAACGCCGCGGGGCGTATATTTACGCGGAACTGGCGGGATATGGATGTACCGGGGATGCTTACCATATCACCTCTCCCGCAGAAGACGGCGAGGGGGCGGGCATGGCTATGAAACTGGCCATGAAAGAAGGAGGCGCAGATCCCCAACAGATCGACTATATCAATGCCCACGGGACAAGTACATTTTATAATGACCTGTATGAAACCAGAGGGATCAAATATGCGTTGGGTGACGCCGCGTACCGGGTGGTCGTCAATTCTACGAAATCTATGATCGGGCATCTGCTGGGAGCGGCCGGAGGCGTAGAATTTGTCACCTGTGTGAAGACCATACAGGAGGGATTTATCCATCAGACAGTGGGAACCACGGAAACGGTCGGGGAATGCGACCTGAATTATGCCGTCGGCGCGCCTGTGGAAAAGGAAGTAAATTTCTGTCTGAGTAACTCTCTGGGTTTTGGGGGGCACAATGCCACATTGTTATTGAAGAAATATGACGGGTGAGGTGGACAGGATGAAATTTGAACAGGTACTGCAGTTGGTCAATGCCGTCTCAGTCTCGACCCTGACGGAATTTAAATATGAAGAGGGCGGAGTGAAGATTTCCATGAAAAAGGCGGCAGAGGGAAATCAGGAAAAGACGCATTCAATTTCAGGAATTTCAGGGCAGGAGATGAAGACGGGAGCGGACAGTACAGTGGCAGATATCGCGGGAACAGACGGCGCTAAGCCTGCGGCGGTTGCGGACGCATCTGCTTCTGAGGAACGTGAGGAAACAGAAATTGCGCAGATCGTGAAGTCTCCCCTGGTGGGAACGTTCTACGCGGCGCCGTCAGAGGATGCCGAGCCGTTTGTCAAAGTAGGGGACAAGGTGGAAAAAGGGCAGATTCTGGCGATCGTGGAAGCCATGAAGCTGATGAATGAGATCGAGAGTGATTTTGGCGGCAAGGTCGTGAAAATTCTGGCGGAGAATGGAGAGGCTGTGGAATATGGACAGCCGCTGTTCATGATCAGAGAATGAGGTAAGGTGAAATATCGCGTAAAAAATGCGGGCAGGCAATTTGTTTTGTGAATCGGTTACAAAAACGGGAGGACAGAAAGTATGAACAGCCTTGATACGAAGCAGATCATGGAGATTATTCCACACAGGCATCCATTTCTTTTGTTGGATTATATTGAAGATTACGAGCCGGGGCAGTATGCCGTGGGCTATAAATGCGTCACATACCGGGAAGATTTTTTTGCAGGCCATTTTCCGGGAGAGCCGGTCATGCCGGGCGTGTTGATTGTGGAGGCGCTGGCGCAGGCCGGGGCGGTTGCGATTTTGAGCATGCCGGAGCACAGAGGCAGGCTCGCATTTTTCGGAGGGATCCAGAAATGCCGTTTTAAAGGCATGGTGCGGCCGGGGGACAAGTTAAAGCTTGAGACAAGGATCATCCGGCAGAAAGGCCCATACGGAGTGGGTGAGGCAAAGGCAACGGTGGACGGGCGTCTGGCTGCAAGCGCGGAATTATCATTTATGGTAGGATGACCGTTTACAGAGATTATATGGAGGAAAGCGTTTCAGGCAGGGCTGCACAGGCCAATGTCCCTGGAAGCATAAAAACGGCGGGAAGAACATTTCTGTTGATAAAGGAGAGACTATGATTGGAAAAGTATTGATAGCCAACCGGGGAGAGATTGCAGTGAGGATCATCCGGGCGTGCCGGGAAATGGGGATTGAGACGGTTGCGGTATTTTCAGAGGCGGACAGGGAGGCGCTGCATACCCAGCTTGCGGACGAAGCGATCTGTATCGGCCCTGCCCCGTCCCCACAGAGCTATCTGAGCATGGAGCAGATCATCAGCGCCACCGTGACTTCCGGCGCGGACGCAATCCATCCGGGTTTTGGATTCCTCTCGGAGAACAGCCGGTTCGCGGAATTGTGCGAGCAATGTAATATTACATTTATCGGGCCGCGTTCTGACGTTATCCGCAGATTGGGAAATAAGCAGGAAGCAAGAAATACCGTGATGGCCGCCGGCGTGCCGGTGGTTCCGGGAAGCAGGGAACCTTTGACGGACCCAGAGGCAGCAGCAAAGATTGCCGAAAGGATCGGCTATCCGGTCATTGTGAAGGCAGCCCTTGGAGGCGGCGGAAAAGGGATGCGCGTTGCACAGTCGCCAGAGGAATTTGCGGCCGGCTTCCAGACCGCGCAGAAGGAAGCGCAGATGGCTTTCGGAGACGGAACCATGTATCTGGAGCACTATGTGGAGCATCCGCGCCATATTGAGTTCCAGATTCTGGCGGATCAATATGGAAATACCATTCATCTGGGAGAGCGTGACTGTTCCGTCCAGAGAAATCACCAGAAGATGATCGAGGAAGCGCCCTCAAAAGCCCTGTCGGAAGAACTGCGGGGAAAAATGGGGGACGCCGCGGTCAGGGCGGCGAAAGCGGCCGGCTATACCAATGCGGGTACCGTGGAATTTCTTCTGGAGAAAAACGGGAAGTTTTATTTTATGGAAATGAATACCCGTATTCAGGTGGAGCATCCGGTTACGGAATGGGTGACGGGCATCGACCTGGTGAAGGAACAGATACGGATTGCCGACGGGAAGCATCTAAGCTATACCCAGCAGGATGTGCAGATCACCGGACATGCTATTGAATGCCGCATCAATGCAGAGGATCCGTCCCACAATTTCCGGCCGTCCCCGGGAAGGATCACGGACATGTACCTGCCGGGCGGAAAGGGCGTGCGGATAGATTCGGCTATTTACTCCGGTTATACCGTGCCGCCTTACTATGAT
The DNA here is from genome assembly GCA_949840465.1 of uncultured Lachnospiraceae bacterium. Lineage (GTDB taxonomy): Bacteria > Bacillota > Clostridia > Lachnospirales > Lachnospiraceae > Schaedlerella. Next base: position 36,620 of record CATKXE010000015.1, on the reverse strand, counting down.
TCCATGCTCGCCAAGCTAATCGTCCACGCAAAGAACCGGAAGGAGGCCATCCGCAAGATGCGAAACGCATTGGGCGAGGTGATCATTGAGGGGATTCATACCAACGTGGATTATCAGTATGAAATCCTGAACCACCCGGATTTTGTGGCAGGAGACATTGATATTGAATTTATCGGGAAAATGAGCCGTCGGTGAAACGGCAGATTTTCCGTGTTTAAATTGGACGCCCCGTCAGCTTGCAGCCTGCCGCGGGGTCTTTGACTTTAGAAGTGTTCTAAATTGGAATGTGAGGGAAATGATGGATGAAGCTTCAGAACATGTTTAAGAAAACCAACAGAAGGAACCGTGTGATCCAGGGCAACGCCCGGCCGGAGGTTCCGGAAGGGCTTCTCAGGAAATGCAATAAATGCGGGGCCGCGATCATTGCCGATGAAGTGAGGGAAGGAAATTACATCTGCCCCAAATGCCAGGGGTATTTCCGGGTGCATGCGCGCCGGAGGATAGAAATGATGGCGGATACAGATACTTTTGAAGAGTGGGATGCACACCTTGCGTCCTGTAATCCATTGGATTTCAAGGACTATGATGAGAAAATAAAGGCTTTGCAGGAGAAGACCGGGCTTACGGAGGCTGTGGTTACCGGGAAGGCAAAGATTGACGGACAGCCCGTGGCGTTAGGCGTCTGTGACGGCCGTTTTTTGATGGCCAGCATGGGGGAGGCTGTGGGGGAGAAGATCACGCGTGCCGTGGAACGGGCCACAAAGGAAAGGCTTCCGGTTCTTCTGTTTGCATGTTCCGGCGGAGCCAGAATGCAGGAGGGGATGATTTCGCTTATGCAGATGGCAAAGACTTCGGCAGCCTTAAAGCGCCACAGTGACGCAGGGCTATTGTATATTTCTGTGCTTACAGACCCTACCACGGGCGGAGTGACCGCCAGTTTCGCCATGCTGGGAGATATTATCCTTGCGGAACCCAATGCGCTGATCGGGTTCGCAGGCCCCAGAGTGATCGAGCAGACCATCGGGGAGAAGCTGCCGAAAGGTTTTCAGCGCTCCGAATTTCTTCTGGAACATGGATTCATAGATGGGATTGTGAGACGGGAAGAGCAGAAGGAGATTTTAGGGCGGATTCTAAAGATGCATGGAAGCCCCATGAAAACGGTCTGTGAGGGATCCGCGGCCGCACACAAAGCAGCAGGAGAAACGACAGTCCGCAAAAAGGCCGGAAGTGCGTGGGAGAGCGTTCAGATTTCCCGGAAGAAGGATCGTCCGGTGGGCGGCGACTATATTTCCCATCTTTTTACGGATTTTATAGAACTGCACGGCGACCGGTATTATAAGGACGATAAGGCCGTAGTCGGAGGACTGGCTTATTTCCAGGGGACTCCGGTGACGGTGGTTGCGCAGGCAAAAGGAAAATCCACCAAAGAAAATGTGGAACGTAATTTTGGGATGCCGTCCCCGGACGGATACCGGAAGGCATTACGCCTTATGAAGCAGGCGGAGAAATTCCACCGCCCGGTCATCTGCTTTGTGGACACACCGGGGGCGTTCTGCGGTCTGGAAGCAGAGGAGCGGGGACAGGGGGAGGCTATTGCAAAAAACCTGTTTGAGCTTTCTGCCTTAAAGACGCCGATCCTTTCGGTCGTCATCGGGGAGGGCGGAAGCGGCGGAGCCCTCGCCATGGCCGTGGCGGACGAGGTGTGGATGCTGGAAAATTCGGTGTATTCCATCCTATCTCCGGAGGGATTTGCCAGTATTTTGTGGAAGGACAGCAAACGGGCGGATGAGGCGGCGGAGGTGATGAAGCTGACGGCATCCGACCTGAAAGAACTGAGGATGATCGAGAAGATCATCCCGGAACCAGAGGATTTTACAGAGGAAAATATGGATGTGGTGTGTAAGGAACTGGAGTTTTTGCTCGCCGGTTTTCAGGAAAAATATTGGGGCATGGAAGTGGAAGAACTGACAGAAAGAAGGTATCAGCGTTTCAGGAAGATGTAGGGATGCGGCTCATAGGGGGGCTGCTTACAATCCGCAGCCGGGGCCGTGAATTGTAACAACGGCGATCTTGAAACCCGGGGCGAAACATGTTATCCTAATAAAGTATAGGTCCTGCCTGATGATCCGGGCGGCGATGGAAAGGAGCGGGAAAGCTGTGGATGCATATGAGACGATCAATGATGTTCTGGTGAATTTATTCCACGAGATCTGGGAATTGGAAGAGAAAGCGATCATAACTGATGAATTTCAGGATATCAGCAATAACGACATGCATATTTTAGAAGCAATCGGACTGGGAAAAGACCGGACGATGTCTGCGGTAGCCAGACAGCTCGGAATCACGGCGGGGTCGCTTACTACTTCTATGAACAGCCTGGTCAGGAAAAAATATGTGGAGCGCGGCAGATGCGAGGAGGATCGGAGAGTTGTGTATATCAGCCTGACGGAAAAGGGGAGGAGGGCATACACCCATCATGAAAACTTCCATCATCAGATGACCAGCGCGGCGCTTGAGAGGCTGACCGAGGAAGAGATTCCGCTGCTTGTGAAGACCTTGAACAGCCTGGCGGTTTTTTTTCGGAATTACGGGGAGGACAGGAGGGATCATGTCTGAAAATCCATTAGGAACTGTAAGATATCCTGGATCGATTCCGCAGGATATTGCAATTCGTGTGCAGGTAAAAAAACGCAGGTGCAGTGGAATATCCATCAGTTTCAGACATGCGCTGGAAAGGAGAGAAAGCGTGCCATGGAGCGTACTTTGACTTACCACATCAGCGGGGCGGAGCATGGACTGCGGATTGAGCAGTATCTCCGCCGACGGGGATATTCCAGACAGAACCTGACGGAATTGAAGAAGATGCAGGACAGCGTCCTGATAAACGGAAAAGGATGTATTTTAAAGAACACTCTTTCAGCAGGAGATGAACTGGCGGTGCGGATCAGGGAGGATCGGATCTGTGAAAACGTTCTTCCGACAAAGATTCCGTTGGATATCATTTACGAGGACGAGGATCTCCTGATTATCAACAAACAGGCCGGGCTTCCCATGCATCCGTCGCTCAATAATTATGAATATTCACTTGCTAACGGGCTTGTGTGGCATTATCGGCAGCAGGGCCGCATTTTTATTTTCCGCTGTGCGAACCGGCTGGATCGGGATACGTCCGGCCTTACGGTGGTTGCAAAACATATGGTCAGCGCCAATATCCTTTCTGCCATGGGATACAGGCATGAGATCGAGAGGGAGTATCTGGCTGTCGTGCGTGGGAAAGTTTCTCCGTCCTGGGGCACGATCGACGCGCCGTTGGCTCGAAAAGAAGGCTCCATCATTGAGCGCAAAGTTGATTTTGAGCAAGGAGAGCGTGCAGTTACACATTACAGGGTGGTGGAGGAAAGAAATGGGCACAGTCTGGTTCTGCTTCGGCTGGAAACAGGACGTACCCATCAGATTCGGATCCATTTAAAATATTTTGGCTTTCCATTGATCGGGGATTATCTCTATAATCCTGACATGGAATATATCAGCCGCCAGGCGCTGCATTCGTACCGTCTGAGATTTTCCCATCCGATTACCGGAGATACTATGGAATTTACGGTACCGCTTCCAGAGGATATGAAGAGTGTGCTGGAGCGTACTGAAATCTGATTGATATGACGGTCTTTTTCTGCTATGATGGATAGTGGAAAGAGGCCGCCTGCAGACAGCGGGCGCTCAAAATTTGAAGGAGTATATCAATATGATGGACTTACAGGAGAAGAAACAGCGCCCTACGATGGAGGCCATAAGCGAATATGTCAGAAATCCTGTCTTCATTCAGTTTTGTTTCGAAATCAAGAACACATATAAATGCAATGAAAAAATAGAATACAGTTCATGCAGTTGGAAAAAAGGCTGGAATATAAAATTTAAAAAGGCCGGAAAAACACTATGTACTGTATATCCAGGGGAAGGTTATTTTACAGTTCTGATTGTTATAGGCACAAAAGAAAAACCATGTATTGAGGCAATATTGCCGGAATGCACGATGGAGTTATCTGAGTTATATAATCAAACAAAGGAAGGAAACGGACAGAGATGGTTAATGATTGATTTAGAGGATAAAGGAAATTTGTATAACGATGTTTTGCGTTTGATTCAAATTCGCAGAAATAGTTCACTATCCGCGGGAGTGTCCCGCAAAAGCGTTAAATAGCGGATATTGTATTGCCCGGGATCATAGCCCGTTATCTGGAACGTGTGATTGGAAGGAACTTTTGCGGTTAAATACATGTGATAAATGATTGGAGGAAAGGGGATCAGGATGGAATCAGATTTCAGGTGGCTGCATTTTTCAGATTTACATTTTGGGCATTATAATAATAAGATAGATATAATGGATCTGCGCGAGAAGTTAGTAAGATGTATCAGTTCTATGAATGAAAAATTTTGTGACATCAAATATGTTTTTATTACAGGAGACGTTGCGGATAAGGGGCAGTATAGTTCTGTAACAAAAAAACTAATGGGTCTGCTTATGGATTCGTTTGAAAATCTGGGGATTCAACGTGAACATGTATTCTGGTGCTGTGGAAATCATGATTTTGGGCGGACAATAAAAGGCACCATATTTCCCAGCGGCGTACGCAGTGGATTGGTAAATTATGAACAGGCCATGAATGATTCACAAGTCAGAAAAGAAAATACAGAAGATAAATTTAAGGAATATTTGGAAAAACATAAGGAATATATTGGGAGGGCGGTAAATCCGAATCTGCAGGATGTAAGCCAGGCTCATTTTTTTTATGCATTAGATGATTTGAACCTTATCGTCCTCAATACCTGCATTACATCATGTGATGATTGCGATGAACGGCAGTTATACATCATGGAGGGGAAGCTATATGAAGTGTTTAAAAATATTGATCCTGAAAAACCAACATTCGTCATCGGACATCATGGAATAGAATTTTTTAACCAGAATGACCAGAAGGCATTAGGGGAATTGTTTGATGACAGCAAGGTGGATTATTATTTATGCGGACATTCCCATAAATTGTCCTGCCGTGTGATTCCTGATTTGTCCGCTGATATCAGGGAGTTTACAGCCGGCGGGATGATGGTAGATCATTATGCGCAGACCGTGTTTTATCTTGGACATTATAGTGTTGCAAGACATGGCGTTCATTTAACGCCATATGTATATACGAATTCCGGAAATTTTAAACCGGATTTTGAATTTAGCAGAGCTTTTCCAAAAAACAGATGGTATCAAATCGAGAGATTTAAAGACTGCTCAGAAAAAGTGGACACAGAGCCCGTAAGCTTTGCGGCTGCGAGAGAAGAAGCTAAAAAGTACTATGACGTTTTAAGAAATGAACATGGACGCCTGGCAGGCATTCATGTGGATGAAGGAATTATTCCAAATGCAGTGCGGTATTTTGATACGTTTGTTGGGACAGAGGATGATGAAAAAATAAAATTGACTGATATCGTGGAGAAAGAATTGAAAGATGTAAAGGGAATCGCTTTGATAGGGGAGGGCGGTTCAGGAAAAACAACAGCTTTACTGCGGATATGGGAAGATGAGTTAAAAAGGGGGGAGTATGTACCGGTATATATGCCGCTGAATGAATATAATTCGTTCAAAAGCCTTGATAATTTTATTGAACTGTATCTCAATGACCGATATCATATTAACATAAAGAATGCTCCATACAAAATATTAATGCTTTTGGATGGATTCAATGAAATTACGGAACAACAGGATAAGGCAGTAAAGGAGATAAAAACATTACTTATACAATATGGGACAAAGCTTAAAATCATGATTACGTCCAGAAGGGAACAGGAGTTATCTTCTTTATTGACGGTAATGAGTCATTATATACTTCTGCCTCTGGATGAGAAAGCCGTGGTAGATTACCTTAATAAAGCCGGGGTTCCGGTAGAAGAAAAGATACTGCCTGTTTTGATTACTCCGATGATGCTGACGCTTTATACAAGTAATTGCTTTATTCAGGATGAAATTAAGCGTAAATTATCCCTGCAATTTATGACGGCGGATTCGAAAGCGGCAATTATCTATAATTATTTGTTATGTCAACTCGGAAAGTTGTTTTTAGATGGTCAGAATACGGAGCTTCTCAGCGCTTATTCCTATCTTTTCTTTGTGGCTCCATATGTAGCGTATTTTATGGAAGAATCAGGGCGCTACAACATTGAAACAGACAGTCTTCTTTCTTTTGATAAGGAATGTAAGGCTGTATTTACGAAGGAGGTTATTTTAAAAGCGGCATTAAATGTTTTGGGGGATATGGCTGAACATGGGCAAAGGGAAGTCAGCGTATATGAAATGCTTGTTTTCAGACAGCATATGCTGATGGAAGAGGAACGAAAATATTTCTTCCGCCATCAGCATTTTCGGGATTTTTTGTCAGCCTGGAATATTGTGAATTATATCAGGAAAGACAATGAATCAGGGATAAACCTGCTGATGAAACGGCGGCTGCCGGAAACAATCCTGGAGATGATCGCCGGCATGAATACGATAATAGGGGCGGAAGAATGGGAATGTGTTCTTGCAAAACTTTATGGCCGGAGATATAAAGAAACGGGATATGCGGTGAATAACCTGATTGCGATTCTTGAGGGATTTCAAAAAAAGAAGGGGCTTCGAGAACTGAATTCAGGGAATGGAATTACAAATCGTTATTATCCTCCCGTGGCAGAAAAGCTTTGTGGATTGGATTTTGAATTAGTAAGCCTATATGGGCGCAATTTCTCAGGATATAAACCGGCTGTTTTTTCAAAGTGTCTTTTTTCAAAAAACAATTTTATAAGTTCAGGGCATCATAGTTCGGTAACCTGCGTCGAATATGGAGTGGACGGGAATGGAGACAGGATTGCGCTGACAGCATCTTTAGATGGGAGTATCAAGGAGTGGAACTTAAGAAGCGGAGAATGTGTGAACACCTGTTTTGCAGGAGCGGATCTGACTTCTGCCGCTTATATAAAAAATCAGGAATTTATTTTGGCCGCAAGTACGGATCATACGGTGTATCGCTTTGTAAGCCATATAAATGGAAGAGGGACAAACGACATTTTTAAATATACGGGACATAAGGGGAGTGTAAAATGTATCGATGTTTGTTCTGACGGAAAATATTTTATAACAGCATCAGAAGACGGCATTATACGTGAATGGGATCATGAATTAAAGGAAGTGGCCAAGGAGTTTGCAGGGAGTAAAGCGGCTGTTCGCTCCGTCAGATATAGCAGGGATAACAAATATATTGTCTCAGGCGCTCAGAATGGTGAAATTAGAATCTGGGTCAGAGAGCTTGGATATACGATATTTCAGTTTCGGGCACATAAGAAAGCGGTTACGGACATTCGGATTAGTCCCGATGGAACCTGTTTTCTCACGGCTTCTGCTGATAATTTAATAAGAGAATGGAAATTTGTTTTTTCTGAAGACGATGCCATACAGGGAGTTGAAGAAAAGCCGGCCAGAGAGTTTCGGGGACATTCCGGGGTTGTTACAAGCGTGCATTACAACCATTTGGGAGATAAAATATTAACAACCTCGAATGACAGTAAAGTAATGCTGTGGGATTACGATAGCAAAAAGGTTCTGAAAAAGTATACCGGACATTCGAATCGTGTAAATTGGGCGGTATTTTCTCCCGATGAGGATAAAATTTTGTCAGCGGCGCACAATGGCGAGGTTTTTGAAACAGATATGGAAAGCGGTGAAGTTCTGAGCGCTATCCATGGCGTCGATGATCGCAATAATTGTATGATAAAAATGAGTGACAGATTCGTTATCACAGGGACAAGCGATGGCATGTTAAAAGAATGGGATGTAATCAACAGAAAGTGTGTGCGTACGTTTCCCGGACATCAGGGGGCGGTAAAGTGCATTGCGAATTATGATCATATCCTTTATTCCTGCGGCGAGGATCGGAAACTATATAGATGGTCATATAAGGATGGAGTGATTGAAAAAATAGTTTGCCTGCCGGCTGCGCCGCGTTCTATGGATTTATCGGAAGATGGAGAGAGGATCCTTCTGGGACTCGGAAATTGTAAAATTGTGGAATTGGATACATTGGATCTCCGGATCCTCAAAATATACGGTGAAGCAGTAAAATTAAAATATGCGGAAGGATTAAAGTATATACATGGACATGAGAAATTTGTCAGCATAACTAAGGACAGAACGCTACGGCTTTGGCATTCGGGAGTTGACGCGTGCGAAATGATTTATGGGTGTGCGGGAAACCAACATCTGACTGCAGTGGGATACGGGCATAAAAGGAATTGTATCTATATTGCAGAAGGAAGGGATATTCTGGAACTGGATGCGGATACTTATGAAGAGAAGCATAGATATGAAGGGCATTTAGGGACGGTTCGGTTTTTAGAGATCGATTCTGCCAGAGGAACGATGTTAGCTGGAATAAGCGACGGGACAGTACAGGAATGGAATTTAGAGAATTATACCAGAATAAAGAACTGTATCGGCCACCAGGGAGCCGTTTCCGGGGCAGTACACTGCGCGGATCAGGTTATATCGTCATCCTTTGACGGGACAATTCGCGTCTGGGATAAGAACGGAGTGGAGCAATGGCGCTCAATGCCTTTTGGGAGAATCAATATTGCAGGCAGCAGATTCAGAGACTGTATATTTGCGGATGAAGAGGTTCAAGAGCTGATCCTTGAAAACGGCGGCTCTATTGAATCATGAATAAGCTCCGGTTTTCACCGCGTATGAGAAACGAAAGCGTGCGCTGCGGGCAGAGTTTATGAGTCGGGAATCAAAAACAGGTTCCCGGCTCATGGACTCTGCAGCCAGGGAAATCACTTTTTTAATCAGTAAAAATCTCCTTCGCCCCATTCCGATTTTCGATTATGGAAACTTTAAACGGGCATCTTGCTCTCCTTTTTACATCTTCATCATCTCAGAAAAATCGGACATTGCCTCTGAGATCTTAATCTGCTGCGGACAGACCGCCTCGCAGCTTCTGCAGCCGACGCATGCGCCTGGAAGCTTTTCTTTTTCATAGGAAGACAAAGCCATGGAGGCGATGAAGCCGCCCTCTGTAAAGCAGTGCTCGTTGTACAGTGCAAGCAATGCGGGGATATCCAGTTCCTGCGGGCAGTGGCTTATGCAATAGCGGCATGCCGTACAGGGAAGCGTTTTCTTTCCAAGCATTTCGTCTGCAATGCCGAGCAGGGTATCCATTTCCTGTTGGTTTAAGGGCCTGTCTTCCTCATAAGTCCGGATATTCTCCTCCATCTGTTCCATGTCGGACATGCCGGAGAGGGTCACCACCACGCTGTCAATGGACTGCAGGAAACGGAACGCCCACGCCGGAACCGTCTCATCCGGGCGCAGTGCATTTAACCGGGAGGCATACTGCTGTGGAAGACGGGCAAGCTTTCCGCCGCGCACCGGCTCCATGACCCATACCGGAATATGGTGCTGTTTCAGCAGTTCCACCTTACCTTTTGCATCCTGAAACGTCCAGTCCAGATAATTCATCTGGATCTGGCAGAATTCCATATGCTTTCCATAGGCGTCCAGAAAACGCTTCATTACTTCACAGCTTCCATGAGCTGAAAAGCCCAGATGCCGGATCCTGCCATTTTCTTTCTGCTTCATCAGATAGTCAAAAATTCCATATGTTTCATCCAGATAGGCGTCAATATTCATCTCACATACATTGTGGAACAGATAGAAATCAAAATAGGACACGCCGCATTTTTCCAGCTGCCGTTCAAAGATTGTTTCTACTTTGTCCATATTGGACAGGTCATATCCGGGAAATTTTGTGGCAAGATAGTAGTTTTCGCGGGGATATTTGCTCAGAAGCTTTCCCATCACAAGCTCGGACTGTTCCCCGTGGTATCCCCATGCGGTGTCATAGTAGTTGACGCCTTTTTCCATGGCGCAGGCAACCATTTTTTCAGAAAGCGCTGTGTCAATTTTGGAATCATCTCCTCCAATGGTAGGCAGACGCATGGCTCCCATACCGAGGGCGGATAATTTTAAATCCTGAAACTCCTTATAGATCATGATTCATCTCTCCTTTTAATATGTATTTTTACGGGATACAAAATCCATTCTATCATACACCTTAAAGTGGACTTTAGGTCAAGGGGGATTCTTCGTGAAACTTGTTTTTTCAGGGGCAATATGGTATAATAACCGAATTAAAAAGAGGAACAAAAAGAAATGAGGTAGTGTATGAATATTACAAAGAATATAACAGGAAGCCAGTTATATATTTCACTTGAGGGAAGATTGGATACGACCACCGCACCGGAGCTGGACGGAGTGTTAAAAAGCAGTCTGGACGGAATTGCGGAACTGACGATTGATATGGAAAAGCTGGATTATTTGTCATCAGCGGGGTTGCGGCTCCTTCTGGGCGCCCGGAAAATGATGAATAAGCAGGGAAGCATGAAAGTCACTCATGTGAATGAGACGATCATGGAGATTTTTGAGGTGACAGGTTTTGCGGATATTCTTACGATTGAGTGAGATCCTATCTCCTGAAGGGTCTGCAAAGTATGATTTCATTGGAGCGGAATGAACCGTTTCCTGACCGGAACCGCAATCCGCGCATCAGAGGTAATTGGGAATCAGGAGGATGAGCGGGCGCAGGGCTTATATAGGATCTCTGTCTTGGGGTGTGTGCCTGTGTCAGCGGCGGCCACGGCTGTGGATTGTTTTTTAAAGCCATTGGCCGCTTTTTGTGTGCAGAAAAATCCGTGTCCGCCCTGTTCACGGAATATCCGGGGCACGGTATCTTCTGATGGACAATGCCCTGGAAAGAACGGGCAGGGGTATTAACTTTCGGCATGAATACGATTCAGATTTATATATGAGGAGGGCGGATATGAAAAAAAGGATAACTGGAATTACCGGGAAGCTTACGTTCGGGGTAATCATCTTTGGGATTCTGCTGGGGGCGATTATCAGTGTGATCGGTTATCAGGAATTTACCGATGTCCTGGAACAGCAGTACAATGACTCCGCTTATGAGATCGCGGAGACCGCGGCAAATTATCTGAACCCTGACCGGTTCGGGGAATATCTGTCTACAGGGCAGCGGGACGAAGAATACACACGGATTGAAAAACAGCTGGACGATCTGGTAGACGCCACGGGCACTACCTTGATCTATGTGGCAAAAGTGGATGAATCGGATTATAGGACGCTGACCTATATCTATGACTCGGTAAATTCTCAAAGCGGATTTGAACGCTATCCGCTTGGATATACAGCGATCGGTGTAGACGAGAAGTATGTGAACAACGTGCGCAATATCATCACCAGGGGGGAGCGGGCCACAGAATATCTCTATTCCTATTCAGAGGAATCCGGGGCTCATACAACGGCAGGAATCGCGGTCTATGATTCATCGGGGGAGATCGTTGCCGTGCTGGGTGTGGAGAAGGCCATGATCAGACTGGAAAATGCCCGGAATACATATGTAAGGCATGTGGTGACAGGCGTCCTGATTGCGGTGGTTCTGTTCCTGCTGGCATACAGCGCATTTTTGTACAGGGAAATGCTGCTCCCGATCCTTGAGGTGACGGATGAGGCGAAGCGTTTTGCAGATTCGAATACACCGTCGGATACACTGCTTCGGATACGGAAAAATGATGAGATCGGTATTCTGGCAAGGGCAGTCAACAAGATGGAAACCGATATTGTGGAATACGTGGAGAATCTGACCGCGGTGACTGCGGAGAAGGAGCGTATCGGGGCGGAGCTTTCTATTGCCACACAGATTCAGGCGGATATGCTGCCCAGTATTTTTCCGGCATTCCCGGACCGGCCCGAATTTGACATTTATGCCACGATGAATCCGGCCAAAGAGGTGGGCGGGGATTTCTATGATTTCTTTATGGTGGACGAGAGGCATCTTGCGGTCGTCATGGCGGACGTCTCAGGAAAAGGAGTTCCGGCGGCATTGTTTATGGTGATCGGGAAGACTCTGATCAAGGATCATACACAGCCGGGCAGGGATTTAGGAGAGGTGTTTACGGAAGTGAATGAGATCCTGTGCGAATCCAACAATGAGGGGATGTTTATCACAGCATTTGAGGGAGTGCTGGATCTAGTGAGCGGGGAATTTACCTTTGTCAATGCAGGGCATGAGATCCCGTTTATCTGTAGAAAGGACGGAGTCTTTGAGGCCTATAAGATCCGGGCGGGATTTGTCCTGGCCGGTATGGAGGGGATGAGCTACCGCTGCGGGACCATGCAGCTTGCGCCGGGGGATAAGCTGTTCCAGTATACGGACGGTGTGACAGAGGCGATGAATGGGGACAACGAGCTTTACGGCATGGAGCGGCTTCAGGCGGTTCTGGGGAAGAATGCGGCGCGGCATCCGACTCGGCTGCTGGCCAAAGTCAAAGAAGATATTGATTCCTTTGCGGGGGATGCGCCGCAGTTTGATGATATTACGATGCTCTGTCTGGAATATCTGGAGCCCATGAAGAAATCTGTATGAGTTTACCCACAGGGGCATCCCGTAATACATGCCCCTGTGGGGCGGACGTTTGTTATGGAAGGATGGGAGAAAGCCATGAAGGAATTGACAATGGATGCGACGGTAGAAAATATAGCACGGGCGACTGCCTTTGTGGATGAACAGCTGGAGGCCATAGGCTGTCCCATGAAAGCGCAGATACAGATTGATATTGCCATTGACGAGCTGTTTGGCAATATTGCCCATTATGCCTACCGTTTTGGCGTGGGTCCTGCGACCGTCCGTGTGGAGTTTCTGAAAGAACCCTGTGCGGTGGAACTGACGTTTATGGACAGCGGAATTCCGTATAATCCGCTTGCAAAGGAGGATCCTGATTTAGATCTTTCTATAGAAGAGCGAAAGATCGGGGGGCTTGGGATCTATATGGTAAAAAAGAGCATGGATGCGGTTTTTTACGAATATAAAAACGGGCAGAATATCCTTCGGATTCAGAAGAAAATATAAAAATGGAAGGGCTGAATCATCCATAAAAAAGGCTTATATGACAGCGGATTCTAACACGTAGTATAAGAATATTACAAAATTGTTAAAAAGGTATTGCAAAAACTCGGAATATATTTTATAATGTTAATGTATGGTTAGGAAGAAAACACATTTTTAATTTGTTTTTTGTACTTTTTGAAAAAAATTGGAAAAAAACATTGAAAAATGATGTTAAGTGTTGTATGATACTAGCATATGTGGGGACATATAGATAATTAAAAAGTAATAAGGAAAGGTGACAAGATGAAATTTAAAAAAGTACGCAGTCTGTTACTTGCAATTACTTTGGCTTGTTCCATGATTGTCACGCCTGTATTTGCCTCACCAGAAGAGGAAAAGCAGGCTAATCTGGAGAATCAGAAAGCAGCGGTTGAAGGCGAGGTAAATGATTTACAGACACAATTAAATACATTGATGATCAAGATGAATGAACTGGAAGGTCAGCTGATCGCAAAAGGTCAGGAGATCGTACAGGCTCAGGCAGATCTTGCGGTTGCAGAAGAGAAGAAACAGCAGCAATATGAAGATATGAAGCTGCGTATTAAATATATGTATGAAGAGGGTGATGTTTCGGCGATGGAGCGGCTCGCTACATCCGGAAGTATGGCAGAAGCCCTTACTCAGGCAGAGTATATTGAGAAGGTACATACATATGACCGGGAGATGCTTCAGGAATATGCGAACACCGTGAACGAAGTAGAAGAATTGAAAACAACATTGGAAGAGGAAGATAAAGCGCTCCATAGCATGGAAGCTGAATATCAGGTACAGTCCAATGAGCTTTCTACTACGATCGAGTCTAAGCGTGATGAAGTTGAGAATCTGGATCAGATGATTCAGATTGCAGCTCAGGAGGCAGAGGCAGCAAGGATCCGTGCGGCGGAAGAAGCAGCGGCAGCACAGCGGGCAGCGGCTGCAGCGGCAGCAACAAGGCCGGCAGCAGTGGCAGGGACAACCGCCCGGGCGGCAATTCAGTCACAGACGACAGATACATCCACATCGGAGGGGACAGCGGCAGCGCCGGAAGAGCCGTCGGGTGTAACAGAAGACAACACAACCGCCGATAGTACAACCGGTGATGATCAGACAGTAGATAATACAGTTGAGGATAACACGGATACAGGCGAAGATGTTACGGCAACACAGCCGGAACCGAGTTATGATGCATATACTGGCAATTCGATCGTAGACCGTGCATACGGATGGGTAGGTAATGCAGAATATGTATGGGGAGCCTGCTCACCGGGAGCATTCGATTGTTCAGGATTCGTAAGCTATTGTCTGACAGGAAGTTATAACCGTCTGGGTACGACGTATACATTTCTTGCATGGCCGCAGGTTAGCGACCCGCAGCCGGGTGATATCTGCGTAAATTCGGGTCATTGTGGCATCTATATTGGAGGCGGCCAGATGATTCATGCTGCAACAGAGGGCGTAGGCGTTATAGTCGGACCTGTTCAGGGCGGAATGGTTTATGTGCGTTACTAATGAGAATTTTTTAATATAGAAGAACAAAAGATAAGAACCCCTCGTTCTGTGGTAACAGACGAGGGGGATTTTTTCATATGGGAAATTGTATGGCTTTTCAGACAGTTTCCGGTGGAGGCAGGGCATGGAGGAAAGACAGAAGATCATGGAGACAATCGAGGACACGCCGGTCATTATGGCGGTCAAAGACTGGGAAGGCGTCCGCAGATGTACGGCGCAGGAGTCAAAGGTGGTATTTATTCTGTTCGGAGATATCTGCAGTATTGATTCAATCGTAAAGGCGGTCAAGGATGCGGGGAAGGTTGCGATTGTGCATATGGATCTGGTGGGCGGTCTGTCAGGTAAGGAAATTTCCGTGGATTTTATCCGAAAAATGACCGATGCAGACGGGATCATTTCCACCAGGCCGGGAGTAATAAAGAGGGGGAGAGAACTGGGATTTTTTACGGTCCTGCGTTTTTTTGTGCTGGATTCGATCGCGCTGGAAAATGTGGTGCGCCAGGAAGGATTCAATGCGGATATGGTGGAAATCCTGCCGGGAGTCATGCCCAAAGTGACGAGGAAAGTGGTTCAGGCGCTTTCGGTTCCGGTGATTTGCGGAGGCCTGGTTTCTGACAAAGAAGATATAATCGGCGCGCTTGACGCAGGCGCCGTGGCTATTTCCACGACCAATGAGGATGCGTGGATTCTGTAAGAAGCGTTCCAACAGTTCTAAATTCTAACAGTTTTCTGGAAAATCCTTGCGCCTTATTGCTTTCTATGCTATACTACTAGCGTTGCAAAAAACACGTATGTGGATTTTTCCGCGGGTGCCTAAGCCTGTGAGGACAGGACGGTTTCGGAAAAAATGAAGCATGTGGAAGATTAAAACCAAATGGAGGAAAGAAACATGAGCGTTATTTCAATGAAGCAGCTTTTAGAAGCAGGTGTTCACTTTGGACATCAGACGAGAAGATGGAACCCTAAGATGGCTCCGTACATTTATACGGAGAGGAACGGCATCTATATCATTGACCTTCAGAAGTCTGTAGGTATGGTTGACGAGGCATATCAGGCGGTTGCCGATATCGTGGCGGAGGGCGGCACGATCCTGTTTGTAGGGACGAAGAAGCAGGCGCAGGATGCAATCCGTACAGAAGCAGAACGCTGCGGCATGTTCTATGTGAATGAGAGATGGTTAGGCGGTATGCTCACCAACTTTAAGACGATCCAGAGCCGTATCCAGAGGCTGAAAGACATTGAGAGAATGGAAGAGGACGGAACTTTTGAGGTACTGCCGAAGAAAGAAGTCATTGAACTGAAGAAGGAATGGACCAAGCTGGAGAAGAATCTGGGCGGTATCAAGGAGATGAAGAGGATTCCTGACGCGATCTTTATCGTAGACCCGAAGAAGGAGAGGATCTGTGTTCAGGAAGCACATACACTGGGTATTCCGCTGATCGGAATCTGTGATACTAACTGTGATCCTGAAGAACTGGATTACGTGATCCCGGGCAATGACGATGCGATCCGTGCGGTGAAGCTGATCGTATCTAAGATGGCGGACGCTGTGATCGAGGCAAATCAGGGTGCGGCGGAAGAATATTATGAAGAAGCGGCAGAAGAAGAGGCCGTAGAAGCGTAAGGCGGAGGAATCTCCTTGCGGACAGGCCTGTACAGCAGACGGCTGTGCGGTCGGCCGCAGAGACAGGACAGGGGAGATTTCCAGAGCGTTCTAATGAATAGATGGAGGAAAAAAATCATGGCAATTACAGCAGGCATGGTAAAAGAATTGAGAGAAATGACAGGCGCAGGAATGATGGACTGCAAGAAGGCTCTCACAGAGACCAGTGGTGATATGGATAAAGCAATCGAATATCTGAGAAAGAACGGGCAGGCAAAGGCAGAGAAGAAAGCCGGAAGAATTGCCGCAGAAGGGATTGTACGCACGGTTGTCAGGGAGGATAAGGTTGCAGCTATCGTCGAAGTAAATTCCGAGACAGACTTTGTGGCGAAGAATGCAGATTTTCAGGCATTTGTTGAGGCAGTAGCCAGGCAGGCTGTGGATACAGATGCGGCAGATATGGATGCATTTATGGCAGAGGCGTGGAAAGAAGACTCCGGCAAGACCGTGAAAGAAGCGCTGGTAGAGAAGATCGCAGTGATCGGAGAGAACCTGAATATCAGAAGATATGAGCAGGTGAAGACAGACGGCTGTGTGGTATCCTATATCCACGGCGGCGGCAGGATCGGCGTTCTCGTTGTGGCTGATACAGACGTGATCAATGACAGCATTAAGACATGTCTCAAGAATGTGGCGATGCAGGTAGCGGCGATGTATCCGAAGTACGTATCCCGCGCCGAGGTTTCTCAGGAATACATGGATCATGAGAAGGAGATCCTTCTGGCTCAGGCGAAGAAGGAAAATCCGGAGAAGCCGGACAATATCATTGAGAAGATGATTATTGGCCGTCTGAATAAGGAATTGAAGGAAATCTGCCTGTTGGATCAGGTCTATGTCCAGGACAGTGACCTGACTGTTGCAAAGTATGTGGATAAGGTGGCAAAGGAAAACAATGCCAATGTCACTGTGAAGCAGTTTATCCGCTTTGAGACAGGGGAAGGCCTGGAGAAAAAGGTTGATGATTTCGCGGCTGAGGTTGCGGCCCAGGCTGGAATGTAAGGCTTAAGGAAAACTGTATAGCGGCCAGGGAAGATGTATGTAAAGTCTTTTGAGGCTTTTCGGATGCGCAGGCGGGATATGGAAGAGGATATCCTGTCTGCGCATTCGTGTAATCTGATCCAGAGTCAGACAACAGAATGCCGGCATCCTTATGCCGCTCTATAAGCTGTGATCTGCAATGGTACAGCCAATGGGAGAAATTCCGGTTCTGCCGGATGGCCGACACGCATAGATTGGTAAGAATATGTAGAGAAGAGTGCTTGTGAAGAAACAGGAGGAAGGCATTTTTCAAAATGTCTTCCGACGGTTTGCCCACGAACGAAAGTGAGGGGGCGTTACTTTGTAAAAAGGGAGGGTTATCATGAGTAAGATTTTTAAAAGCCTGCCGTTTCGGCTGCTTCTGGGAGTTGCGGCGGGAATTCTGATCGGGCAGGCAGCAAATGTGACAGTTATGAACGTGGTGGTGACAGTCAGGTACGTGCTGGGGCAGCTGATTACATTCTGCGTACCGCTGATCGTGATCGGCTTTATCGCCCCGTCCATTACAAAGCTGGGGAATCATGCTTCGCGGATGCTGGGCGTTGCGGTAGCATGCGCCTATGTGTCTTCCATATTGGCGGCGTTTCTGTCCATGGCTGCCGGATACGGCCTGATCCCCCATCTTTCGATCGCATCGGATGTGGAGGGGCTTAAGGAACTGCCGGAAGTGGTATTCCAGCTCGATATTCCTCAGATCATGCCTGTCATGAGCGCGCTGGTATTTTCCGTATTGCTCGGCCTGGCGGCTACATGGACAAAGGCCGTCACAATTACCCGGATTTTAGATGAATTTCAGAAGATTGTATTGGAAATTGTAAAGAAGATTGTGATTCCGCTTCTGCCGGTATTTATTGCATTTACCTTCTGTTCTTTGTCCTATGAGGGAACGATTACGAAACAGCTTCCTGTATTTATCAAAGTTGTGCTGATCGTCATGGCGGGGCATTTTATCTGGATGGCGGTATTGTATGCAGCAGGCGGAGCCTATTCGGGAAGCAATCCGCTGGATGTGATCCGCAATTACGGCCCGGCCTATATTACCGCGGTGGGGACCATGTCTTCGGCGGCAACCCTTGCAGTGGCCCTGAACTGTGCAAAAAAGTCAGAGCCTGCGCTTCGGGACGATATGGTGGATTTTGGGATTCCGCTGTTTGCCAATATCCATCTGTGCGGGTCTGTATTGACGGAGGTGTTCTTTGTCATGACAGTATCCAAAATCCTGTACGGCTCAATGCCGTCTCCGGGAACCATGGTGCTGTTCTGCCTGCTGCTCGGCGTATTTGCCATTGGCGCGCCGGGAGTACCGGGCGGGACGGTTATGGCGTCTCTGGGGCTGATCACCGGGGTGCTTGGCTTTGATGAGAGCGGCACAGCCCTGATGCTGACAATCTTTGCATTGCAGGACAGCTTTGGAACCGCCTGCAATGTAACGGGCGACGGGGCGCTGACCATGATATTGACCGGATATGTGAAGAGGCACAACATCGAAAAGCAGGAGATACGGATTGATTTTTGATTCGCGCGAAGCAACGGGCCGATGGGAGGAAACCCAGGCCGATGCACTGTAAGCGGCCTGCGGAAAGGGGTTCTGGCAGGTTCATAACAGTTCCGAGTTCTGAAGCGTCGGGTTAAAAGCATCCTGTACGGTGCGGATGGGACGGATATCCAGCACATAGCCTGCGGTGAGCTGCCGGGGGGAGATGCCTGTGATCTCCCTGAAAATCCGGTTAAAGTGCCGAATTGTATTGAATCCGCAGCGGGAGGACACTTCGGTGACGGACATACGGGACTGATTGTCCTGAAGCATTTTTATGGCATGCTCTGTCTTCACAATATTCAGGTACTGGGAAAATGTCATGCCGGATATTTTTCGGAAAAATTTTGAAAAATAGGGCTGTGAGAGCCCCATAAATGCAGCTGCATCAGAAAAAGTGATGTAGCTGTATTTATTTTCAATCTCATCTAAGAGGTTTTTATAATTCGAAATGGAGGTGCCTTCTTCCCCGGCTGTCCGTTCCGAGAGTTCTTCTCCCCGGAAGATCTGTATCATCAGTGCAGCAATGAATTCCCTGCACTGCAGCTCGAAAAACGGCGGCCGGCCATTCAGCTCCCGGCGGATGTCTGCAAAACACCTGGCAATGGGATAAGCATGCTGAAGCTTTGCACATTTTAAGCGGTATTGTCCCTGCAGATCCTGAATGATGGATGGATCGAAAAGTGCCATATCCACGATACTGTCCTCTGCGCTTTTGATATAGTGGATGTCCTTGCTTCCCAGGAAAATGGCGTCGCCCGGATCCAGAGAATATTCCTGATGGTTGTGGGAGACAATGGTTTTCCCGCGTTCGATAAAGATCAGTTCACATTCCAGATGCCAGTGGGGGAGGTTGTGCAGGTTCCGGTAACGTCCCACCCATACCCGCTCTTTTCCGCTGTAATTTCTTTTCTCAAAATTCGCTAACATATGTATTTCCCTTCTTTTATCATGGTATTAAAAAAGAGTTCTTCTGAGGCGGCCGTTGTCCTGGCTTTCTTTTCATATTTTATCCTGAAAGTTAATAAATGTCCATAATTGGATAACAATTTTCTTTCTATATCCGGGATTCTGCGCTATACTGGAATACAGGAAGAGAAGAAGAAAAAAGAGTAAAAGGGCATCGCAGAAACGGGAATGGAATGCCTGAAAAGTCAAGTAGAATGACAAAATATACAGGAAAGGAGAAACTTGAATTATGGACAACAAAAAAACAGCAGAGGCGATCCGCCAGGGGCAGACGGTATTGGGGATCGAATTGGGTTCTACCAGGATCAAAGCGGTATTGGTGGATGAGAATAATGTTCCGATTGCTTCTGGAGGGCATGGCTGGGAGAACCGGTATGTGGATAACATCTGGACTTACTCGCTGGAGGATATCTGGGCGGGGGTTCAGGACTGTTATGCAAAGCTGAAAGAAGACGTCTGGAATCAGTATGGAGTGGAGCTGACCAACATGGGCAGCATCGGATTCAGCGGCATGATGCACGGATATCTTCCCTTTGACGGGGAGGGGGAGCTTCTGGCGCCGTTCCGCACATGGAGGAACACGATTACCGGAGAGGCTTCGGAGCGGCTTTCGGAGGTATTCCAATTCCATATCCCCCAGCGCTGGAGCATTGCACATTTATATCAGGCGATTTTAAACGGTGAGGAACATGTGAAGGAGATCCGTTTCCTGACAACATTGGCAGGATATATCCACTGGAAGCTTACCGGGGAAAAGGTAATCGGGATCGGAGAGGCAGCGGGAATGTTCCCCATTGATTCCGGGGCAAAGGATTTTGACGGAAAGATGTTGGAGCAGTTCGGCGAGCTTGTTTCAGATAAAGGATTTCCATGGAAGATTCAGGAAATACTGCCCAGGGTGCTTGTGGCCGGAGAAGCGGCAGGCGTATTGACTGAGGAAGGCGCAAAGCTTTTGGATGTGAGCGGGAAACTCAAGGGGGGGATTCCACTTTGCCCGCCTGAGGGGGATGCGGGAACCGGAATGGCCGCCACCAACAGCGTGGCGGTGCGCACAGGAAATGTCTCCGCAGGAACCAGTGTATTTGCCATGGCGGTCCTGGAAAAAGCATTGTCCCGGCCCTATGAGGAGATTGACATGGTGACTACGCCTACGGGGGAGCCGGTGGCAATGGTACACTGCAACAACTGTACTTCGGATCTGAATGCATGGGTGAACCTGTTTAAAGAATGTTTAGAAGCATTCGGCGCAAAAGTGGATATGAACAATTTGTATGGAACCCTTTACCGTAAAGCTTTGGAAGGGGATTCAGACTGCGGCGGGCTTCTGGCATACAATTATTTTTCCGGGGAGCATATCACCGGATTTGAGGAGGGAAGGCCGTTGTTTGTCCGCAAGCCGGACAGCAGATTTGACCTTGCGAATTTTATGCGCGTGCATCTCTTCACTTCCCTTGGCGCGTTGAAGACAGGGATGGATATCCTGATGAAAGAGGAGCATGTGCAGCTTGACAAAATGCTGGGGCACGGCGGCCTGTTCAAGACAAAAGGCGTGGGACAGCAGATCATGGCCGCGTCCATCGACACCCCGGTCTTTGTCATGGAGACAGCCGGAGAAGGCGGCGCGTGGGGGATGGCGCTTCTGGCTTCCTATATGAAGAACAAAGGGGTGGGAGAAACTCTGGCGGACTATCTGGCGCAGAAGGTATTTCATGGAGAAGAGGGAGAGAGCATTTCTCCAAAAGCAGAGGATGTCAGGGGATTTGAGGAATTTATGGCGCGCTATAAGGCGGGGCTTCCGATTGAACGTGCGGCAGTGGAAAGCTTATCGTAGAACGCAGACATCAGAGGCCGCCGCGGAAAGGATATATCCTGTATATTCGGGCGGCGGCCTTGCAGGAATAAAGGAAAAGGAGATACAAAAAATGTTGGAACAATTAAAACAACAGGTTTATGAGGCAAATATGCTTCTTCCAAAGTATAATCTGGTTACATTTACATGGGGAAATGTAAGCGGGATCGACAGGGAATCCGGGCTGTTTGTCATTAAACCCAGCGGTGTGGAGTATGACAGCCTGACTCCGGAGGATATGGTGGTGGTGGATCTGGACGGCAATCAAGTGGAAGGAAGGTACAACCCTTCTTCCGACACTGCGACCCACAGGATTCTTTACAGCCGTTTCCCGAAGATCGGGGGAATCGTGCATACCCACTCACCCTGGGCAACAAGCTGGGCGCAGGCAGGGAGAGATATCCCCTGTTATGGGACGACCCATGCAGACTATATTTACGGTGAAGTTCCCTGTGTGCGGAACCTGACGAAAGAGGAAATCGCAGAGGCCTATGAACGGAATACCGGGATTTTGATTGCGGATGAATTTGAACGCAGGAACAAGGATTATATTGCGGTTCCGGCGGTACTCTGTAAGAACCACGGCCCGTTCACCTGGGGTAAGGATGCCCATGAGGCAGTCCATAACGCGGTGGTGCTGGAAGAGGTGGCGAAGATGGCGCTGCGCTGCGAGGCAATAAATCCGGACAACAAGCCCGCGCCTCAGGAACTGCAGGACAAGCACTATTACAGGAAACATGGCGCCAATGCGTATTATGGACAGAGAGGATAACGGCGGGAAGTTTTTGAGAATAGAAGGAGGAGTTTATCATGCAGCAGAAAGCTTATAAATTTTGGTTTTGTACGGGTTCACAGGATCTTTACGGGGACGAATGCCTTGCGCACGTGGCAGAGCATTCCCGTATCATTGTAGATGCATGGAATGCATCCGGTAATCTCCCTTATGAAGTGGTCTGGAAACCGACCTTGATTACCAATGAATTGATCCGAAAGACATTGAATGAGGCAAATACAGATGAAGAGTGTGCCGGAGTGATTACCTGGATGCATACGTTTTCACCGGCGAAATCGTGGATTTTGGGACTGCAGGAGTACCGCAAGCCTCTGCTCCATCTGCACACCCAGTTTAACCAGGAAATTCCGTATGATTCCATTGATATGGATTTTATGAATGAAAACCAGTCCGCACACGGCGACAGGGAGTACGGGCATATTTTCAGCCGCCTTGGAATGGAGAGGAAGGTGGTAGTCGGATTCTGGGCAGACGAAGCCGTACAGAAGAACATCGGCTCCTGGATGCGCACCGCAGTGGGCGTCATTGAGAGCAGCCATGTACGCGTGATGCGGGTTGCGGACAATATGCGTAATGTGGCGGTAACCGAAGGGGACAAGGTGGAGGCTCAAATCCAGTTTGGTTGGGAGATTGACGCTTATCCGGTCAATGAAATCGCGGAGAGAGTCAACGCGGTTTCCAAGCCCGATATTGACGCACTTGTGGAAGAATATTACAGCAAATATGAAATCCTTCTGGAGGGAAGGGATGAAAAGGAATTTCGGGAGCATGTTGCCGTTCAGGCCGGAATTGAGATTGGATTTGAGAGGTTTTTGGAGGAAAAAGGCTATCAGGCAATCGTGACCCATTTCGGGGATTTGGGCGGGCTGAAACAGCTTCCGGGGCTTGCCATCCAGAGGCTGATGGAAAAAGGCTATGGATTTGGCGGCGAAGGAGACTGGAAGACGGCTGCCATGGTGCGTATCATGAAGATCATGACCCAGGGGATGAAGGATGCAAAGGGAACGTCTTTTATGGAGGATTATACTTACAATCTGGTTCCCGGAAAGGAAGGAATCCTGCAGGCCCATATGCTGGAGGTATGCCCGTCGATCGCAGAGGGGCCGATCCGTATTAAGGAACAGCCCTTGTCTATGGGCGACAGGGAAGATCCGGCGCGTCTTGTATTTACCTCTAAGACAGGCCCTGCGGTAGCCACCTCCCTGATTGATCTGGGAACGCGTTTCCGTCTGATTATCAACGATGTGGACTGTAAGAAAGTAGAAAAGCCGATGCCGAAGCTTCCGGTGGCAACTGCATTCTGGACGCCCAGGCCAAACCTGCAGACAGGAGCCCAGGCGTGGATCCTGGCAGGCGGCGCACACCATACGGCATTTTCCTATGACCTGACCTCTGAGCAGATGGGCGACTGGGCAAACGCAATGGGGATTGAAGCCGTGTATATCGACAAGGATACGACGATCCGGCAGTTTAAGAATGAACTGCGGTGGAATGCTGCCGCATACCGAAAATAACTGGCCGGCTTGCAGCTCTGCGTCAAAGACCCCGCAGCCGCCGCCAAATGGACATGACAATATGTCCATTTGACCCGTTGTTTCGCGGGGATAACGAAAAAATCCATGGAGGAGGCTTCATGGATTTTTTCGTTGTATTTCAGCAGCGGAAAAGGGGGGAAGATGCGTCGTGTCTGTATAAGGATTGTGAGTATTTCAGGATTTAGGGGGTAAAAACTTTTTATTTTTGTGATTATTTCAGATTGAATGTGCAGGAAATCTTTCATATAATAGAATCCGTGCATTTTTTTGAGGGTGATGGACCGGCATCTTGCCGGGAGGATGTTTTCAATATACATACTCCGGCAGGGGCGGCGGCATCCGGCACAAAAAGTAGAAAAGGAGGATGGACTATGAAGACATTACAACAAGACATGACAACAGGAAACCCGGCGAAAACCATTTTGAACTTTACGCTCCCCATTTTTATCGGGAATGTATTCCAGCAGTTCTATAATATGGCGGATACGATGATCGTAGGAAAGTTCGTCGGGACGAAGGCGCTGGCGGCAGTAGGAAGCACGGGAACCATTATGTTCCTGATCATCGGGTTTGTACTTGGGATGACGGCAGGATTCACGGTATTGACGGCTCAGAAGTTCGGAGCCGGGGATATGAAGGCAATGCGGCAGACCGTAGGCGGCGCCGTGATACTGTCACTGATTATGTCAATCATTTTGACTGTAGTGAGTATGGCATTTATGAAGCCTCTGCTCCGGTTCATGCAGACGCCATCTGACATTTTTGCGGACGCATATGCATATATCATGATTATCTGCGCGGGGATCGTGGCACAGATGCTGTATAATCTGCTGGCCTGTATCCTGCGCGCTTTGGGAAACAGCAGGATTCCGCTTTATTTTTTGATTTTATCGGCTGTTTTGAATATTATACTGGATTTGGTTCTGATCGTTGTGTTTGGACTGGGGGCGGCAGGAGCGGCTTATGCTACCGTTGCGGCGCAGGGAGTGTCCGGCGTGCTGTGCCTGGTTTATATCGTAAAGAAAGTACCGCTTCTGCGCATGGAGAAGGAAGACTGGAGGCCAGGGGCGCATCTTTTGAAAATGCAGCTTGGGGTCGGCTTTCCGATGGCGTTACAGTATTCGATTACCGCGGTCGGAACGATGATGGTGCAGACAGCGCTGAATATGCTGGGTTCTACCGCAGTGGCTGCATTTACCGCGGCAAGTAAGATTGAACAGGTGGTAACGCAGGCTTATGTAGCAATGGGAACGACCATGGCTACATACTGCGCGCAAAATGTAGGCGCAGGCAAGGTGGTGCGGATTCGTCAGGGATTTAAGGCGGCCACATTGATCTCAGCGGCCTATTCTTTTGCAGTGGGGGCATGGATTCTCACAGGAGGAAAGTATATGACCTACCTGTTCCTGTCGGAAAATGTGTCGGAGGTCATCAGCCTGGTAGATGTTTATCTGAAATGTACGGGAATCTTTTTCCTGCCTCTGGCCATTGTAAATATTTACAGAAATGGTATTCAGGGAATGGGTTACGGGCTGCTTCCCATGACGGCCGGGGTTATCGAACTTGCTGCAAGAGGGATTACGGCATGGATTTCCTCAGGATACAGGAGCTATGCCGGAGTATGTTTTGCAGGTCCGGCAGCCTGGGTAAGCGCGGGACTGCTCCTGATAGGAATGTATTTTTACGTGATGAACCATGATATGAAGAAACTGATGGAGCGCTATCCGCAGCAGGAGGAAGAAGGCGCAGGACAGACGGAGCCTGTCAGGAAGAAGGAAAGGAAGTCCAGGCAGAAAGCTTCTCATCAGCCTTTGTAGGAAACAGGAGATTCATTGAGGGGGCTCAGGCCTCAGGAATCCTTTCCCGGTGCGGTCATGCGGCCATGTACATTATGCAGGTAATGGAGTACATAGCCGATGAGATGTTTTCGTTCCCACTCGGCGCCCCGGTATTCCATCACAAAGTGGATTTCTTCATCCGTGAGATAAAGCGTATCTTTGGAATCCGCCCTGTAGCAGACCTGACAGGAAAACGACGGTTCTCTGTTTTCAGAAGAAAACGGCTGACGTACCAACTGATCCAGAGAGAGGGAGTAAAGATCACATAATTTGTCCAGCACCTCTGCATCAGGAGAGCGCTTTCCCCTTTCATAATTGGAGTATGCCTGACGGGAGATGTTAATTTTTTCAGATAAAACCCGTTGGGTAAAGCCATGAAATTTCCGATATTTTTTCAAATTGTCCGTAAGCTGTATATTCGCCATTATGTACCTCCAGCCATGAGGTTCCTTTTCAGAACGGAATATAGAAACAGTCTTGAAAACCTCATGATACGTCGAAATTATCTGTTGCTATTTTAAATATACGCAACAATCGTTTACGTTATTATAGCAATTTTTTCTGAAAGCAAAAGTGAATACAACGAATTGAAGCAAAAATATGTTTTGTATCGAAAACGATACATGGCGATCATACATAGAAAAGCGGGCATGAAAAAACAGGTGGCAAGCCACCTGTTTTTTATTTCCACAAAGCAACGAGCCAGGTGGATCTGTTTTTGTATGTCCTTTTGGCGGCTGCCGCAAGGGTTGCCAGGTGCCGGCGGCACTTGTGCAGCGACGACCGAAACGGAGTGTTGACCAAAGACCCTGTCAGCCTGCTTCGGAGTCTTTGACTACGTCTCCGACTGTTCCGACGGTTCCGGCATGGTCATACGTCCGTGTGTATTGTGCGTGTGACGGAGTACGTAGCCGATCAGATGCCTCCGTTCCCACTCGGCGCCGCGGTATTCCAGTACAAAACTGATCTCTTCGTCGGTCAGGTAAAGGGTATCTTCGGAATCACGTTTGTAGCAGGCCTGATACTGATAGGGGACCGCCGTGTCCCGGATCTCGTGGGTAAAAGGCTGGCGTACCAGTTGATCCAGAGAGATGGCATAGATATCACACAGCCTGGATAAAAGTCCCATGTCAGGGGTTCTTTTTCCGGTCTCGTAATTGGAGTATGCCTGACGGGAAATATTGATCTTGTCAGACAAAGCCTGCTGAGTAAAACCGTGATATTCCCGATATCGTTTTAAATTATCCGCAAGCTGTATATTCGCCATGGTGAACCTCCTGTCAGGAGAGTGTACTTTCAGGATAAAAAGTACATTGGAATCTCTCGAAGTATATTGAAAATATCTGTTGCAATTTCTCATAATCATAACAAATGTTTCCAACATTATAACAAGTATTCCCATAAACAGACGTTTATACAACGGAATGAAGCATAAATATTATTTGCGGACAAACAGTGTCGTTGCCGCGGCATTTTCCCTGTAAGCGCCTGGAGACATTCCGTAATGCTGTTTGAATAACCGGTTAAAACTTTCTTTATTCTCATATCCCAAATGGCTGCTGATGTCGGAAATTTTGGCGTTTGTGGTAAGCAGCATGTTCTGCGCTTTACGCAGGCGGATATCTTTCAGCAGATCTTTGAAATTTCGTCCGGTCTGGCTTTTGATCAGCCGGGAGCAGTAAGCGGTGGAAAAATGGAAATGTTCCGCCAGTTCGTTCAGGGTGACGGACTGGTAGTGGTCGTAAATATAGGAAATGATGTCCTGCAGGTGGGCGTCCGTATTTTTATGTTTTATGGAATAACTGGCGGTTTTCCCGTATTTGCGCACCAGCTTTGTGAAAAAAACACTGAGCAGATTGTAGATAATGCGGTTCGTATATTCATCGTCCGCCATCTGTTCCAGCATCATGGACAAAATCTCCGCGTAAATATCCTCGTCCCCGTGGGTCTGGAAAATCAGATAATCCATCTGGCGGGATGAGTACAGGCTGTCCATAAAAAACAGCGAGAGGATATTTTTGTTTCGCAGCAGGTTAAAGAAAATATCGTCAAATGTAGAGATGCGGATCAGGATATTAATGATGATGCTGTCGTCAAACACTTCCAGAGAATGCCGGGTATAAGGCGCGATGAAGCAAAGATCCCCGGCTTTCAGGGTCATGTATTCACTGCTGATCGTCTGGCGGCACTGCCCGGTCATGACGTAAAACAGTTCAAAATAATTGTGGGTATGCAGATACACCGGAGAATATCGGTTGTGCTTGCTTAAAAATGCGTCGCGGCTGCTCATTTTATCGTCAAACATGTACTGTTCGGGAATGGAGATATTTTCATAAGGCATTTTGTGTTCGATCGGATAAATCTGTAGATGGGGCACGATCAGACGGTGTTCTATGATTTTCTGCATACCAAAATCCTGGATAAACTGATCTTGCTTTTCCGGTTCATCCTGTAGTTCATAATATTTTTTGTAAAACAATTCGTCCTCATTATACGTATTTAAATAATCCAGAATCATATCAAAATTTTCCATGACCGCCTCCTTTTTTATACGGACTATCGGAATGATCTTTTGCACCTGCCTTTGCGGGTGATTTCTTATGGATAGTCAATAAGACGCTGTGAAAAAACAATGTGCCCGTCTTGGCTGTCTGAATTTTCATCTAGGGCATTATATACGTATGCTATTTTACAGCAGATCTTAAGTTCCATCTGAATTGTATCGTGGAGGTCAAAAATTGTCAATTAAATAGCACAAACTTACCAATTGTTTTATAGCGGGATGTACTGTATATTTGTTTTACTGAAAAGGAACGCTGCCGAAAATCCTGTGCGCCCATGGCGGGAGAAAGCTGCGAAGCGGGAGACAATGGATTATTGGGGAGCGTTTACAAACAAGAGAGGTGATTTTATGAGCAGAAAATCGAGGGAGATCCTTGCGCAGCTCACTTTGGAAGAAAAGTGTTCCCTGTGCGCGCAGGCGGACGGAAGTTTCGGGCGTGTACCCCGGCTTGGACTGAACGGCAGTGTCCCTCAGGACAATCCCCGGGGCGGGGCGGATTATTTCCGTTCAGGGAGGCCTGTGCAGGGGGACGGGGAGTACCATCCCGTGGCTTTTCCGTCGGACGCCTGTCTGGCAATGAGCTGGGACGAAGAGCTTGCCTATGAGACAGGGGCGCATTTTGCACAGGAATGCCGGGCCAATCCTACTTTGGTCAACTGGCTCTTCCGTCCGGGCGTGAATATCAAGAGAAGCCCTCTGTGCGGAAGGAATTTTGAGTATTTTTCCGAGGATCCGGTTGTGGCCGGGGAGATGGCGGGGGCGTACATCCAGGGGCTGCAGAGTGGAAAAGTGGCTGCCACGCTGAAGCATTTTATCTGCAACAATCAGGAATTTGAACGCATGACCACCAACTCCGTGGTTTCTGAGAGGGCCTTGCGGGAAGTGTATCTGCGGGCGTTTGAGATTGCAATGGAAAAAGGAAAGCCGCTTTCCATTATGTCTTCCTACAATCAGGTCAATGGGGAATGGGTCAATTCCAACCGGCATATCTGCGACCTGTTACGGAAAGAACTGGGATTTGACGGCGTAGTTGTCTCGGATTTTGCCGCCATCCACCACAATAAAGCAGAGGGACACAACTGCGGGATGATGGATATCGAGCTTGCGCCGGTGGCAATCCATTCTCAGGAACTCTTTGAGGCCGTAAAGGCGGGAAAAGTGAAGGAAGAGACCCTTGATACCGGTCTGGAGCGTGTATTTGACCTTGTGGAACAGTTATATGCAACCACTCCCGCAGAGGCAGATATGGAGGAACTTCATGAGCAGGCGCGTATTGCGGCGGAGAAATGTATTGTGCTTTTGAAAAATGACGGCATCCTTCCTCTGGAAAAAACGCAGCAAAACCTGCTTCTGGTAGGAAAACTGGCGGAAGATCCTTCCTATATGGGCGGCGGATCCGGGCATATGAACGGTTACCGCATTGACACGTATCTGGATGCGGTGAAAGAGATCGTGCCGGATGTAACTTATGTTCCCGGTTATCAGCTCATCCACGATTTTCCGCCTGTGGAGCCCGCAGTGCCGGAACTGATAACGGAGGCTGTGGAGGCGGCAAAAGCAGCGGACAGGGTAGTCGTATTTGCAGGACTTGGATACTGCTATGAGTCAGAAGGGTATGACCGTGCAGACATACAGCTCCCACAGGGGCAGAGGGAGCTTCTGGATGAACTTGTGAAGGTGACGGACAACATTATCCTGGTTCTATCCTGCGGAAGTGTCCTGGATATTTCCAAGTGGGAAGACAAGGTGTCGGCAGTGGTGTATAACAGTCTGGGAGGAGAAGCAGTTGCACCTGCAACCGTGAATATCCTGTTTGGAAATGGGGAACCGGGAGGTCGTCTGGCGGAAACATGGCCTGTCTGTGAGGAGCACACCCCGGCCTACCTGAATTTCTGCCGGGGCTGCAAGGATATGCCAAACGTCCTGTACGGGGAAGGAATCTATGTGGGCTACCGCTGGTATGAGAAACGGAAGCTTCCGGTGCTTTATCCTTTTGGCCATGGATTGAGTTATACCCGCTTTGAAATTGGAAAACCGGCGCTGTCAAAGCGCAATATTACGCCGGAGGAGACGGTGGAGATCCGCATTCCGGTAAAAAATACGGGCCTGCGCGCGGGGAGCCAGGTTATCCAGCTTTATGTGTCTCATCCCGATTCCATTACAGACCATCCGGTAAAAGAACTGAAAGCATTCTGTAAGGTTTCCCTGAAGGCAGGGGAAAGCAGGGAGGCTGTGCTGTCCCTGGACCGCAAGGCATTTGAATTTTTCTCGGTTTCCCAGGAACAATGGATTGTGGAAGACGGAGGGTATGAATTATGTATCGGAACTTCTTCCGCAGAGATCCTTTATCGGGAACTGCTGATGGTGACCGGAGGCGACAGGCCGTTTATCTATACCGAAATGACGCCCCTTGCATGGTTTATCGCCAGTGAGAAATACCATGAGATCTTAAAGGCGGATCTGCCGCCGCAGGTAGAAAACATGATGAACCAGGATACCTTTGAATGGTGCTGCCTCTGCGTGCCGCTTCCCTATTATAAAGTGACGGAGCCGTTTCTGGGCACCCCCATGATGACCAGAGAACAGGCAGACTATGTATTGAAAAAGATGAATGAGTAGGAAAAGAAAGGGCAAATGCGAAATATTTTATGAGGAGGATATTTTATGCAGATTTTAAAACACGAACCGTCTTATTATAAAACGACAAAATTTAAATGGAGGCAGCGTATTGGTTTTGGGATCAGCGACTATGCCTGCAATCTGGCGTATCTGCTGGCCAATACGTATTTATTGTTCTATTATACGAACTGTGCGGGGCTGGAGGCCGGCGCGGTAGGATTTATGTTCGTTGTCACAAAATTTATTGATGCGTTTACGGATTATATGGTAGGTGTATTTATTGACCATACGGACACAAAAATGGGGCGTTACCGTCCATGGATGCTGTTTGGCGCGCCTGTATTGGCCGTGGGCATGGTTTTGGTATTCTCCGTTCCCACCGCATGGAGCGCAGGGGCAAAACTGGCATGGGCTTATATCACCTATATCATTTTCTCTTTTGGCTATACACTGGTGAACATCCCTATGGCGCCGATTGTTTCAGCATTGTCCGAGGAACCGGCTGAACGTACAAAGATTGCAACCTCCCGTACTGTATTCTCAAACCTTGGTTCCCTGACATCTTCCCTGTTCACGCTGCCTCTGGTTTACTATTTCTCAGGTTCAAAGGATGCTTCCGGCGCAGCTCTGGCAGCGGGCTACCGCAATACGAATATTGTGCTGGGACTTATGGTGGTAGCGATTTTCTGCATCTGCGTGTTCAGCATTGTGGAGATCAATCCACCTACCACGGCCGCGCAGAAATCTTCTTTTATGGAGGATATGGGGCATGTGTTTAAGAACAAATATTTCATTATGATTCTGGGGCTGTGCTACTGCCTGTTCGTAGGTTATCTGGGTATGTACGGCGCAATGCAGTATTATTATAAATATATTATCGGAAATGAAAGCGCAATGTCCATCGCCCTGTCCCTGCTGACCATCTGCGCGATCCCCACGATGCTTCTTGCCGCTGCATTAAACGGGCGGGGAATCCACAAGGTAAAACTGATGCAGTTCGGCGCCATTGTAGACTGTGTGGGCTATTTGATTTTGTTCCTGACTTCCAACGTCACGGTTGCTACGGCTGCTTTGGCTCTGATCGGTTTAGGCTTCGGCTTCCGCCAGTCCATGTTCTTCTCCATGTTGCCGGATGTATTTGACTATACGGAATACAAATTCGGAAAAAATATGGGCGGCACACAGAATGCCATCAGCGGATTTTTGAACAAGCTGGCGTCTGCATCCGCATCGGCTCTGATCTCCGCGCTGCTTGTGTGGGGCGCTTACAACGCGTCGGCTATGGATACGGCCATGGCGGCGGGACAGAACCTGGCAGAACAGTTCCCGAAAGCCTGCACTGCGATCAATTTCGCATTCGGCGGACTTTCCCTCATTGCAACAATCCTGTGCGTGGTTGTCCTTATTCCTTACGACCTGGACAAAAAATATCCGGAGATCCGTGCGGAACTGGATAAGAGACAGGCGGCACAGTAAAAAATTTCATATTACAATCTCAGGAACCTGAAGGTAATAACTGATCCAGAGAGACAGAATAAAGATCGCATCATTGATCAGCGCCTCTGCATCAGGAGAAAATACCCTGTAGTCTACGGCGGTGTGCTCTGGCGCTGCCATAGACTACAGGGTATTTGGTTTGCCTGGGGGTCTGCCGCAATGTGATGCTTTTCAGGCAACAGACATTCATAAACGGTGAAAAAGAGTATGAAAATATGAAATGTAGAAAATGAACAGGTAAAACATATGGCAGATCGCTCATCCTGCCTTTGTTGCATCTATCTCCATCATCACATCCACAAAAAATTCTGTATCACTGTTGGAGGCTTTTGCGTTTCCGCCGTACTTTTCCGCGGCTGCGGCAATGGCGGAAAGCCCGATTGCGTTTCCGTCATGTCTGGTGGAGCGGTAGCCGTCCTTCCCTTTCCTGACTTTGCCGTCAAAGCTGTTGGTGGAGACGATATACAGCCTGTTGCCGTGGCGGACTTCCGCAGCCAGGCGGAAATACCGGGAGTCCCTCGGGACAGTCCGGCATCCGGCGATGGCGTTCTCCATCAGGTTCCCGAACAGCCATGTTATGTCAAGTTCAGAGAAAGGGAGCGGTTCCGGCAGCCTGATGTTCCAGTCTGTGCGGATATCCGCGGCGGCAGCCATTTCATGATAATAGCCGAAAAGGGCGTTCAGAGCCGCATTTTTACAGTAATTTGCAATGGCGTGCCTGTCGAGCATGGTTTCGTATTCCGCTATATGCGCCTGAATACTGTCGGTGTCGCCCTGTTCGGCAAGGGAGGCGATCAGGCGGATGGAATGGCGGAAGTCGTGGCGCAGTTTCGCGGTCTGGCGTATATGCTCCTGCAGCGCAAGGTATTGCTGGGACTGCATTTCAAGGAGCTGGGAGCGCGCTGCCTGTTCCAGCATGAGCGCGGAACTCCGGTAAAAAAGCGCATAGATGCCCACAAGCACTCCCAGCGCGATTGCCTCGAAGCCAAGGAACAGCCCGTACATCCGGCCCGTATGGAGGGTGGAATAGGAGAGGGGAGTGGCAAGTATATTAAAAACCAGAAAGATGGAGGAAAGCGCCACCGTGGCATACCAAATCTTCGGAAGGCTCACACTGTCCACCGCCCGTGAAAAGCGCATTGTAGCGGGGAAGAAAAAAGCAAGGAACAGCAGGGCGGAGAGTGCAAGCTGGAAAAGGCCGGCTTCCAGAGAGAAGTCTGCCGCGCCCGATTCGGGGTGGATGGCCGCGTCAAAAGCGTAGGCGAACTGTGCGGGGAAAGTTTCTATGGCACAGACGCCCACATAGACGGCAAGGGAACGCGGCAGGTCCAGATTCATCGTGCGGCGGTACAGGAAAAAGAAAGGCACGAGGGAGAGAAATGCTATCCCTTTTATGTTAATGGAAAACAGCGCATGGAGGGAAGCTATGGTAAAGCAATAAGGAAGGATCACTGCCGCGCACAGGGCGGAAGTCCCTGGGATTGTATATTTCATATGCTTTTTTGCCGGAAGGTAGCAGGATGCCGCACCGGGGATCAGGATCAGCAGCTGGAGCAGCGCTGAAAGCCATTTATGCATATCCATGTTCATTCCCTCCTTCCTGTCGTTCAGCATACAACTGACATTTAAAACCAATCTGATTGTAGCACAAAAGGCGGCATTTTTCAAATCTGCCTACTTCCAAAATGATCCCCACAGGCACGAAACAGCTTCGGCTGCCTGCCCTGCACAGGGCAAATCGGGGTAAAAATATCATATTACAATTTCAGGAACCCGGGGGTTTTATGTTCTCCGGGTTCCTTTTTTGTTCTTTTGGTGTTTTTGACAGTTCGTTCTTCAGCCTATCCTTTCAATTTTCTATAGATTCCCCATGAATTATCTATAGAATAACTACCCCAAATAAGATTTTCCCTGTAAAGATCGATATCAGCAGGATCACGAGAAGCGTCCAGCTATGCAGCGTAGAATATGTCAGGCTTGCGAGGGTTCAGTTCTGAGATAAATGAATACTCACTCATCAATCCCTGTACTGCACTGACTGTAATAAAAAAATGCGCTTGTAGCGGGAATAATCACCGGAACTGTAAACGCGCCGCAGATGAGCAGGTTTGCCCTGCGGTATGGATGTGATGGGGCAGGATTTATGAGGGAGATGACAGGAAGCCGGTAAAAGAAAACCGTGTTTCCGGGTGAGGGAAAAAGAGGTTTTGGCGGAAGTGATCCGATCACACTTTTTTCGTTCCCGTCTTGCGCAAAAAATAAAAATAATGTATCCTATCCAGGACAAAGAGAAATTTGGAAATAGTTTCCTGTTTATTTTACAATGAATCAGGCAGTTTAATGGGATTGAATTTTATGGATGAATCATACATGAATGACGCCACGGACTTGATTAATGAGACGATTATTAAAATGAGGAATGTCGTTCTGGATGATCCGACCGTCTGTGCAAGCAATAAAAATAAAGAAATTATCTG
This sequence comes from uncultured Lachnospiraceae bacterium, assembly GCA_949840465.1. Taxonomy (GTDB): domain Bacteria; phylum Bacillota; class Clostridia; order Lachnospirales; family Lachnospiraceae; genus Schaedlerella. Next base: position 1,720 of record CATKXE010000015.1, on the reverse strand, counting down.
CCGTTTGCACGAGCAGGGTTTATTTAACCTGAAGAACAGCATCGTAAAATGCGCGAAAGTCCTTGGGATTAGTAAAAATACGGTATATATGCATATCCGAAATCTGAACAGGAAAGAAGAAAAAGAATCATGTTCCGTCCAAAACGCGGATAACAGAAATGCCCTGTAGTTTATGCAGGGCATTTTTGGCGGTGCGCCTAATGCGCGGCAGAACCGGAAAATGATAAAATGCTCTGTTTTGGTTTATAATAAGTAGAAACAGATAAGAAAGCTTTGAGGAAACCGAACAATGAACCATATAAAATTTATTTGTTCTGCCAGGACCCCTTCCGCGGAAATCCCCTATACGGTTGAGATCTGTTCTGCCACGCCGGAGGCATGTGTGTCCTATATGGATCAGGAACGGTTCCGGGCGCTGTGTGAGAAGGGATGCCCTGATTATGGCTGCAAATGGTTCTGTCCGCCTTATGCCCCGGTGTTTACAGAGTTCGCTTTAAAATGGAAATACTTGTATGTCCTGTTCTTTTACACAGATCTCTTCCATTTTTCTTATATCAAAAATGATTATCTGAAAATCAAGGCGGCAAACAATATTCTGAAATCCCGGGCAGACCGTTTCCAGCGCAGGATGTCCGGCCTGCATGGGAACGGCATATCCACCGGAAGCTGCCGGCTGTGCAGATCCTGTAAAGGGAAACAGAGCCTGCCCTGCGCACATCCGGATCTGATGACCTACAGCTTTGAAGCTTTGGGGATTCAAGTAGACAGGATGGTAGAGGATTGGTTTCACAGGCCGCTTTTATGGTATCGCAAACAGGAACTGCCGGAATATGCTTCTGTGGTCTGCGGCGTCCTTACAAATGAAACGCTGTCTATGGAATATCTGGAAAATCATTATAAAAAATGGATTCCATTGTGATATGATGGATCGTGTTGACACGCCGACAGTTTATTCTATTTCCAGCTTCTGCCATATTATGGAGTTTATCTTCTGTTAAATGTCCTGCAGTTTTTTTATTTCCTCCATAAATTTTTCAGAAGCTTTGGAGAATATCTGGTATTTTTTCCAGATCATGCTCATGCCGGCTTTTCTTTCAGGCGTGAGAGGCCGAAAACACAGAGCGCTGCTGCCGGAGGTATTGATGATCTTGTCAAATCCGATTGCATATCCCAGACCCTCCTCGACCATCAGGGACGCGTTAAAGAGCAGGTTATAGGTTGCAACGATTTCTAATTCCGACATTTCTTTTTGCATCCAGTCTGTGAGCGCGCCTCGGTTATCCCCCTGCTGCGACACGATCAGCGGCCTGTCCCACAGATCCTCCGGGGAGACGGCCGCTTTTTCGGCAAGAGGGGAGTCCTTCCGCATCAATACGCCCCAGATATCTTTGAATGGCATTGTAATGGAATGATATTTTGCATGGTCTACGGGACCGAATACCATGCCAAAGTCGATCAGCCCTTTATCTAATTGTTCTAATACGAACTGTGCGTTGCCGCTGGAAATATGATAATGGATGCCGGGATAGGACTTATAAAGCTCCCGCGCTGCTTTTGCGATAAAGCGGACAGCGTCGGTCTCGCCGGTTCCGATGTAAACATCCCCGACTATGACCTGATCAGAGAGGGAGATTTCCTGTTCTGCCTTCCGGACCAGATTCAGGATTTCTTCCGCTCGTTTCCGGAGGATCATGCCTTCTTCCGTAAGGGTTACTTTTCT
>CATKXE010000014.1 GCA_949840465.1 uncultured Lachnospiraceae bacterium | reverse complement strand
CCGCGTTCTCAACCGGGCTGCCGGAAGATTCGGAACCTGCGTTTTCATCTGAACTGCCGGAAGAATCAGAACCCGCGTTCTCAACTGAACTGCCGGAAGAATCAGAACCCGCGTTCTCAACCGGGCTGCCGGAAGATTCGGAATCCGTATTCCTGTCTGAGCTGCCAGACAGTCCGGAGAATGGATTGGTCCGCACACTGCTGCCAGCGTTCCCGGGCTTCTCTGAGGCTATGTCTGTTGCCGCATTATCCTGCTGTTTTAAAATGGTTTGGCCCGTTATATTTTCTTTAGAGGGTATCTCTTGTTGGATGTCCTTTGGACTGCGGAGTTCATTCGATCCGGTTTTATATTGAGGGGAAAATGTAATGCCTGTAATGCCGGTATATGGTTGATTGTCAAGATCTTCCGCTTTTGTCCCTGACTGCTCAAAATCCCCTGGCTTACGCTCCGCCTGTCCGGGATCAGCCTCGTTTGCGGTATCATTTTCGTCATCCTGCGGCAGCCTGTCAACCATGTGCTGCCATGTATCACGAAATGTCCTTGCGGATGTATTTCCTCCTGTATTGACAGGCTGCCCCTGAGATGCCCCGTCCGGTTTTTCCGTGGGTGTATTTTCTTTTGTCACCATTGTAGTATGTTCTCCTTGTCAATCATTTTTCATAAAAAGTTTCGGCGTGAATGAGCATTCCGTATTTAGGGGAAAAGCGTCTGCGCTGAAAATTTGATGCCCCGTCGTCAGCTTGCCGCGGGTTCTTTGACTTATGTTCCGGACTTATTTTATAACAAATGCAAAGATTTTTCAATTTCAATGTCCAAATATATTGTAAAAGATTTCAATGAGTGTATACTTTTAAGAACGGGTGATGATACGCCATATTCAGACAGATAAAGCGCCTTTGGGCTGTGCGGCACGTAAACCATAAATATATCATATCAGAGAAAGGAGAAGCATATTCATGAAATTTATGCATTTATCGGATCTGCATATCGGAAAACGGGTGAATGAGTTTTCCATGCTGGAGGATCAGAAATATATTCTGGCTCAAATTTTATCTCTGGCGGAAGAGGAACATGTGGACGGGGTATTGCTTGCAGGGGATCTCTATGACAAGCCGGTTCCGCCAGCAGAAGCAGTACAGCTTCTGGACTCTTTTCTCACCCGGCTTGCCCGGATGGACGTGCCTGTCTTTGCGGTCAGCGGCAACCACGATTCAGCGGAACGGTTGGCTTTCGGAGCGCAGCTTTTGAGCAGTCGGGGCGTGCATCTGTCCCCTGTGTATGACGGGACTGTGGAAACAGTCTCTTTGACGGATGATTTCGGGGAAGTGCAGGTTCATCTCCTGCCCTTTGTAAAACCGGCTGTGATCCGCCATGTATTTGAAGAGGAAGAGATCCGCAGCTATCAGGACGCAGTGAAGGCGGCGGTGTCCCATATGGAGATAAATCCAGAAGTGCGCAATGTCCTTATAGCCCATCAGTTTGTGACCGGAGCCGTCCGGTGTGAGTCGGAAGACGTCCTTGTGGGAGGCCTGGACAATGTGGATGCATCGGTGTTTGAACACTTTGATTATGTGGCTCTGGGGCATATCCACAGCCCCCAGCATGTAGGCAGGGAAACCATACGGTATTGCGGCACTCCTTTAAAATACTCCTTTTCAGAATCAGGACAGGATAAGTCTGTGACCGTATTGGAGATGAAGGCAAAGGGGAATGTGGAAATACGAAAGCTTCCCTTAATGCCGCTCCGTGATATGCGGAAAATCAGGGGCAGTTATCTGGAAGTGACGGCACGGTCTTTTTATGAGGGGACCAACACAGAGGATTATGTCCAGATCACATTGACGGATGAAGAGGATGTGCCGGACGGCCTGCAAAAGCTCAGGGTCATTTATCCCAACCTGATGCGTCTGGAGTATGATAACAAACGTACAAGAAATAGCAGGGACGTGTCCGGAGCCGATTCGGTGGAGCAGAAATCGGAGCTGGAGCTGTTCGGGGAATTTTATGAACTGCAGAACAACCAGCCCATGAATGAGAAGCAGGAAGCGTTTGTGCGTGATTTGATTCAGGATATTCAGGAGAAACGAGGGAGGATATGAGACCAGAAAAACTGACGATCAGCGCGTTTGGCCCCTATGCGGGGAGAACAGAGATTGATTTTACCAGGCTGGGGGATCAGGGGCTGTTTTTGATCACCGGAGATACGGGAGCCGGAAAAACTACGATTTTTGACGCCGTAACGTTTGCGTTGTATGGGGAGGCCAGCGGGAATGTACGGGAGGCGGGGATGTTCCGCAGCAAATATGCAAAAGAGGATGTGCCGACTTTTGTGGAACTGGAATTTCTTTATCAGGGAAATCAATACCGGATTAAAAGAAACCCGGAATATTTTCGTCCCAAAGGCCGGGGAACCGGATACACTACGCAGAAGGCGGACGCAGAGCTTACATTTTCGGATGGAAGGCAGCCGGTAACCCGGATGCGGGAAGTGACCCGGGCGGTGGAGGAACTGATTGGCCTGGATTATCAGCAGTTTACGCAGATCGCCATGATTGCCCAGGGGGATTTTCAAAAGCTCCTGCTTGCAGGAACCCAGGAGCGGGGAGAGATCTTTAGGCAGATTTTCCATACAGGGCTGTACCAGGAGGTGCAGAACCGGCTGAGGGACGCCGTAAAGGAACGGTGGAAGGAATATGACGAGATCCGCGGCAGCATCAGCCAGTATATGTCGGGGGCGGTCTGTGGGGAAAACCCGGAGATCGGTCTGGAACTGGAGGCGCTGCGGAAGGTAAAATTTGAAGGCAAGGTGGAGAGAGGGCTGGAGCTTTTGCAGGAACTGCTGCAGCAGGGCGCACATGTTTTAGAACAGATGGATGCAAGGCTTTTGGGTTTGGATAAGAAGATCCAGCAGGAGGACAGGCTTCTTGGGAAAATCGAGCAGGCCAGACGCACAGAGAAGCTTCTGGAAGAAAAGCGGGCGGCATGGAAGGAAAAGCAGGATGCGCTTAAACAGGCCTGTGAAGTCCGGGAAACCATTTTGCAGTCCGCAGGGGAAGAGGAGAAGCTTTTGCTTTTGCTCCAGCAGGAAAAAGAAAAACTGGAACAGTACCGGATCCTGGAAGATTTGCAGAAGCAGATGGAAAAACAGGCCGGGCAAATGGCAAAGGAGCAGCTAAACCGCGAGAAAGCAGTGTCAGGCTATGCCGCTTCCAGACAGGAGATTCAAGAAAAGAGACAGGAGCAGGAGAACCTGAAAACCGTGGGAGAGGAGCGGGAACGCCTGCTGCACCGCAGGGAAGGTTTGGAAAGCCGCAAGGAAGAACTCTGCCGGCTGTCCCGGATCCGGGAAGAGCAGACGATCCAGCAGGAGCAGGCAAAGGTTTTACAGATAGAAGCAGCCGCACAGGCAGAACAACTAAAAAGTGCGGCCAGTGAGGTCAGGGAGCAGGCGGAGTCCTTGCAGGACCGGGATGTGGCGCTGATCCGAATATCGGAAAAACTTGAAAAATCAGAAAGACAGAGGGACGAGCTTATACGCAACCGGAAAGAATTGCGGGAGATGGAGGACCGGAAGGAGAAACAAAAAGAGCAGTTTGAAAAACTGTCTGTACAGGAAAAAGCGTGGAAAGAAAAGCTTTTTAAACTTTGGGAAGAATTGGAACCTCTGAAAACCGCTGAAAGCGAGGAGACGGAATACCGGTATCAGGTTCAGGAGCAGCAGCGGATTCTCCAGGAATTTTCAGAACATGAAAAGCGGCTCAAAGGATATTGGAAAAAAATAGAAAGAAATCGGGAAAACTACGGATTGGAATCTGTGGTATGGGAAAAACTGCAGCAGGAATACCATGCGCTGGAGAAGCGGTTTTTTGACGCACAGGCCGGGCTGCTGGCGAAGTATCTTAAGGAAGGGGAGAAGTGCCCGGTGTGCGGCTCCTTCCATCATCCGTCCCCGGCTGCGCTGACAGAGGACGTCCCCGAAAAAGAGATGCTGGAAGAAAAAAAACAGGCGCTTTCCGAAGCAGAGGCAAAGGTGCAGAAGCTTTCCGGCGAGATTGCACATCTGTCGGAGCAGATTGAGGCGGAGGAAAGAGAGATACAAAAAACGACAGAAGGCCTCAAGAGACGCGGCGACGGGGAAGAACATACGGACGGGGCGGTTACACCGGGTATGCTAAAAGAAGTTCATCGGAAACTTGAACAATATCTGGAAGAAGTACAGACGCTGCGGGGGAAGGCAAAAGAGAAAAAGGAACGGTACCAGACCGGCGGAAATGAGGCAAAAGAACTGGAAAGCCGTCTGGCAGGACTCTCGGAAGAAATGAAGGAAAGCCGGGCAGAACTGGATTCCCTGTCAGGCAAAAGTATGGTCTTAAAGCAGCAGCTTACGGCCAGACTGGACGCGCTGCCTGATTTTCCTGAATTGGAAACGTATATTACGGAGCTGGAAGCTCAGGAGAAAAAGGTCAGGAAGGAATTGAAAACCCGCGCCCGTCTTCTCGAAAAGTTAAAACAGCTGGAAGCCAAACTGGAAGAATCTCTGAAGACCGTCCAGAGCCAGATGAATCAGCTGGAAATCTTAAATTCCCGTCAGGAAGAGAACCATGCCAAACTGGCAGAATTTCTTGTCCGTCCAGATATGCCCTGGAGAGGCCTGTATGCAGATGCTGAAAGCCTTGAGGAAGAAGACCTGCTCCATGCGGCGACAGGTGCGCGGCAGACGCTGGAGGAGGCGCTGTGGCAGTTAGATTCAGAGCTTGCAGGAAACCGCCGCAGGCTGGATCAAAAGAACCGTCTGGAAAAAGAAATTCCTGTATTGGAGGAGCAGATGCATGGGCAGGAGGAGGAAATAAAACAGAAGGATATCCTGTTAGCGCGCCTTGAAACAGAACAGAAATGGATGGAGGGGCAAAAGAGGGAGCTTCTGGACACTCTGGGAGAGAAGACAAAAGAAGAGATTACGCATCAGGTTCAGGAACAGCAAAAACAATTACAATCTATGCAGCAAAAGAGGGAGCAGGCGGAGAAGGATTTCCAGAAGTGCAGGGAAGAAGAAAAAGCATTGCAGGCCGCGGTCCAGGCTCTGGAAGGGCAGATGGAAGAAAAGGGGGAAGCCCTTGACGAGAGCGAAATTTCCGGGAGAAAAGAGAAATGGATGCAGGAAAAATCAGAACTTTCCCATAAAAGAGCGGAATGCTTTGCAGCAGACAGGAAAAATCATGATATTTACGATTCTGTATGCGGCCGGATGCAGGAAATGGCAGATGTGGAGCAGGAGTACGTGTGGGTGAAGGCTTTGTCTGATACGGCCAACGGCATGCTGAATGGGAAACGTAAGATCGAACTGGAGACCTATGTCCAGATGGCTTATTTTGACAGGATACTGCGCAGGGCCAACCTTCGGCTGATGACTATGAGCAGCGGGCAGTATGAACTGAAGCGGCAGGAGGACGGTGAGAACAAAAGGGATAAAGCCGGACTGGAGCTCAATGTCATTGACCATTACAACGGCACGGAACGAAGCGTCAAGACTCTTTCAGGCGGAGAATCCTTTCAGGCTTCGCTGTCCCTTGCATTAGGCTTGTCCGACGAGATCCAGTCCTGCGCCGGAGGAATCCGTCTGGACGCGATGTTTGTGGACGAAGGTTTCGGCTCCCTGGATGAGGAATCTTTAAATCAGGCCGTCAAAGCACTGGCGGGTCTGGCCGAGGGAAACCGTATGGTGGGAATCATTTCCCATGTGGCAGAACTAAAGGATCGGATTGAAAAGAAAATTATGGTGACAAAAAACCGAAGCCGGGATGGGATCGGAAGTTCAGTGGAAGTGGCAGGATAAGTATTTCCTGCCTTTTTTCAGTTGTGGTAAGGAAATTTCAGATGTGGTAAGAAAAAAGGATATCTGCACCCACATCTTGTGCTGATTTGCCGCATCTTGTGTATATAAAGCGGATAGGAACAGATACATGTGTTAAAATAGATCGTTAGCTTTACGGATATCAAAATGCAGGAGGAATGAATCATGACGATCACAAGGCAAACAAAAAACGGTACGGCGACCCTGTTTGTGGATGGCTGGCTGGATACACAGTCCTCACCGGAGCTGGGGAAAGAAATCAAGGCGCTTCCGGATGTGGAACACCTGGTGCTTGATTTTGAAAAACTGGAGTACATCTCTTCCTCAGGGCTGAGAGAAGTCATAGCAGCATATAAAAAAATGAAGGCTTTGGGCGGGACGCTTTCCATTGTAGGGGTAAGCAGTGAAGTGATGGATGTATTCAGGCTGACCGGTTTCGAAGGCAAGATGGATATAAGAGAGGTGGAGTATGAATAAAAAGGAAGACGATTTTACATATTACAGGGAAATTATCATGGATCCTGAACTGGATTCCTCCCCCCTGGCAGACTTTGAAAAAGAAGGTTTTGAGGAGGCAGAATATTGCCATATTCTGCCTGAGAAGATTTATACGCTGGCAGAGGAGTTCTGCAGCAGGGACGGAATGGTGGAAACAGATCTGGCTGAAACAGCCTTTTTGATCCTGCTGGAAAAATACAGCAACAGTTCTGCAGCTTTGTCTGCGGTATCTGTTGAGGGACGTCTTATTCCGGTATTCGTAAGCAGCGAACGGCACCCTGATTTTGCAGGATACAGGGATGCATTTTTGTCACAGCTTGAAGCGGGCAGGCAGCATACGGGAACCCGATTTGAGGAGCTTTGCGCAGGGTTTGGACTTCGGTCCCTGCCGTTTCTGACCAGTGAGGACAGATTCTACCGTTCCTTTTCCCTGTCGGATTACAAGGAACTGGATACCAAAATCTGTGTGTATTTTGACGGGGAGGATCACGGTCTTACGGTCAGGGCAAAATACAACAACGCTATTTACAGCCTAAAAACGATGGACCGGCTTTTCCAGTCATTTGACACGATTCTGGAAGCAATTTCAATGGGGCAGGAAACACTGGCGCCGCTTTCCATACTATCTGAGGAGATGTTAGCGGAGCTGGATTCTTTTCATGAAAATGACATTCCTTATGACGACAGCCTGTCCATGGTAGATCTGCTTGAGGATGCGATTGGAAAATACGGTGACAATACCGCCGTTGTATACAAAGACAGGAAGATTACATACAGGCAGCTGGGAGAATGGACGGACAGGGTGGCGCAGTACATCCGGTCTCTCGGCATCGGCAAAGAGGATGTGGTTTCTATCCTGATTCCCAGATGCGAGTATTTGCCGATCACGGCCATCGGCGTCCTGAAGGCAGGCGCGGCCTATCAGCCTTTGGATCCGGGGTATCCGCCGGAACGTCTCCGGTTTATGATGCAGGATGCGAAGGTAAAGCTTTTGATCGCGGAGCCGTCCCTTTTGTCCCTTGTGTCTGATTATGACGGTAAAGTGCTTGCAGTGGATGAGATTTTGAAACTGCCGGAACGCGGCGCAGAACTGGAAAAGCCGGGGAAGGACGATCTTTTTATCCTGCTCTACACCTCAGGTTCCACGGGGGTTCCCAAAGGCGTGATGCTGGAACACAAAAATCTCGTTGCATTCTGTTATTGGTATCGGCGGTATTATGAAGTGACGCAAGAGAGCCGTGTGGCAGCCTATGCGTCCTTTGGCTTTGACGCCAATATGATGGATCTGTATCCGGCGCTTACCACCGGGGCACAGGTGCATATCATTGACGAGGCGATCCGTCTGGATCTCCTGGAACTTCGGCGCTATTTTGAGGAAAATGAAATCACCCATAGCTTTATGACGACGCAGGTAGGGCGGCAGTTTGCCGACCTCTTCCCGGACTGCGGATCTCTACGGGCGCTTTCTGTGGGCGGGGAGACCCTTGTTCCGGTGGAGCCGCCGAAGTATAGGTTCTATAATGTCTATGGCCCCACGGAGACCACCATTCTGACCACCACATTTCCGGTGGAGCGGCTTTATAAAACTGTACCCATCGGGAGAGGACTCCAGAATATCCGCCTGTATGTCACGGATTCATATGGGCGCCGGGTTCCGGTGGGCGTGCCGGGGGAACTTTGGATATCCGGGCCGCAGGTTTCCAGAGGGTATTTAAACCGTCCGGAGCAGACGGAAAAAGTATTTATCAAGAATCCCTTCAGCGAAGAGCCAAAATACAGCAGGGTTTATCGGACCGGGGATATTGTGCGTTTTCTTCCCGGCGGATGTATCGAATTTATCGGCAGACGCGATTCGCAGGTGAAGATCCGGGGCTTCAGGATTGAGCTTACGGAGGTGGAAGGGGTCATCCGGGAATTTTCAGGGATCAAGGATGCCACGGTGGCGGCTTTTGACGAGGCCGGAGGCGGAAAATTCATCGCCGCCTATGTGGTTTCCGATGAGAAGATCAATATAGAAGCGTTAAATGCATTTATTCTGGAGAGGAAGCCCTCGTATATGGTTCCGGCGGTCACCATGCAGATCCACAAGATCCCTATGAACCAGAACCAGAAGGTTGACAAGCGCGCCCTCCCCGTGCCGCAAAAGGAGATAAAAGACCATGCCGCTGCGGAGAATGACACACAGAAAACGATCTGTGACTGTCTGGCGGATGTGATCGGGCACCGTGAATTTGGCGTTACTACTGATTTTTATGAAGCCGGGCTGACTTCCATCGGCTCCATGAAATTTCTTGTAAAGCTCTCTGAAAAATGCGGCGTCACCCTTGGCATCCGTGATTTGACTCAGTACTCTACAGCGAAAGAACTGGAAAGCTTTATTTCACAAATGTGTTCAGGTAACGGAGAGGGAGAGAAACAGAAGCAGGACAGCGGAGCCGTCCATGAGAAACGGGAGAGGTATCCTCTGACGCAGACGCAGCTTGGGATCTATGTGGAATGTATGATGAACCCGGAATCTGTGTTCTACAATCTTCCGGGCAGCTTTTCCTTTGACGCTTCCATGGATGCGGAAAAACTATGCCGGGCAGTCAGGAAGGTACTGGACGCCCATCCTGCCGTAAAATGCAGTATCCGCACAGGGGAGGACGGCGATACATTTATGTATCCCGGGGGCGGACGCCATGTGGAGATCGAACGAAGAAGCGGTACGCAGGAAGAATTTGAGGCGTTTTTCCGGGGATTTGCCAGACCCTTTGATCTGGAAAAGGGGCCGCTGTACCGGATCGCTGTATTTTCTACGGAAACGAAAGTTTATCTGGTGACGGACTTCCACCATATTATCAGCGACGGCACGTCCATAGCCGTGTTCGCGGAAGAACTGGACCGGGTCATGAGAGGGATGGAACCGCTGGGCGAAAGCTATACCCAGTTTGATCTGGCATTGGATGAAGAGCGCAGGAGGGCAGGAGCAGAATATAAAAAGGCGAAAGATTATTATGATTCCCTGCTATCCGGCGTGTCAGAATGTACGGTTCCGGATCGGGACGTCCATGAGGACCGGGAAGCCTGCGGATTTTACAGGCAGTTCAGCCAAAAACTTTCTTTAGAGAGAGTACAGAACTTTTGCCAAAACCATAAAATCACACAGAATGTATTTTTTACATCCGTTATGGGATATGTCCTCGGAAAATATGCCTATTCCGAGGAAGCCTGCTTTACCACGATTTATAACGGCAGGGGAGACGCACAGACGGCGGGGATGATGGGGATGCTGGTAAAGACTCTGCCCATGCTCTGTGCGTTGGATGAGGAAACCAGGGTTTCAAAGTATCTGGCCGCAGTGCAGGAACAGCTCCGGCTGTCCATGGCCTACGATATTTATTCCTTTGCAGAAATCAGCAGGGCTTACCATGTGAAACCGGATATTATCTTTGTCTACCAGGGCGATGATTTTGTAGAGTTTGAGATCGGGGGACAGAAAACAATTTTCCGGGAAGGGGTTTCCGACCGGGCAAAGGCGGATATTTCCATCAATGTTTTTGTAGAGGAAGGCCAATACCGATATGAATTTGAATACCGCAAAAATAAATTCAGCGAAGCGTTTATTGAAAGGATGTACGACATTCTCACGGAGGCCGCAATAAGCTTTCTTACGGCAGATACATTGGGAGATGTCAATATCACGTCAGCGGAGCAGGCCGCTGTTGTGGATCGTTTCAATCATACAGAATATCCGGTGGAATTATCCAGCGTGAACCGGCTGTTTGAAGACCAGGCGGCCAGATACCCGGAGCGGACTGCGGTGATTGCAGGCGGAGAAAGCCTGACCTATGGAGAACTCAACCGTCTTGCAAACCGTCTGGCACACAGACTGCTTGGACGGGGGCTGAAACTGGATACCATGGTGGGGCTGATCCTGGAGCGGGACAAATGGGTGTATGTCGTACATCAGGGAATCCTCAAGGCGGGAGGCGCATTTTTGCCCATGGTGCCGGAATACCCGGACGACCGGATTGATTTCTGTTTAAGGGATGCAGGATGCCCCTTTGTGATCACCAGTGAGAAGCTGAAAAAAGAGCGGGCAGGATTCTGGGAAGGAAAGCCTTATGAAGTGCTGACTGTGGAAGAACTGACCGCGGCAGGCGGCACAGGTGCGGTTTTTGCGGCGGATATAGATGAGGATCCGGATCTGGACATCCCGGTAAATACCCTTGCGTACTGCCTGTACACATCCGGTTCCACCGGACAGCCAAAGGGCGTGATGATCGAACACGGCAACCTTTGTAATTTTGTAAATGACAATCCCGCCAATCCCAAGGTTACCAACTATACGAAAAACGGCACGGTTTCTCTGGCGCTTGCGGCCATCACCTTCGACGTGTCGGTGATGGAGGAATTTATCCCTCTGTGCAACGGCATGACGGTCTGTATGGCAAATGAGGAAGAAATCCATAATCCGCTGGCTCTGGCGGAACTTCTGGTCAGGAACAAAGTGGACATTATGAAATGCACCCCGTCCTACATGACCAATATCATCGAAGCGCCCCAGATGCGTTCGGCGCTGTCCGGAATTCAGGCATTTGATATCGGCGCGGAAACATTTCCGCCCGGCCTTTACGGAAAAATGAGGGAGGTCAACCGGACGGCAAAAATCGTGAACAGCTACGGCCCTACAGAATGTACCATAAGCACTGCCATAAAGCCTCTGGACGACGACAGGGACATTACGATCGGCAGGCCGCTTGTCAATGTAAAAACCTATGTGGTGAACCGGAAAAATAAAGTGCTTCCTGTGGGAATCAGCGGAGAATTGAACATCTGCGGGAGCGGCGTGGGCAGAGGATATGTGAATCTCCCGGACAAGAATCAGGAGGCGTTCTTCCATTTTAAGGGCATGAAAGCGTACCACAGCGGAGATCTGGTACGTTGGAATTCCAAAGGGGAAATTGTGTTCCTGGGAAGGCTTGATAATCAGGTGAAACTGCGCGGGCTGCGGGTGGAGCTGGACGAGATTGAAAATGCGATCCATTCCTTCGACGGTGTGAAGATGAGCAAGGTCATTGTGAGGAGCAATGGGAGCGAAGAGTATCTGGCGGGATATTTTACAGCGGAGAAAGAAATAGATATCGCCCTTTTAACCGAATATCTGAAATCAAAGCTGACCTACTATATGGTTCCCGGAGCGCTCATGCAGTTGGAGAAAATGCCGTTGACCGTGAATGGAAAAATTGATAAAAAGCGGCTTCCGGATATTGAGGTGACCTCCGCGGAGCGGGAATATGTGGCTCCCTCCACGGATTTGGAGAAAGAATTCTGTGATAAATTTGCAGAAATTTTAAATCTCGAGAAAGTGAGTGCAACGGATCATTTCTTTGAAATCGGAGGAACATCGCTGAGCGCAACAAAAGTCGTCATGTATGCGATGACGAAAGGCTACCCGATCGTTTATAAGGACGTGTTCGCAAATCCTACGCCTTTAAAACTGGCCAGATTTATCACGGAAAACAGTGGATTTACAGAGGATGCATCCCATATTAAGGACTACGGCTATTCTGCCATTGACGCACTGCTTGGGAAGAACGGTATGGAATACGTGGATACAATAGAAAAAGGAGAGCCGGGGCATATCCTGCTTACCGGTGCGACCGGCTTCCTGGGAATCCATGTACTGCGCGAACTCTTAAAGAGCGATGCCGGAAAAATATACTGCCTTGTGCGTAAAAGCAAATATGCTTCCAGTGAAAAGCGTCTTATGAATATGCTGATGTACTATTTTGACGATACGTTTACAGAAGAATTTGAGAAGCGGATCTTATGCATTGACGGGGATATCACGGACAAAGAGCTGATCATGAGCCTTAAGAGCCATGATTTTACAACGGTTATCAACTGCGCGGCCTGCGTAAAGCATTTTGTCAGCGACGACACTCTGGATCGGATCAATGTAGAAGGCGTGAAGAACATGATTGCCATGTGCAGCCAGTCAGGGAAACGTTTTGTGCAGATTTCCACCACTTCTGTCGCAGGGGAAGGAAATGCCCTGACTGTCCCGTTTTCAAAGTGTATGTGCGAAAAGGAACTGTATTTCGGACAGATCATAGAAAATGATTACATCCGAACCAAGTTTCTGGCAGAGCGTGCCGTGCTGGAAGCATGTGCAGAGGGAAAACTGGATGCAAAGATTATCCGGGTGGGCAACCTGATGAGCCGGAAGTCGGACGGGGAGTTCCAGATCAATTTTGTGACAAACGGATTTATGCGCGCTTTAAATGCCTACCGTATACTGGGACAATTCCCTATGGGCGCCATGCATGAACCTGCGGAATTTTCACCCATTGACTCCACGGCGGAAGCGATCGTCACGCTTGCATTCAGTAAAAATGATTTTACGGTTTTCCATGCATACAACAGCCATCGGATTTTTATGTCAGATGTCATCTATGCAATGAATGCGTATGGCTTTGACATCCGTATTGTATCGGATGAAACATTTGAACAGACACTGCAGGCCGCCGCAGCGCAGGAAAATAAAAGTGACGCGGTACTGGGGCTGATCGCCTATGCGTCTGATGATGAGAATCAGAGGTATGAGCTGATGTCGGATAACCGGTTTACGGTGGAATGCCTTTACCGCCTGGGATATAAGTGGCCGGTCACGGATGATCAATATCTGGAAAACGCAATGAGGGCGTTGGATACATTGGGATTTTTTGATTAAGGAACGGTCGATTTTATGAGGAAGGTGCATTATGAAACGAAATGAAAAGCTGATCCGGACAAAACTGTGGCAGTATCTCCTGCCAGGCATCATGATGACGGCGGCCCTGCAGATGGGAAATATTGTAGATACCATGCTCGTGGGCAATCTCCTCGGGGCGGATGCAATGTCCGCCGTGAAGATCGGGATGACCATTGACAATATCATGGAAATCCCGGGCTATGTCCTTGGAGTAGGGGGCAGCGTGGCGGTGGGAATTTTACTCGGAAAGCGGGAACGCGAAAAAGCGAACCGGGTCTTTTCCGTGACGCTCGCAGTGAGCCTGATATGCGGGTTCCTATTTGCATTATTGTCGGCCGCATCGCCTGCCCTTGCGGAAATGCTGACCGGGGGAAACGCACTCACGGACGACGTGGCAGGGTTTGTATTTGTCACGCTTCTGGGCGCGCCGGTCTTAAGCCTTGCGCTCCAGTTCATGAATTATGTCGCGGTGGACAATAACCCTTCGGCGGCCTCGGCCTATGTGATCGTTTCCAACGTAATCAATCTGGCGTTGGATTATCTGGTGTTAAAATATACGCCTCTGGGCACCGCAGGGGCGGCGCTGTCCACGGTCCTTGGCTATGGACTGGCGATGTTTGTATTGGTTGTTTATTTCCGTTCGCCGAAACGGATGCTGAAATTTGTAAATCCGTTCCGGGAGAACATCAGGGAATCCCGGAATCCGGATCATGATGCAAAGAACCGCCCGGAAGGGAATGCAAAAGAGGCGTTCCTTCTGGCAGCATCCGCGGGAATCCCCACGCTGCTGTATATGATTTTTATCACGATTAAGGATTTGGGGCTCAACACCATGATCATCCGGCTTATTGGCAATGACGCAATGGCAGTCTATACAGTTTGCGCCAATGTGGTGCTGCTTGTGATGCTGTTAGTGGGCGGAATCATCGGCACCATTGTCTCCATCGGGGGAGTGATCTACGGCGAAAGGGATTATTTCGGGCTCAGGTGCCTGGTGAAAAACGTACTGGTTTACAGTTATGCCGTGCTTGCCGTCTTGCTTGTTATCCTCCTGTGCTTTACACAGTACGTGGTGGCATTGTTCGGGATTACAGGCGGGTCGCTTTTGGAAATTTCGGTGCCTGCACTGCGGATTTTTGTATTCTGCCTGCCATTCTATCTGTGGAATAAATTTCTGACTACCTTTTATCAGAGTACAGAAAAAACAAAGATTGCGGGGCTTGTGACATCGCTCCAGAATTGTATTGCGATACTTCCGGCAGCGGCCGTGCTTGTATTTGCCGCAAAGTCGGCAGGACTGGATATGCTTAACGCCCTCATGGCGTCGTTTATCGTGAGCGAGACCGTGACCATGTGCGCTGCATGGATCTACCGGAAAGTAAACTATCCGGGGCAGGGGATGTTGCTCCTGCCTGATGAAGAGAATGAAAATATCCTGGATATGTCCATTGAAGGGACTTTGGAGGATGCCGGGAAGGTTCCGCGGGAAATGATCGAGTTCTGTAAGGAAAAAGGCGCAGACAGCAGCAAGGCGAATTTGCTGGCGGTTGCCGCCGAGGAAATGATCGTCAATATCATCCGGTACGGCGGGAAAAAAGTGAATACCATCGACGTTAACCTGTGTATCACAGAACATGCCATGATCTTCCGCATCCGGGATAACGGCATCCCGTTCGACCCCACGGACTATACGGTTGATTCCGGGGAATTTGAGGTCCACGGCATTGAAGTAGTAAAAAGCATTACGGATAAGATTCAGTATATGAGGGTTTTGGACCTGAATCATTCTGTAGTGGAGATCGCCGCGGGAGAAGACTGAAAAAAACGCAAAAAATGTTTTTGGGGCAAAAAACTGGTATTTTGCCCCAAAAACATTTTTTTTAAAGCGTAGGGATGAATTAGAATCTTCCGCGTCCGCCGCCTTGTCCTCTGCCATAGCCGCCGCCTTGCCCGCGTCCAAATCCGTTCCCGCTGCCGTATCCACAGCCGAAGCCGTTTCCGCTGCCGTTCCCATAACCATATCCGCAGCCGTTGCCGTATCCACAGCCAGAGCCGTCCCCGTTGCCGGTGCCGTCGCATACAGCCTGGCGTTCTTTCACGGCATTGAGGATTTCATCTGCCTCTTCCTGGGAGATTACCCCGTTTTCCACATCTTCATTGAGCATTTCTTCTTTTGTGTTCAGCATTTCACTCTTAAATTCATCAAGTTTGCCTGCTTCCGCCGCAATCGTCCCAAAGGTTTTTCCTGTTTCAAACCGTTCCTCGATGACGCTTGCCACTGCCCTTCCGGTAAGGCCGGCTACGATATCGGCCGGCGTATGGCGCCCGGCGGCTGATACGGTGAGCGTGGAACTCATGGAAAGTACGGAAATTGCTGTAAAAAGAATGACTTTAGATTTTAAATGTTTCATTTTAAAAACCTCCTGAGATTTCGTGTGTTTTTTGTTCCGGCAAAGCTGCGGGCAGGGGTTCTGTATTGATCTGTCCGCTTCCTCGCTGGCTTTGCTTTGATTTAAACAGATCATACAGGAGAAGTATGGCAAAATTATGTCTTTATGTGTCCTGTTTTGTGACAAAATCAAAATGGGAGACACAAAAAAGACAAAGGTTTATGATACATTGGAAAGACGAAACTGTGGGAACGCGTGTTATGCGCATAAGGAAAAAGACGGCTGCTAAGTGCCATGGGAATTTGTCAGGCAGCAGTCGAAACGGAACGTAGGCTATTTACCCTGCGGCTTGCCGCGGGATATTTTCATAAAAATAAGGAGATTCAGCATGGATAAGGTTTTGATTGCGGACGACAATGTCCAGATTACAAAAATCCTGAGCGAATTTGCCAGGAAGGAAGGGTTTGAGCCTGTGATCGCCCATGATGGGGAAGAGGTGATAAAGCGGTTTCAGGAGGAGGATTTCACAATCATCCTGCTGGATGTCATGATGCCTAAAAAAGACGGGTTTGCAGTCTGCCGGGAGATCCGGAAGTTCTCGAACGTCCCTGTCATCATGATCACGGCCCGTGGCGAGGATTTTGAACGCGTTATGGGGCTGGATATCGGCGCGGACGATTATATTGTCAAGCCCTTCTCGGGCAGTGAGGTGATGGCAAGGATACGCGCCATCCTGCGTCGGATTGACGGTTCCCCGAAAGCAGCGCCGCTTAAGTATCTGGCGTATGATAATCTGCGGGTCTGTCTGGAGAATGCGGATGTGACGATTGATGGCCAGAAGATTATTTTGACCAAAAAAGAACTGGAGATTCTCTGGACGCTTCTTGACAACCGCGGAAAAATATTTTCCAGAGACCATCTGTTGAGCAGTCTGTGGGGATATGATTACTTTGGGGACAACCGTACCGTGGACAGCCATATAAAACGGCTCCGCGCCAAGCTGGATAAGATTCCCCATCCAAACTGGCAGATAAAGACCATCTGGGGGATGGGATATAAATTTGAGGGCGGTGAATCATGAAACATAAGATTACTTACCGGCTGATTGGTTATTTTTCCGCGGTGCTTCTGCTGTTTTCACTGATTGCAGGCCTTTTATTCTGGGTGCTGTTCGCATGGCATACGGCGGAGATACACGAGGCCGAATTAAAGGAAAGGGCGGTGTCCATTGCAGACACCCTTTCGGAGTTTTCCCAAAAAGGCGGCTATAGGGGGCGTGGGAAATCAGGCGGCTATGGAGCTTATCTGCGGTTTATTGATGAGATTGCCATGAGCGAGGTATGGCTGGCGGATGAGCATGCGCAGACAATTCAGGTCTGCCAGACCAACAGCTCATTATCCTACAGTGATTTACCTGCGGGTGCGGAGGAGCTGATCAGTCAGGTATTTGTCGGAAATGTTGTGTCCAATACGGAATTCAGCCCGCTTCTGGATGTCCCTTCTATTACCGTGGGCGCCCCGGTTTATGACGCGGAAGGCAATACTACGGCCGCGGTACTCCTGCACAGCCCCATCTACGGTATCAGCAGCGCGCAGCGCGACGGGATCCTTATCCTCGTATTCTGTATTCTGACGGGGCTCTTTCTTGCGTTTGTCCTTTCCATTCTGCTTGCCCGCCATTTCATCAGCCCGTTAAGGAAGATCGGGCAGGCGGCGGACCGAGTGATGAAGGGGGATTATTCCGCGCGCACAAAGGTCAGGCAGAATGATGAGATCGGAGCCCTTGCCGGCAATATTGACGGGCTGTTTGTCCAGTTATCTGATGTAGAGGAAGAGCGGAAAAAGCTGGATAAGATGCGGCAGGATTTTGTGTCCAATATTTCCCATGAACTCCGGACTCCGGTGACGGTTATAAAAGGTTCCCTGGAGGTGCTTGAGAACGGGCTGATAACCGACCCGGAGGAAATGCAGGAATATTTCCGCCAGATGTCGTCCGACACGGCGCACCTCCAACGTCTGGTGAACGATCTGCTGGAGCTTTCCAGGCTCCAGAGTACCAATTTCAAAATCGAAAAATCAAAGCTGAACCTTGCGGATATCTTACAAGAAGCAGTCCGTTCCATGCAGAGGATAGCCGGGCAGAAGCATGTGGAGATCCGGTTGGAGAATGAAGCCGGCAACGTCTGTTTTTTTGGAGATTACGGGCGGCTGCGGCAGATGTTTATGATCATACTTGACAATGCGGTAAAATTTGCACCGTCAGGCAGCGCGGTGTCGGTAAAGATGCGTTATGCGGGAAAAGAGAAGCTTATGATTTCCATTTCCGATTGCGGCAGCGGTATTTTGCCCGAAGAGATTCCCTATATCTTTGACCGGTTCTATAAAGAACGCTCCGAGCAGAATAAGAGCGGCAGCGGGCTTGGCCTTCCGATTGCAAAGCAGATCGCCATGCGACACCATATTACAATTCAATGTGAAAGCAATGCGCGGGACCGTACCACTTTTTCCTTTATCATTTTGCCAGAAGAGCTTATTGCGGACGGGGCTTCGGCAGATCAGGTACAGCCGTGAAGCTCGATAAAAGCAGTGTGAGATCCGTATCAGGGCATGCGGAAGCTGCCCTTGATACGGATTTTTAAAGTGTGCGCTATAGAGGCTACCTCTTTTTTGTATGATGCAGTATTTCATTTTTTCTATCTATTCTTTTAATTGATTCGTGATTATTTCAGGATAATTTTAATCAAATTCCGAAAAATACTTGACTGTATACCTGCTATATACCCTAAAATGAACGCATGATAATACAAATTGTGGTCGGGAACTGTAAAAATGACTTGTCCGTCCGGCTGGTTCGGATGTACGTGTCGGTTTACGGTTTCCAGATAAGCAGGACAAGGGGGTGTATGCTTGAACACAAAACAAGTAGAAGAATTAACCGGGATCACCAGACAGAACATCCGCTATTATGAGCGGCAAAATCTCCTGGAGCCGGCTCGGGATACCGGTAATGCCTACCGGGATTATTCCGAGGAAGATATCCGGAGGTTGAAGCTGATCAAAATGCTCCGTATGCTGGACATGCCGTTAAAGGAAATTGGGCAGGTGATAAACGGGAATCTTCCATTAAAGGAGGCCATCGAGAAACAACAGGAAAATCTTCTGCACCAACAAAAGCAGTTACAGGCGGCGGTAGAGGTCTGCGTCAATATCCGGAAGGAAAAATCAGAGACCTTTGACGTGGACACTTATTTGGAACGGATGGAACGTATGGCAAAGGGCGGAAGTGTATTTGCAAGGATTGTGGACGATTACAAGCAGGTGGCAGACGAGGAGCGCAGGAGGCAGTTTTCCTTTTATACGGAACAGCCGGTGCATACGGCAGGGATGTTTAAAAAGGCGCTTCAGGATTATGCGAAGGAGCAGCACAGGAAGTTCCAGATGGTCAAAGAGGGGATGTATCCGGAGTTTTTGCTGGATGGAGTCCCGTATACGGCGGCGCGTACGTTTGGGAAGGATGGGGGGATCGAAAGCCCCCATACCCGGATCATCTGCAGCAGGGCGGATGATGAGAAGGGGAAAAGGGAAGTACAGGGGCGCAGGAGGATTGTGTTCCAGAGTATTTATTCCATTGGGGTGAACATAAAAAGGCATCGTTTCAAAAGCATTTTAAATGTAGCCATCAGTATGCTCACCGTGGTGATGCTGGTATTTTATCTGGGAAGCCTTTCAAGCACCCGGCAGCAGTTCGAGGAATTGCCGGAAGCAATCCCCGTACGGGCCATTGTCATGAATGCAATCGGAACACTGCGAAACGGGCTGCTGGTGAGGCAGCAGGTTCTGGATGTGGTCTATGCGTCGCCTTATATAGGCGAGATAGAAGAAACCGCGGAGCTGATCGGGCATATCCCGGCGGCGGACGTCTGGCGGACGGGAGAAGGAAGCAAAGAGGACGCTCTTTCAGGAGAAGAAAGCGGAGAAAGCGTCCGTTTAGAAGAGGGAGGCAAAGAAGCCGTTCTTTTAGAGGAAGGAGCAGAGGAGTTCCAGATAGTAGGCGTCAACCGCCCGGAAATTACCGAAGATTACACAGAAGAAATCCATTGGGCAGATGGTTGGGGCTGGGGGCGTTTTCTGGAAGGAGAACCGGTATGTATCGCGGGAAATACATTTCTGGAACAGCATGATCTGGGAATAGGGGATAAGGCTGCGTTTACCCTGGAACACTATCAGAGCCTTCCGCTGGGACCCGGCCTGGAACGAAGCAGCCTGAAGCCGGAGAAGTTGGAGATTGTGGGAGTGATGGGCATCACAGAGGACAGTGCGGCGCAGGCGCCGCAGATGATTGTGCCCGTGAATCGGGTAAAGCAGATCTACAAAGAAAACGGCAAGGTTTATTTCGCATCCTCCCTTGCATTTACCGTGACAGATCCTATGAATTTAAATACCTTGAAACAGGATCTGGTCAAGGCCGGTTTAAGCTCCGTAGTCCCGGAACTGACAGACACCTATATTGGTTCCGCGCTGAGGATGGAGGACGACGTCTTTATACAGGCGGCCATAGGACTGGAAAAAAATATCTCCCTTCTTGAGGCATTCCTTCCCTTTATTCTTCTGGTCTTGCTTCTGGCGGGATACCTCGTCCCGCATCTCCTGCTTCAGGGCAGGCGGGGAGAGTATGCGATCATGCGTGCGCTGGGAACGAGTAAAAAACGCTGTACGGTTTTATTTTTTACGGAGCATATGCTGCTGGCTATGGCAGGCGGGGCTGTCGGCGCATGCCTTGCCGCGGTTTTTGGTACGGCGGGAATCCGTGCTGCGGTGATGGTATGGGGGCTGTTCCTGCTCTGCCACACACTGGGAGCGGCTGTTGCTATGTGGATGTTTGGAAAAATGAGTGTTGCAGCGGTGTTGTCACACCGGGATTGAGAGGGACGAAGATGGAAAGAATCGAGGTAAAAGAAGTCAGTTATTCTTATCAAAATAAATATCAAAGGATCGAAGCGGTCAAAGAGGTAAGCTGCACATTTGAATCCGGAAACATGTATGCCATTACCGGGGAATCCGGAAGCGGCAAGTCCACTTTCCTTTCCCTGCTGGCAGGTCTGGATCGTGCGGACGCAGGAAAGATCCTTATCAACGGGGAAGATCTGTCTGAAATGGACAGGGATGCCTGCCGGAGAAAACAGATTTCCGTGGTCTATCAGGCATTTCACCTTTTTCCCCTTCTGACTGCTCTGGAAAATGTCATGTATCCTCTGGAACTGCAGGGGATTTCACGGCGGGAGGCTAAGGAGCAGGCAGCGCTGTGCCTGGAGGAAGTGGGGCTGGAGGAAAAAATCCTGAACCAGTATCCTAAAATGATGAGCGGCGGAGAACAGCAGAGGGTGGCCATCGCAAGAGCCATGGCTGCAAAAGGTAAGATTCTTCTGGCGGACGAGCCCACTGGGAATCTGGACTCGGAAAATGAAGCGCATATTGTGGAACTTTTAAAAAGGATGGCACACGAAATGGATTATCTTGTAATCGTAGTCACCCATAACCCGGGGATTGCGCTTCAGGCGGATGTGTGCATGAAAATGAAGGACGGGAGGATGAATATTTCATCTGCAAAGAGGTGTATACAATGACAGTTTATTATAGTATGAAGCAGATGCTGCGAAGCCCGCTGAAAAGCATCCTGTTTTTCCTGTTGGTGGGAGCATCGGCATTTCTGCTTGCATTGGGGGGCAGTCTCTCCAAAATGAACGCAGAGATGGTGCAGGAATTTGAGGAGATCTTTACCACCATCGGAACCGTGGATCAGAAGAATGAATCTATCGTAACCATTGCAGAATGGGACGCAGGGAAAGGGGATTATGTGTATTCCCGCCTTGGCAGGCCGGGAAAGTGGATTTCCAGTGCCGTCCTGGAGTTTGAAGGAGCGGGATATATCCTGAAGGCAAGGCAGAGACCCTATTTCGGCGCACGGATCGAAGAAAAAGTCCGGGGAGGAGGGGATCGGTATCTGCTGGTTGCGGAGTTGACCGCAGAGGTGTCCGACGTGCTGGAGCATTCTGTCCCCATGCGTGTGGATAAGGTTCTGGCAGGAAACTTAAATGCAGGGGATACGGTCTATATCTGCGACCATTACGGCGACAGTGACGGAAACTATGAGCCGCGCCGCGTAGAAGAGGGGAAGACCTATATCATGAGGCTGCATGATATTTCGTTTGTACATGGTCCGTGGGTGGAGCATATCGCCCCGGAGGAGTATGTGAGAGAGTATGAGGCTATCAACAGTGTGGCGTCCTATCAGTATACCATGGACGGGGATCGGGTTCCTGATGCGGTGGCAGAAGCAGAGGACTGGAACTCCTTTGACGAAGTTACGGGAGATTTCTATGAGACTGAGCGCGGGATGCGCTGGCTGGAACTGGCAAAATCACAGGATTATGAATTTTATACGGTTCCGGTGGAGCCGGTGGACGGGACAAACCTTCTCCTTCCGTTCTACCAGAACGAAGCGCAGATTACCGAGGGACGGGACATCACCGGGGAAGAGTATGAGGAAGGAAAAAATGTATGCCTCATTTCCGTGGAACTGGCAAGGATTTTAAGGAAAGGGGCGGGGGATTCGGTGACCCTGCCGCTCTATTATGCGGCGTATGCACCTGCAGAGAGGCATGACAACGCATTTCTGTCTTCCATTTTAAATGCGAAAGGAAAAGTATATCCGGTGTTTCATGAGGAGGATTATGAAATTGCGGGGATTTATAAAAACATGTCCGTTATGGGGAGCGGGGAGCATGATCTTGCCGTACATGAGGTGATTGTTCCGTGGAACTCCATACCGGAAAACGCATGGGAGGACAATATTGTGCGTTTTGAACCCATGAGCGAGGGGAACACCTCCTTCCAGATTCCCAACGGAACCATAGATGATTTCATGAAGGCGTGGGAGAAACAAGGCGTGGATGGGCTGGACATCAAATTCTATGATAAAGGGTATTCCCAATTACAGGCGGGAATCGAGAACAGGAAGCTGATGGCATGGATTTTTCTGGCCAGCGGCTGCGTGCTGGCAGTGATGATCCTCTGCTTTTTTTCCAACCTGTTCATTACCGGGCAGCAGGAGAGGATTGCGGTGGAACGCCTGCTGGGACGGACCAAAAAGCAGTGTGCCCTTTCCATCCTTACCGGTCTGTTCGTACTGGCTTTGGCAGGTACGGCCGCAGGGTGCGCCGCGGGATGGATGGCCACAGGCAGAGCTGTGGAAGCCACGGAAAACACGGCAAAATTTGATACCACATTCAGCAATACCATCATTGACTCCGGGGATGAGGATGAGACGAAAGTTTCGGCGGAAGGAGGAAAGACAGGGGCGGAAATGGCCGTGGCTGCCGGATGCGGGATGATGCTGACGGCAGTATTGATTTCCTTTGGATTTATGCGGCAGGCGCTGAAAAAAGAGCCGCTGCAGATATTAGGAGAATTGGAAGAGTGAAAAAGAAACATTTTCCTTTTGGGTGGATTTCTGTTATAATCAAAAAATCCAGAGTATTTGGTAGTGTATCGTATCAGGAAAGATACGGGAATTGTCCGTATTTATCATCTGCTTTGCAGATGGCGGGCAGGCAAATACTTGTTATGCAGGTGGTTACACTCAGCAGGCAATCAGCTTCCTGCGCAAATTGGTTACAAAAAAGGAGGATGTTACATGAAAAAACAATTAAAAAAATGGCTGTTTCCCTGTATCCTGTCTGTGGCTTTACTCTGTGGCTGTGCTGGAACAGACACAAAAGAAGCGGGGAAGGACAGCGGAGAGAAAGAAACAGAAAAGGCGGCTGGCGCGGAAGAAAATGCTTCGTCCTCAGGAAATGTATTTGAGGGACGGGACATGGAAGGAAATACCGTTTCCTCGGATATTTTTTCAGAGTCAAGGCTTACAATGGTCAATGTATGGGCTACCTACTGCAGTCCCTGCCTGAACGAGATGCCGGAATTGGGTGAACTGGCTAAAGAATATGAATCGGAAGATTTTCAGGTTATCGGGATTGTCAGTAATGTCCCGGAAGACGCGGACGATGAGAAGCTGGGACTCGTGGAAGTACTCATTGGGCAGACCGGCGCGGATTATCCCCATCTTCTTTTGAATCAGTCGTTGAATGACGGGCTGCTCGCGGACGTGTCGGCAGTCCCCACCACCTTTTTCTTTAATCAGGAGGGGAAGCTGTTGGATACTGTGGTAGGCTCAAAAGAAAAATCTGTCTGGAAAGAAATGATTGACGGATTTCTGGAAGAATAAAAGGAAGATGCTGTGGAAAAATCACCTGTGCGCCGGACTTGTTTTTCTGTCCGTCCGCACAGGTGATTTCTTTGTTCTATCAGGAAACTTTTCCGTATGTTCTTTATAGAACACAAAAATATATTTGGAGACAGAGAGGAATATAGAAATGGACGTAAAGGATCTGAGATTTTTCCGTCAGGTTTACGAAGAACGGAGCATCAATAAAGCATCAAAGCTGCTTTTTATCACACCACAGGGGTTAAGCAAGGTCATACATCATCTGGAGGAAGAACTGGGAGCCCGTTTGTTTGAACGTTCGGCAAACGGGATGCTCCCGACCGAAAGCGGTACATACCTTTATGAAAACAGTACCCGGCTTTTAGAACAATTTGACGAGATCACAATCGGCATCCGCCAGATTCAGGAGCGGAACCAGAGAATGAAGATCGGGTTTTCCTGCGGCGTACTCAATGTGTTTCCGTTCCAAAAGCTGGAGGAATATCAGAGGCGGAACAGCCGCATTCGGATACAATGGGAAGAGGCGGCCAATCAGGAGATTATCCGGAAGGTATGTCAGGGAAGCCTGGATGTGGGATTTGTCATAGGGCAGATTACAGATCCGGAATTGTGGGCGCAGGAAATGTTCCGTAAAAAGATGAATGTGATTGTTTATGAGGGGCATCCATTTTATGAAAAAGAATCGCTTTCCATAAAGGACTTACGGGATCAGCCGTTAGTTACCCTGAATGAAAAATATTACAGCTACCACAGCCTGCTGCAGCGGTGCCGTGATTTTGGGTTTACCCCGTCGATCGTGGCAAAAACTATGGAAAGCCGGGTTATTTATCATTTCTGCAGGCAGAAGATCGGATTGGGCATTGACGCGGACATCCATCGGGATCAAATTATGTTGGATGGACTGAAGCTGCTTGAACTGCGCGACTGCATCCCCTGGAAAATTTTCATGATCCTCTGTAACGGCCGCAGGAAGGAGGAGGCAATCAGGGAAATGATGGAACTTTTCCCAAATAAAAAATCTGTGCCTGGCTGAATGATATATTTGAGTGTGTTTGGAATTTTGGATACATAAAGGCGGTGGGCTGTATGTTCTCTGTATTGGATGGGGATATAAAAATTTTGTTGACAGGTGCTTCTATCTGGTTTATAGATAGAGGCATTTTTGTATGTTACGATTGTCACAAAAAAGAACGAGAGGGATGATATCATGGTTAGAAAATTTCCAAATCTGTCAAGTCCGATCACCATCGGAAGAGTTACATTCCGCAACCGTATGTTTTCTGCACCCATGGGAGGGACGGATATTACAAATGACGGCTGCATCGGCCCCAAATCCACTGCATTTTATGAGCTGAGAGGAAAAGGCGGCGCAGGCGCCGTGACAGTCAGCGAATGCATGGTGCATCCGAAAACGGACGGGTCGCACGCGTACCATCTGGATACGGCAATCTTAAATTCCCTGGCTGCCGCCACTTATACGGCAGACGCCATCCGCAGGCACGGAGCCATTCCCAGTCTGGAGCTTTCCCACTCCGGCATGTATGCGGGAACCTACATGACGGACAAAAGCAAACAGCATGAGATGAACCAGTGGGGGCCGAGCGATACCATACGCCCGGACGGCGTCCCGGTCAAAGCTCTTACAAAAGAAATGCTTGCTGAGATTATCGCGGCGTACGGCAATGTGGCAGGGCTTGCAAAACGTGCCGGATTTGAGATGCTGATGATTCACGGCGGCCATGGGTGGCTTTTGAACCAGTTCTTTTCACCTTATTTCAACAAGCGGACGGACGAATACGGCGGAAGCCTTAAAAATCGCTGCCGTCTGGCAATCCAGGTCTTGAAGGCAGTGAGGGAAGCAGTGGGGCCTGGGTTCCCGATTGAGTTCCGTCTCAGCGGTTCGGAGTTATTTGACGGAGGGTATGATCTGGAAGAAGGCGTGCGGATCGCACAGGAGATTGAGCCTTTTATTGATTTGCTCCATGTGTCGGCAGGTACATATCAGAGGGGATTTGGCGATACACATCCATCCATGTTCAAAGACCATGGATGTAATGTATATCTGGCCGCAGAGATTAAAAGGCATGTGTCTGTTCCCGTAGCCACGATCGGGGGACTCAATGACCCCCGGCAGATGGAGGAGATCATTGCGAGTGGAAAAGCGGATATCGTATACATGGCAAGGGCGCTCCTTGCAGACCCGTTCCTGCCCCGAAAAGTGATGGAAAATAAAGACGGGGATATTGTGAAATGCCTCCGCTGCTTCACCTGCATGGCGGAAAGGGCGGTAACATCCACAAGAAGATGTACGGTCAATCCGCTGATCGGGCGTGAAATGGAAGGCTGCGAGATCGCAAAAGCGCCGGAACCGAAAAAGGTGGTCGTCGTAGGCGGAGGCCCCGGCGGGTTGAAAGCGGCGCAGACCGCGGCATTGAGAGGGCACAACGTCATTCTGATGGAGAAGGAAGCCCAGTTGGGGGGCATCTTAAAGAGCGAGCAGGCTTTGCACTTTAAGAAAGAAATGTATGAGCTGTCTGTGACATTTGCAAAACAATGCCGTGATGCAGGGGTGGAAATCCGCCTGAATACAAGGGCGACAAAGGAACTGGTGGAAAAGGAGAATCCGGATGCAGTGATCATTGCCGCAGGCTCCAGGCCGCTGGTTCTGCCGATTCCCGGGATTGACGGAGATAACGTGACCATTGTAAATCACTATTATCTGGAAAAAGAGAAGGTAGGCGATGAGGTTGTCGTATTAGGCGGCGGCCTGGCAGGCTGTGAAGCGGCCATTCACCTTGCCCGGGAGGGAAAGAAGGTTACAATCGTGGAAATGCGGGATGAACTGGCTCCGGACGCCAATGTAAGGCACCGCCCCCTGCTTTTAAAACAGATTGAAGGATTGGCCGAAGTACGTACCGGGCTGAAAGGGCTGGAAGTGACAGCAGAAGGCGTTATCTGTGAAGACAAAGAAAAACAGCAGCATCTGGTGAAAGGAAAATCCGTGATTTGCGCGCTTGGGCAGAGAGCCCGGACGGATGTTGTGGAAACGCTGAGAGACACGGCGCCGTATGTTTCTGTGATTGGCGACTGTGCGAAAGTATCTACGATTACCAATGCAGTATATCAGGGATATCATGCAGCTCTTGATCTCTGACGGCATAGCAGTATAAGTTATTTCCATACAATTCCTAAGGAACTGTGAATCCATTATTTGCGCGGATGAACGAAGAGGCAGGCCGGATACTCAGGTGATGCGATGTATGGTTCGTGGGTTTCTTCATATAATACGCCGTCTTGTACGACGGAATAATGTACGAAAAGAAGAGGTAATGAATATGACGGAGGAAAGACAAAAACAGCTGACGGGCAAGCGGTGGCTCATTTTGACTGCAAGCTGCCTGATTAATCTTTGTATCGGTTCGCTGTATGCATGGAGCGTATTTGCGGCTCCCATGGCGGAATACTTCCATTCGCTTAACGGAGGAACGATGACCACCGCAGATCTGGCGATCGTATTTACCGTAGCGAATTCGGTGGGGCCGATCACTTTAATCGCGGGCGGGCATATCAATGACCGTCTGGGGCCAAGGTGGGTCATTGCGGCAGGCGGCGTTATATTTGGAGGCGGGATGTTCCTCTCAGGGCTTGCATCCGGCATGCCCATGCTGCTGATTGGGTATGGCCTTGGATGCGGCCTTGGAATGGGATTGGTATACGGCTGTACCATCAGCAATTCGGTAAAATTTTTCCCGGATAAACGGGGGATGATCGGCGGGATCGCGACGGCTTCTTATGGGATCAGTTCCGTATTGATCCCGCCTGTGGCAAATATGTTGATCAACAGGGCAGGCGTATTGTCCGCATTCAGGATTCTGGGAATCGCCTTTTTGGTGATTATCTGCGGCGGCGCCTTTCTGATAGAGAAATGCCCGGAAAACTTCGTGCCTGCAGGATTTAACCCGGTACAGAATGGAAAAAAGAAGGGAAGTAAAGCGTATCCGGCAGGAGGCAAAAAAGCGACTGAGACAGAAAACGTGGATAAAGACTGGAAAGAAATGCTGAAAGAGCCTGTATTTTATGTCATGATCCTGATGCTTACCTGCGGGGCGGTATTCGGGCTGATGACGATTTCCCAGGCGTCGCCGATCGCACAGACGATGATCGGAATGTCTGCGGCGTCTGCAACGGCAGCGGTTTCGATACTGGCCTTGTTTAATGCGGCAGGAAGGGTACTGGCAGGATATATTTCCGACATTATCGGTCGGATCAACACTCTGACGATCATGCTGGTGATGGCGATTGCAGGACTTTTTCTCCTGAGTACGGCAGGCGAGGGCGATGTAGTGCGGTTCTTTATCGGCGTGTCGGTGGTGGGGCTGTGTTTCGGAGCATTCATGGGTGTCTTTCCGGGATTTACGGCAGATCAGTTTGGGACAAAGCACAGCAGTGTGAATTATGGGATCATGTTCATCGGATTTGCTGCGGCGGGTTATGTAGGACCCACGATTATGAGTACGGTGTATGGGAAGACCGGAAACTATGTTCCTGCTTTCTGGATTGCCATCGGGCTGGCGGTCGTGGGACTGGTTTTGTCATTTGTTTACAGGAAGATGCAGAGCGGCAGTCAAAACCGTATAGGATAAGCCCATAAAATCTGAGGAAACAGGGAATGATTGCGCTCCATACGACAGTATGCCGAAGGAACTGCCGTTGGCAGTCTCTTCGGCATCTATAAAGAGAAAAATAATGAAGAAGCAAAATTATGACAGAGACAGATCAGGAATGTTATTTTTCCTGTCTGGAAAGGATATTCTGCACATCTTCCCATGCCTCATCGTCAAATTCGCGGTCACGGAAATAGTATTTCCGGTCCGCGTCAGTGATCTTACGCAATACCCGGCATGGATTCCCGGCGGCAACGACCCAGTCCGGGATATCCTTTGTCACAACGCTCCCGGCTCCTATGACCGTATTACTCCCAATATGCACGCCAGGGCAGACGACGGTGTTGCCGCCGATCCAGACATTATCCCCGAGGGTCACTTCAATTCCGTACTCATAGGCTGTATTGCGGGTATCCGGATGCACAGGGTGCCCCGCCGTATAAATTGCCACATTGGGAGCCATCTGGCAGTTATCCCCGATCCTCACCTTCGCCACATCAAGGATCGTGCAGTTGTAATTTGCGAAGAAATTTTTCCCGACTTCAATATGTGTGCCATAATCACAGTAAAACGGCGGATTGATGAACGCGCCCTCGGATTTGCCAAGCAGTTCTTTTACGATCCTGCCGATTGTCTCAAAATCAGAGCGGTCTGCAGTATTGAGCGCCTGCGTCAGTTTCCGGGCTCTTTTCTGTTCTTCAAAAATCTCGTCGTCGGAAATATACGGTATCTGTAAGTCTCTTCGTTCTGTGTTTTTCATGATTGGTTCAGTTCCTTTCTAATTGACTGATTCCCATTGCCTGCAACGGGAGCCTGGACAGTCAGGTTTTTCAGCCATTGATATTTTTTATAATGCCTGTAAACCGCGGGCAGTTTTATAATCTCATCTAAGTTCAATAAAAAATAGACCCACAGGACAGGAAGTTTTAACCAGAAGGCAGCAATAAGCCCCACAGGGATGATGACAACCCACATGGTAATTGTATCGCAGCATAGCCCGAACCGCGTATCTCCCCCGGCGCAGAAGATTCCTGCGATAACCGTGCAGTTTATCGCTTTCCCGATCAGATAATAGCTGCAGATCAGGAGCATGGTTTTTAAATATTTTTGTGCCTGCAGGTTTAAATTTGAAATAAACAAGAAGATGCAGGGCCTGCATGCCAGAAGGAGGACTCCTGACAAAAAGCCCGATACCGCCGCAGTTTTGCACAGCTTTTTCCCATATTTTTTTGCCTGTTCCAGATTTCCTCTGCCAAGTTCATTTCCAACGATGATCCCGCTGCCCGCGCCGATCCCGAGACAAAAACAGGTAATCATATTCCTGGCAATATTGGCAATGGAATTAGCGGCTACCGCATCACTCCCCAGATGCCCCATGATCACGGAAAACATGGTAAATCCACATCCCCATGCAAGATTATTTGCCAGGACAGGGGCAGTGTAATAGCAGTAATCCTTTTGCAGGGCAGCGTCCGGCGCCTTAAGGTATTTCCACCGGATGCGTACGACGTCTTTTTTGTGGTTTTCCAACAGTACCAGCACCAGCACCACGATCCGGGCAAGCAGCGTGGCCAGGGCTGCACCCTGAATTCCCATTTCAGGAAGTCCGAAAAGGCCGAAGATAAAAACACTGTTCAGGATCAGGTTTAATACGACCGCTATGGAACCGTAAATGGTGCTTTTCAGAGTCCGTTCGCTGTTTTTCATAATGCAGAGGTAAACCTGGGATACTCCCATGCAAAGATAGGAGCCGCTCACTATCCTCAGATAGGAAACGCCGGGCGTAATCAGGCTGGCTTCATTGGTGAAGACCCGCATAAGCATTTCCGGGAAAAAAGCCGCTGCCATAAAAAACAGGAAAGAAACTACAACAGAAAACCGGAGGGTGATGGCCAGCACATGTTCCACGGATACGGCATCCTTTTTTCCCCAATACTGCGCCGCCAGGACTGTGGCGCCGATGGTCAGGGCAGAAAAAAACAGGGTCAGCACAAATTGAACCTGTGTGGCAAGGGATACCGCAGAAAGTGCAGTCTGCCCCTGCATCCCCAGCATCAATGCATCGGAAGCGCCGACCATGGCAGTCATAAAATTCTGGGCTGCAATGGGAATCACCAATGCGGATAATTTTTTATAAAAAATCCTGTCTTCCTGTAGGAATACCTGTGCTTTCATATCCATCTCATCCTTGTCATTCTGTGTTGCTGATGCTATAATAATAGTATATCAGAACTTGAAAATCTATCATTTTTATCTCTGTTTATTATAACAATCGTATTTGGAAAGGCGGATAAAATGACTGACGCGGACTTGATGCAGGATGCATCGGAAATTGTTTTTTATGACCATCCGGATATTCCGGTCTATATCAAAGAATCGGATCTCTCTGAATATCCCGATATGAAAGCGCTTTGCCACTGGCATGAAGATATTGAGATGATCCATATTATCGGCGGGGAGATGAACTACCAGATCAATGGCAGCAGTATCCTGCTTAAAGAGGAGGACTGTATCGTAATCAATTCCAGACAGATGCATTACGGCTATTCCTATTTCCATCATGACTGCAGATTTGCCTGTATCCGTTTCCATCCAAAGCTTTTAGGGGCAAATCCGATGATTTACAAAAATTTTGTGGAGCCTTTCATTGAAAACACGGGAATCAAATACCTTTATTTTGATAAAAATGTTAAGAACCGGCCTGTCAGAGAACTGTTTGTCCATATTTTGTCCCTGAAATCGGGGCAGGAGGACGCCTATGAGCTGGAGGTCATCGGAACGCTCCTAAAGCTTTGGCGTATTCTGTTCCGCCAGTGTAAAACAATGATCCAGCAGGAGACTACGCCGGATGACAGCGACCTTGCGTTGCAGAAAAAAATGGTTTCTTATATCTACGAACATTACCGGGACACAGTGACCCTTGAGGAAATTGCGGCTTCCGCCAATATCAGCCGGAGTAAATGCTGTATCATTTTTAAGCAGTACCTTCAACAGTCCCCTGTTGATTTCCTGAACAGATACCGTCTGGAAAGAAGCCGCCTCCTTTTGGAAAATACGGAGTTTCATATTACACAGATTGCTTTTTCATGCGGCTTTAACCATCTCAGCTACTTTTCCAGGCTTTTTCTCCGGGAGTTTGGATGTACGCCGACGGAATTCCGAAGGCAATGCCTGGTTTGCGAGACAGAGGAACCTATGGAATTCTGTCCAGGATCACTTTAAAGGTATGAGAGTCATATTTTATGGCTATTTGTGCCGGGCATCGGCATGGCCGCAAATATGGCAGAAAAAAGGAGAAAAACCATGGATGCATTTTTATTAAAAAACCTGTCCGGCCTGCTGCAGACAGGAATCTTCTACGTGGAAAGGGGAAGAATGGATGATGGCTGGAAGACATCGGAATCGAATCCTCTATGCAAGGATAAGGCGCTGCAGGACATGCTGCTCCAGGGGGCGGATATGCAGGAGTTTCCCTTTCTATATCAGGACGAATTTCAGGTTTTTTTTGGCTGCGTGGCGGCAGAAGTGGGATATTGCATGGTGGGTCCCATGAACGCGGATTTTTTTGACAGGCTGAAACGGCACAGGTTTTATCAGAAATACCATATCTCGGAATATGCCGAGAAGAACCTGCGCCGTTTTACGCTTATGGAGGTGCTCCAGACCATGTGCATTGTAGCCAGGATCGTATCAGGAAAGACATATACAGACCAGCAGCTTGTAGACGCCAACCATCTGGCATCCGTGACGAAAGAGCAGGAGGAAGAGGATAAGATCCGGTTCAATCTGCGGTCGGAAGAGGAGGATATTTACAGGCATTCTTATCAGGAAGAATTGGAGCTTTTGAATAGGGTGAAGGAGGGAAATGTGGAGGAGGCCGTACGCCTGTCGAAACGGATGGATGTGGAAATCGGGCGTCTGGGGGGGACAGAGCTTGCGCATCTCAGGAATCTTCTGACAATCGGGGCTGCGCTGTGTACAAGAGCCGCCATTGAAGGCGGCGTAAGCCCCTATACGGCCTATCGGATCAGTGGGTTTTATATCAATAAAGGGGCGGAATGCAAAGATACAACGCAGATTTTGGTATACAGGAACCATGCGGTGGAAGAACTGGCAAAACGGGTCCGTGAAATCAGGGCAAAGCAGCATACATCCAGCTATACCATGCGCTGCAAGGATTATGTCATCAAGCATTTCAGGGAAAAGATTTATCTGGACCAGATCGCGGACACACTGGGGATCAGCAGCAGTTATCTGTCCCGCCTGTTTAAAAGGGAGACTGGAATCCGGCTGCAGGATTATGTGAATCAGGTACGGGTGGAACGGGCGGCGAACATGCTTGTCTATTCCGAGGAATCCATCCCGAAGATTGCACAGTACGTGAATTTTCCGTCACAAAGCTATTTCGGGAAGATATTTAAGGCCTATAAAAATATGACCCCAAGGCAGTACAGGGAAACCTATAAGCCTGCGGAATTTTTTGAGGCGGAGCAGGGGATGTAATGAAAGACAGGACATAATAAAAGCAAAAAAGACAAAATAGGGATATCCTGTTTTGTCTTTTTTTGTTATTTTATATTCCACAAAAGCGTATGCAAAACTACAGGAGGATGGGTAATGTTATCAGAACGATTTTACGGAGTGGGCGAACCTTTAGTCCAGAGGGAAGAAGATACAAAAGTGGCGGCGGAAGCCTACCTTGATTTAGTCAGGGCGATGGGCTGCACGGCCTTCCGGTCATGGATGCATTTGACAGAAATTTTGTCAGACCCGGCGACGCCGGACGCAGAGGCATTAGCGGCACATACGAGGCTTTTGGATCGGGCGGTGGAATTGGATCTGGAAGTGACAGGCATGAGCCATGAATGGTTTTTGCCAAAGGGATGCAGGCAGAGAACAGGCCATGCAGTACCGAAACGGGATCTGACAGAGGGAAGCCTTTACCGCCGGACACTGGATATGATGGAAGAATCCTGGTGTACCATGGCAGGGCTGTTTCCACAGGTGGCTAACTGGGAGATCGGAAATGAGTGGAATATCAATGCCTTTCTCCAGCCGGACGGATTTTTAGACAGCGATATGTCCCGGCCTTTTACTGTGGAGGAAAAGCTGGACATCGCGGTGGATCTGATGTATTTTGCGGCGCGGGGCGTGAGAAAGGGGAATCCAAAGGCAAAGGTAGTTTCTTTTTCGCCTGCGCTGAGTACGCCGTGGCTTGGCGGAGGGCTGCCGGATTACCTGCCGCCCATGTATGGGATTGCGTGGACGCTGGATCAGATCTACAGCAGGATCAAATCCGGGAAATTCTGGTCAGATAACCCGGACGATTATTTTGATCTTGTGGCATGGCATCCTTACCAGATGAGCACGAACCAGCAGGAAAAGGATGCCGACCTGTTCTTACATATTCAGGAACCGGACAATCTCTGGAAGGATTACAATGACGCGGCATACCGGGTGATGTGCAAATACGGGGACGGACGGAAACAGGTGCTTCTTACCGAGGCCGGATTCACGGATTGTGGGGACAAAGAGAGGGAGGAACTGCAGGCACGATATATGGAAAAGCTCCTGAAGATTGCGGCGGAACTGCCCTATGTGCGGACAATCCATAATTTCCGGCTTTTGAATGAAACCGGGATGCTCAGGAAAGCCGGGATTGAAAATAACCAGATCGGCGGCCTTGCGGAAGTGTATTTCGGATTCTTTACAGAGCCCTCAGACGGATGCCGGCCGCGGAAGAAGGCGCTGGTATTGCAAAAGGCGGCCAAAGGCCTGGAAGATCTGAACGAGGCGGGCCTTAGGGTATCGCGGATGAAGAAAAAGGACAATAAGGGAAAGACAGCGCAGGACAGGGCTGGCATGCCGCTCTGCAGGAATCTGTAAGACAGCAGAAGCAGGAATGGGAGGAGAGCGAAAATGTGCCAACATATCGTTGAAACAAAAAACGGAAAGATCAGAGGTTACGAGAGGGAAGGGCGGATGGAATATCTCGGTATTCCATTTGCCAGGCCGCCGGTAGGGAAACTCCGGTTCAAACGCGCGGTTCCCGCAGAACCGTGGGAGGGGATTCTGGATGCCAGGGAATACGGCCCGGAATCCGTACAGTTGGACGAAGGGGAACTGAAAGGTTCTGAGGACAGTCTGACCGTGAATGTGCAGCGCCCTCTGGAGGGAGAAAACCTGCCTGTATTTGTCTGGATACACGGCGGGGGCTATTGCACCGGGGCGGCGTCAGTGCCCCTTTACAATGGAAAAGCATTCGCACAGGACGGCCTTGTGTTCGTATCTTTCCAGTATCGGATGAGCGTGCTTGGATTCTATGATTTTACGACATATCCGGGATGTGAGGATTTTGACAGCAACTGTGGGATTTCCGACCAGATCATGGCAATCCAATGGATTCATGAAAATATTGCCGCATTTGGAGGAGATCCGGCCCGCGTGACCATTGCGGGAGAATCCGCAGGAGGGGCGACGGTGGTCAATATGCTGGCGATTCCGGCGGTGAAGGGCATGTTTCAGCAGGCCATCATCCAAAGCGCGCTGCCGAACTGCGTGTGCACCCACCAGACCGCACGGGAAAATATCGACCTGTTTTTGGAGGGTATGGGCTGGACGGAGGAAGACCTGCCCAGATTAAGGACTGACGACCCTTTTACATTCCAGAAGGGCAGCCAGTATGTGGCGGAGAAGCACCAGTACAGGAA
This sequence comes from uncultured Lachnospiraceae bacterium, assembly GCA_949840465.1. GTDB lineage: Bacteria > Bacillota > Clostridia > Lachnospirales > Lachnospiraceae > Schaedlerella. Next base: position 18,892 of record CATKXE010000014.1, on the reverse strand, counting down.
TCCGGGCATGTTCCTGCCCGGGCCTGTCATTGACGACCTGCTTCCGGTACGCCCGATCGAGGCAATCCGCTCTGGAAGCGCAGCGGACGTGAAAGTGATCATCGGCACTAACAGGGACGAGGGAACCATGTTCGTACACCCGGAGAAAACCGGATTTCCAAACAGTTGGGCGATGGTTGCGGAAATGTTTGAGAAGAACGGCAATGCGGGCGCGCTTCCGGATATCATCAACTACTATCATCCTTCAGGACGGGATCGTTTCAGGACGTTTCAGGCGCAGGAGGAATTTACCCAGAACGCGGTGCCGGATATGAAAACACAATACCGCACGGAGGGCGGCGACCCGTTTATCGAATTTGCCACAGATTACGCGTTCCAGATGCCAGCGTTAAAGGTGGCGGAGGCCCAGAGAAAATACAATGACGTGTGGATGTACCGGTTCGAATTTGTCTCTGTCAACGGAGAGAAGACCGGATGGAAGGCATCCCATGCATTTGACATTCCCTGTGTATTTGCGAACAAAGATTTTAAATTCAGCCGGTTCCTCTTTGAGGGTGAGACGGAAGAGACGAAGGATGCGCTGATTGAAGCGATGCATACCCCGTGGGTGAGGTTTACCAGGACCGGGGATCCGGATCCGGAGAACTGGCCCAAGTATGACGGATATAATACGGAGATTCGAATTTTTGACCGGAAGACGGCCACCAGGCTGTTGCGCCGGAAAGAGCTGATGGACGTGTGGGGGGATCTGCGGTTCTACGAGGATTGATGCAGCAGAGCCGGTATGAGGATCTGCCTGCAAAGGAGGAATTTTGGGGATTCCCCATTCTGCTGCAACAGAAACAGGAATACCGCATTTACATCAAAAAGACTTTTTGGATACATCTTTGGCAGCCCTCTGACAAGTATGTCCGCATAGGTTAAGGGTAATGTCGTTGTGCGTCATTGTCCGTGCGTGCGGCCATGATTATAATATTCATAAAAGAAACGCACAATAATTAAGAAAAAGGAGAGAGAGAAAATGATTCACTTTGCAACAAAACACAATGATCCGGAAGCCAGTTTGGGCTGGAGCGAGCGAATCGGCTTTGGGGCCGGCCGTTTTGGATTCCAGATGATCAACGCGGTCATAGGTTCTTTTTTGACCATCTATTTTACAAACGTTGCTTTTTTGGATGCTGGCATCATCGCGACGATTATCGCATCCTCAAAAATTTTTGACGGTATCAGCGATCTGATTGTCGGAAATATTGTAGACCGTACAAAATCCCCAATGGGAAAAGGACGCGTATGGCTGTTCCGCATGTGTATCCCCTTTGCGATAGCGACCGTCCTGCTATTCTTCGTACCGCAGAACTGGCCGGATATGCTGAAATACGTGTATGTATTCCTGATGTACAACATTGTAAATGCGGTATTTATGACATTTATGTTCGTGCCTTATTTTTCGATGATTTCCCTGGTCAGCCGGAATGGTTATGAACGAGGGCTTTTAGGGAACATTTCCGAAATTTTCAGCACGCTTGGAAGTATTGCGGTCAATACGTTCTTTATCACAATGCTGACAAAATTCAGCAGCAGTGCGGAAAATATTTATACGCAGCGTGCATTCACAATAACCATGATGATTATCTGTACCGTAATGGTCGCTATTGTCCTGCTGTGCGTGGCATTTACGAAAGAACGTGTTACAGATGAAAAGGCAGGGGGCGCACAGCAAAAAGAAGAAAAGGTGGATACAGTTGCCGCCCTTAAGGCGCTGTTTACCAACAAATACTGGCTTATTATGATCCTGGCAATGTTTACCGTATTTTTCGTAGTCATCATGTATTCCGTAGGGGCAGTGTACTACGCACAGTATGTGCTGGCGGACATGGGAATGTTTTCATGGATGTCCAACTCTATTTCCATCGCGCAGTTTGCGGTTATGTTTATTACACCCCTCTTCATGAAGAAGTTTGGGAAACGTGCAATCTATACATTGGGCATGGGAATGCTCTCTGTCGGCTTCCTTGGCTTCGGGTTTTTCGGCACCACTATCCCGATGATGATTTTCTTCAATGTCCTCAAAGGCGCCGGACTTGGCATGGCAGGCGGTATGTCTCTTGGGATGCTGGCTGATTCTATTACATACGGAAAGATGAAAACAGGTGTTGATGCAGTCGGTATGGGAAATGCAGCGTCCTCCGCGGCACAGAAACTTGGCATGGGCCTTGGGACAGCGGTTCTCGGCTGGATCCTGTCAGGCGCTGGATTTGACGCGACTCTCGACGCACAGGGGATTGCACAGCCGGAGAGCGTTATCACCGCGATTCAGTTCATGTATAATTGGATTCCGCTGATCCTTTGTACACTCGTATTTGTAGTTATGCTGTTCTTCTTTGACCTGGAAAAGAAAATGGCTCAGCTTAATATGGAAACAAAATAGTAAAAAGTATTGTGTAAAAATGCGCGTCAGGCTCAAAAGGGAACTGAAGCGCATTTTTTATTCCCGCGAAGCAACGAGCCAAGTGGACATGCTTTTCAATGTCCATTTGGCGACTGCCGCGAGGGTCAAATACAGCTTGCTGCGGGGTATTTGACTTCCGCGAAGCAACGAGCCAGGTGGACATGCTTTTGTGTGACCATTTGACGGGCGTTGTTTATACGATGATTTCTGCCTCAGTCAGATATTTTCTTCGGTATTCCGTCGGAGTCAGGCCAAACCGTTTTTGGAACAGGCTGTAAAAGTAGGTCGTATTGGAATACCCTACCGTTTCAATGATGGAATGTATGGAAATATCCGGCTGCTTTAAAAGTTCACATGCTTTCGAGAGTTTGGATTCCTGAAGCAGTTCAGTGAAAGTCTTCCCGGTATAATCCTTCAAAATCCGGGTGATCTGCCGGTCGCTGTAATTAAAGAAAGAGGATAGTTCTTTCAGCGTAATGGTATCCAGGTGCTGTTCAATATACTTCAAAATAAAAATGATATTATCTTCCTGTTTTTTTCCGGCAGGGTTTACGGAGACAATGCTCTTTTCATGTTTCCGCAGGAGCTGGATAAAAAAAGTCGTCAGGAGAGCATTTAACAGAGCGTTGTAATAGCTCTCCTGCCGTAAGTATTCTTCATACATCTGCTCAACCAATCGGCGCAGCACCGGGTCACAGGGCTTTTTAAAATACAGGTATGATTCTGTGCCGGGCTGATGCAGGGCTCTGGAGAAAAAGGGATACAAAGTGCCTTGCTGCGGCAATGCGTCCAAAAATGTTTTGCGGAAGGTGCTGCTTTTTATGACCAGATTGTAGACCGCGCAGTCATCGCCAAACGCGCTGAGCGCATGGACAGCGGTAGGAGCCACAATACAGATTTCCCCGGGCTTCATTTCCAGTGTCTGGCTGGCAAAAATATTTTTGCAGGTTCCGCCCAGGACGCAGACAATTTCAAAAAAAGTGTGTGAGTGTAAAAAAGCCGGGGAATACCGTTTGTGCGGCATGACCGCCATATCCAGGAACTGGGGAAAATTGCTTTCCTGAAGGGAGTCCCCAGGCTGATACGGGGTGGAATAATCAATTATGGCAAGTTCAGGGCAGAGGAAACTGATTTCCTGCACGGTTTTTGCCTCGTCAAGACGTGCCTCGGGGAATTTCTGGTATGCTTTTTTAAAACGCAGCTCATCATGATCAAGAGGTGGAATCTGGTACATAACAATTTCTCCTTTTCCGGCAGTAAAAAGAACCTGTTCTGATTTATTCCCGCGAAGCAACGAGCCAGGTGGACCTGTTTTTGTATGTCCATTTGGCGACTGCCGCGAGGGTCAAAGACCCCGCAGCTTGCTGCGCTGAAAATTTGATGCCCCGTCTGCGGGGTCTTTGACTGTTATCGTATCATTTCCGGTGGTAAAAAGCAACCATTTAAAGACAGGGTTAACGATGTCCCCACAGGTTAAAGAGAATGTCTCTGTCCGTTATTGTTTTCAGTCAGTTTTTCAATTATAGTAAAAAGATGAAAAAGCTCTGTCAGGACAATAAAGCAGGCGGCAGGGAACAGTACGGGTTCTTATCCTGCTGTTCATAGAAAGGAAGAAGGAGAAGTATATGAAGATCAGTAAAGTAAAAATCAATGGAATGTCCAACCCTGTGGGCTATGCGTTTGACAGTGTCCGCATCGCCTGGATGGTGACGGACACGGAGTCGAAGAAGGCTGATTCTGTGAAGATTGAAGTTGCCGAGAGCCCAGGGTTTGAAAAAATTATCTGCACAAAAGAGGGAGCGGATCTGGACTCTGCAGGAGAGGAACTGGAAATCAGCCTGAAATGCAGAACAAGGTATTATGTGAGGTTAAGTGTCAGGGGAGAGAATGGGGAAGAGGCGGTAAGCCAGGGGAATGCTTACTTTGAGACTGCAAAGAGGGAGGAGCCATGGCAGGGAAAATGGATCAGGCCTCAGCCGGAAGACCGTTTCCATCCGGTCTTTGAGAAAATGTTTTCTGCAAGGGAAGACGTGGAGGAGGCACGGCTGTATATTTCAGGGGTAGGCTTGTATGCGGCAGTGCTGAACGGAAAAAAAGTAGGGAATGAGACTTTGACCCCCTATTTCAGTGACTATCACACAGAAGTACAGTATCTGACTTATGATGTGACGGATAAAATCAAAACGGATAATATCATCCGTGTGGAGTTGGGAAACGGCTGGTATAAAGGGGCATTTGGACTTTCCTATGCATCCGGTAATTACGGCAGTGAATTTCAGATGATCGCAGAACTGCATTTGACCTATGCAGACCATTCAAAAGAGGTGGTTGTTTCCGACGAAAGCTGGGTTTATTGCGGATCTGATACAGAGGACGGCGACGGGATCTATGACGGGGAAACTATAAACCGCCTGTTATGGGACGGCAGAGAAAATCCGAAAAAAACGCCCGCGGCCGGGGGCGTGGAAGGCGCCCTTGTGGAGCGGTACAGTATTCCGGTAACAGAGCATGAGGACATACCGGTGAAAGAGGTAATCCATACGCCTGCCGGGGAGACGGTCCTGGATTTCGGCCAGAATTTCGCGGGATATGTACAATTTCATGCCAATCTTCCCAAAGGGGCAAGAGTGGTATTGGACTTTGGCGAGATCCTTCAGAAGGGAAATTTTTATAAGGAAAATTACCGCAAAGCAAAATCACAGTTTGTTTATATCTCTGACGGCAGAAAAGAAACCGTGAAACCGAAGTTTACCTTCTTTGGATTCCGCTATGCCCGTGTGACCGGCTGGGAGGGGGAACTGGATCCAAAAGATTTCTGCGGAAAGGCTCTCTACTCCGAGATGGAAGAAACCGGTTTTATCGAGACAGGGCATCCAAATGTAAACCGGCTTTTTTCAAATGCAAAATGGGGGCAGAAGTCCAACAGCATTGATTTTCCCACAGACTGTCCCCAGCGTGACGAGCGGCTGGGATGGACAGGCGATGCGCAGGTGTTTTCCGGCACGGCAAGCTATAATATGGATACGGCGGCTTTTTACAATAAGTTTCTCCATGACCTGCGTGTGGAACAGAAGAAACTGGACGGAATCCTGCCGGGGGTCATTCCGGTTCTGGAACCGGGCAATGTGGCTTATGCGGCAGTGTGGGGGGATATTGCGACTTTTCTTCCGACTATGCTTTACGAACGGTTTGCAGATAAAAAGGCATTGGAATCCTATTATCCGATGATGAAGGACTGGGTCGACAGGATTGACCGTGACGATGCGGCACGGGGTCATAATTATCAGTTTAACTTTAACAGCCAGATGGGCGACTGGCTGGCGCTTGACGGACGCAGCGAACAGAGCATGAAGGGAGGGACGGATGATTATTTTATTGCCTCCTGTTATTATGCTATGTCCGCAAAAATGGTATCTGACGCGGCAGACGTGCTGGGTTACGCAAAGGACTGCGAATATTACGGCGGGTTAAGTGAAAAAATCCGCCAGGCAGTGCTCAGAGAATATTTTACGGAGAGCGGAAAACTTGCCGTGGATACCCAGACCGGCTATGTGGTGGCGCTTTACAGCGGTATTTACAGAGAGAAGGAACGCCTTGTGGAAGACTTCAGGACCCGCCTGTATAAAGACTGTTTTAAGATGAAGGGGGGATTTGTCGGCGCGCCGCTGATGTGTAAAGTGATGGCGGAAAACGGCATGGAGCAGGAGGCGCTCTATTTCCTGACGCAGGAAGAGTATCCGGGATGGATGCACTGCATTGGCCTGGGGGCTACGACCATCTGGGAGAGGTGGAATTCCGTATTGGATGACGGCTCCATGAGCGGGACCATGATGAACTCCCTGAACCATTTCGCATTTGGCGCGGTTGTGGAATACCTGTACCGTGACGTGGCCGGACTGAAAGCTTTGGAGCCGGGATTTAAGAAAGCCTCCATTGCGCCGCAGATCAGTAAAAAACTTGGATTTGCCAGACTATCCTATGGCTCTGTATACGGAACCTACCGTTCTGAGTGGGAGATTGAGAAGGACGGCTTCGTAAAAGTGCTTGTGGAGGTGCCTTTTGGCTGTTCTGCAAAGGTGGAACTTCCCTTTTATCCGGGCGGGGGCGTGTTTGAGGCAGAAGCCGGCATCCATGAGTATTATTATCGGCCGACAAAGAATCTGAATGCGCTTTATGACCGGAAGACGTTGTTCGTAGAGATGACCGATGATGCGAGGGCGATGGCAGCCATTGAGAGGCATACTCCGTTTTTGAAATTCCTGCTGGATCAGGGGGACGTGGAGTTCCTGCATGAAAATCTGGAGAATTTAAGGGAAATGTTCTATATGGGGTTTTCGGCGGATCAGGTGGATGCGCTGGCGGAGGAATTGTTCGGACTGGAAGGATAAATATGGCTGCAGAAAGAAGAAGGATATGCTCTGACAATCCTTTGTGGCACGGCAAAGGAGAGATTTTGACGCAGAAAAGAGAAAGGGGAGAACCAGATGCAATTTTATCAGCCGGAAAAAATCAATGAAACTATAACGGTACTGCGCAGCCTGTGCGGTGAATTATTATATTTGATCGAGGGGGAAGAAAAAGCGATCCTTATCGATACAGGGGAAGGGGTCGGACATCTGAGAAAACTTGTGGAATCTCTGACAGACAAGCCGCTGACAGTGCTGCTCAGCCATGGCCATGTAGACCATGCGCCCGGTGCGCCGGAATTTGACACCGTATATATGAATGTGAAGGATCTTTCGATTTACAGGCGGATGTGTACCCTGGAGAAGCGGAAGGGCTACTTGCAGGCGTGCATGGGATCGGGGTATTCGGAATTGACGGAAGAAGATTTTGTGGCGCCGGATCCGGATCAGGAATTTCTTCCGCTGCACGGCGGCATGGAATTTGATATTGGAGGCATACATATTGAGGCTTATGACTTCCCGGGACATACGCCGGGATGCATGGCGTTCCTGGTACGTGAGCTGCGGACGCTGATCCTTGGCGATGCCTGTAATAATGCTACTTTCCTTTTCGATGAGGACTCCACTTCCCTGGAGGAGTACATAGAGTCTGTGAAGCATGCAAAAGCAGTGCTGGACGGTAAATATGACCATGTTTATCTGATGCACCATGTAATGGAGACGGGCACGGAGATCATGGATAATATACTGGATGTATGTGCGGAGGCGATGGCAGGCACGGCGGATGATATTCCTTTTGACTTCCTGGGAAACCATGCGTTCATTGCAAAGAAATGTAATCAACGGTTTGAACGCGAGGACGGGAAGTGCGGGAATATCATCTATAACAAAGAGAAACGTTATAAAAGCGAGGGTTTTTGCTCCTTGAACAGTAACGCCGCAACTGCCGGTTGACAGATTTAAAAGCCGACTTTCTGGACTGCAACCGATGATTATGTTAAACTTTTATATATCGTCAAAAGCAGACAATCAATTTGCTGTGCAAATTGGTTACTAACAGCAAGGAGGAGTAAGTGTGATATTAGCAGATAAGATTATGAACCTTCGCAAAAAAGCAGGGTGGTCTCAGGAAGAACTGGCGAACCAGCTCAATGTGACAAGGCAATCGGTTTCAAAGTGGGAGGGCGCGCAGTCTGTCCCGGATTTGGATAAGGTGATCCAGTTAAGCAGGATTTTTGGAGTGACAACAGATTACTTATTAAAGGAAGAACTGGAAGAGGAAGGATACACGGCGGGGGATGCCGTTTCCAATGAGGCCATGCCGGTACGGCGTGTATCAATGGAAGAAGCCTCGGAGTATTTAAGGCTGCGCAGGGAGGCCGCGCCGAAAATTGCGGCAGGGACGTTTCTGTGTGTGATCTCTCCGGTCAGCCTTCTTCTTCTGGGGGCGCTCAGTGAGTATTCCATATTCAGGATTTCCGAGAATATGGCAGGCGGAATAGGCTTATGCATCCTGCTTGTGCTTGTGGCAGCGGGAGTGGTGATATTCCTTTCCTGTGACGCAAAGGTCAAAGAGTTTGAATATCTGGATCGGGAAATTTTTGAGACAGAGTACGGAGTGGCCGGGATGGTGGAGGACAGAAAGAAACATTTTCAGAGTACCTATTCCGCTCTGAATATCAAAGGAACGGTTCTTTGCATCCTGTCTTTGATTCCATTGTTTGCAGCAATATGTACGGGACAGGATTTTTTTGCAGCGGTCGGCGTCTGTATGCTGCTGTTCATTGTAGGAATCGGCTGTATCGCGTTTGTCTATGGCGGCGTGATCTGGGAATCCATGGAGCGGCTTCTTCAGGAGGGAGATTATACACGGGCAAACAAAGAGAGGAAGCGGGTCATCGGACCCATCAGCGCCATATACTGGCTGGCAGTCACGGCAGCCTTCCTCTGGTACACCTATGGGCCGCAGGGAAACAGACAGCCGATAGAGGGCGGATTTATCTGGGCGGTGGGCGGAGTGCTTTATGGGATAGTGGTCGTTGCCGTCGGGCTGGCTGAACGGTCTGTAAGAAAAAGATGAGTTAAAAGAAGGGCGCAGAGCCCTCCGGCCAGCTTGCAGGATACAAGCGGAACCACCAGCCCTGGCTCCGTCCCGAAGGTAAACCCCATATGGGCCGAAAGGGCGGAAGCGCCGCATACCAGAAAGGCCGCATTGGCGGTTTTCCCTTTTTCATCCATTTCTTTCATCATGGCAAGGGCGGGCACAGGGCTTACGATTCCCATGAGAAGCCCTGCCGTGCTGTGGGCGCTCATTCCGGCTTTTTTGCCGATCCAGTGAAGCGGCTTTTCTAAAAGCCGCCGGAGAAGTTCCGCCGCAGGCAGGCTTCCCAGCATGACCACGCCGATGGAGGATACCACGGCCATGGCATCCTCAATGGGGGCAAGCCCTTTCAGGATTGGGAAATTTGTCATATATTCCACCGCCCCTGCAATCAGGCCGACGGCGGACAGGAAGCCGATAAAGGCGGCAAAATATCGGAACCCCTTTACCGTTTGAGCAGGAAACATATGGATCCCGGCCATCAGCAGCAGGGACAGCAGGAAAATGGGCAGGCTCTGCAGCAGGATCTCCGAAAGGTGCAGGCCGCAGAATAAACCTCCGATGAGCAGCGACGCCGGCATGGCTCCAAGCCCGATCAAAACTCCTTTGGCGAACAGGGGGCGTTCGGATTCGGAAATCATGCCCATTCCTACTGGAATTGTAAAGGTAACGGTACATCCAAAAGTCGATCCTATCACAATCCCGGCATATCTGCCAAGGGAAGGCGTCCCGGCAAGTTCCATGGAAAGCTGGTATCCTCCCATATCAATCGCCAGTATCCCGCCTAAAATCCCCGGATCCAGACCCAGCCGCTCCCATAATGGTACGGCCGCAGTTTTTACAAGGCCGGAAAGAAGGGGGGCCAGACAGATGATCCCGGCCATGGACAGGGCGGTGGTTCCAAGAAGCAGAAACCCTTCTTCAAACCTCCTGCCAAGTCCCAGGCGGTTTCCGCAAAGTTTATCAAGGCCGCCGATTGCTGCACCGGCAGCCATAATCCACATAATGACTGTATTCATGATATTCTCCTGATAACAAAACGACATTTCATTGCATACATCGGCTTTCCTTATCCAACAGATCCATCCGTTTTTCAAATAGTTCCCTGCTGCCTTATTCATAAATCTGTCCATCAGTATAACATGTTTCCTGTTTCCTGTACAGGAGAGAGTTCTTTGCATGGTTAGGACCTGATTGTTTGAGTTTCTAAAAATCAGCAGAGGGTCATTGAATACAGGGAATAAATATTGTATACTAAACGTTATTGCTGCGTTGAAATATATAAAGACTTTCGGATTATCCATAAGGAGATTTCCATGAATTTAAACAGTAAGATTCCACAAGAATTCTATAAGCTTTTTGCAAGTAAATATATGGACTATTACCAGCGGTTTCTGGCGGCAATCTACGAGGAGTCGGGCAGGTCTTATTCTTTGCTTGGGCTTACAGAGCGTGAGTGCCGCATGGTTATGAATGAGCTGATCGCAGAGGAGACGGTCAGCTGGAGCGAGGAACAGTTTGACGAGGAAGGAGAACTTCTGACCAGAAGCAATATGGCTTCCGTCTGCCTGAAACACCTGGAACACTGGGGATGGCTGAAACGGGATTATGACGAAACGCTGGACAGCTATGTGGTGTCCTTTCCAGAATACAGCCAGCTGTTTGTGGAACTGTTTGGCAGGCTGCACAGTGAAGACAGCGCCCGGGAGAGGGAGAGCGTACTGGCGGTCTATAGTTATCTGTATACCTATAGTTCCGACAGGGAAAAGAACAATGCGATCTTAAAAAGCGCAATTCAGGCTTCCCGATCTCTTTTGCGGATGCTTTCCAACATGCAGGAAGGAATGCGGGGATATTTTGATGAATTGTCCAGACAGAGAAGCTTCCTCGGCATTCAGGAAGTGCTGGTGAAAGAAATGAATAACAGTGAGAGCAGGAAATATGCGATTCTCACCACGACGGACAGTTTTTACCGTTACAAGGAGGCAGTCAGGGAATTGATAGACCGGAATCTGACGGAAAACGAGGCGCGGAAGCTGGAATTGACGGAGCAAAAGATCAGGCTGTATCATCCGGGAATGCCGCATGAGGACGAAGCGCAGGGAATGGATGCGGAAATCAAAAGAACAGGGACGGCAGGAGCCGGAATCCAGTACCGCCGTCTGGAGCGTGCCATACAGATCTGTGATGAGGCTATGAACCTTATCTTTCAGATTGAGCGGGAATTTGATGCGGTAGAGCGCAGGTATAACAAACTGATCGAACAGAAAACCCTGTTTGCCAGCCGGGCGGCGGCAAGAATCCGATATATCCTGATGGAGGGAGCCATGGAGGAGGATCCCACGGTGACGCTTGTAAAGCTGCTGGGCAAAAGCCAAAAACGCCAGGAAATCCTTGAAAAGCTTTCCGGCCGGATGGAGCTGACCGAACCTTTCCGGGCAGTGTCGGGGCAGAGCCTGACAAGGCCCAGAAATATAAAAAAGACGGAATTTTCCCCACAGGCTGTAGAGCAGGGAGAAGAACGTTCCGAAGCGTTGGATGAATTTGTATTAAAGCCTCTTTATACGGGGAAGGAGATTGCAGAGTTTTACAGACAAAATGAGAAAAACGGCGTCTTTACCGTGACAGAGGATACGGTGCATTCTGTGGAAGATCTGGAAAAACTGTTTTTCATATGGCAGGATGCAGCCGAGACTGCGGATCATAGCAGGAAGATTACTCTTGGGCGGGAGGTAGAGAGTGAGGATGGGTATCGTTTCTCTGCACTGACCATTCAGGAATGAATGGCCGGGTAAAACATTGGAAAGGAAATCAGAAATGAATACATATATGGAACAGTTATCCGTAAATGAGGCGGAAAATCTGAAAAAGACGATTTCCAGATTATTCCGGCAGACCTGTATTTTACAGATGCGGTACGACCCGGTTACATTGGCGCCCCGGGATAATCCGGACTATGAGACGTGTATCCGGCACAGGGAATTTATCGGAAATTACCTTTCGGTGATCGGATGTGAGATGGAGCATGATCCTCAGGAGCATATTTTCCGGTTGAAGGGGGAAGGGGCAGAGACGGAGAAATTCAGCATGACTACAACGATGATTATCCTGCTCGTGCGCATGATCTACCGTGACAAAATCCTGGGGGAAGGGCTGAACGCTACGGTGACGAATCTGGGAGAAATCAGGGAATACGGGGCAAATACCGGTCTTTTGAACCGGAAACTTAACGCTGCAGAGTGGCGGGAAGCGCTGTACCTCATGAGCAGGCACCAGATGATCGAGCTTCCGGGGGCGGTCCGGGACGTAAAGGACGAGACACCGATCTATTTGTACAGCACGCTTCTGATCTATGTCAGTGCAGCGGACATGAACCAGCTGATAGAGGAGTACAGGGAGGAGAACACGGAGGATGAAACAATCAAAGAAATTATTTCGGCGGATGCTGCTCAACAACTGGGGCGGTATCAGCCATAAAGTGATGGAATTCCACGAATACGTGAATTTGTTCAGTGGGAAAAGCGGCTCCGGGAAATCCACAGTCATGGACGCCATCCAGGTCATTCTCTATGGCAGTGTGTCCGCAGCATTTTTGAATAAAGCGGCGGATGATGCGAAAAATAAAAGGAGTGTGTTAAGCTATCTGCGCGGCGCCCAGAAGGACGGCACATCGAACCGTGGAAATGTAGATTTCTGCTCCCAGATCGTGCTGGAGATCGAGGATACAGGAAGCAGGATTACGACCTGTATCGGCGCGGTGTTTGAGGTGGGAAAGCAGGATGCGGAGCTGAGGAAATTTCATTTTTTCAGCCATTCAGGTTCCATACCAGAGGACGGATACCTTACGGAAACAGGCGTGCCCTACACGGCTGCCCAGATGCGAAAGCTTATCGACTTAAGGAGCCGTTCAAAGGACAACAGGGGCCGGGTGGATGTGAACCGGATGTATCCCTCCCGAGAGGCGTATCTCAATGTCCTGTATGATTCCATTTTCGGATATATCGACCAGGGAAGGCTGATGACCATGGAGAAGAGCGCCATTGCGCTTCGGATGGCGGACGGGATCGGGCAGTTTATCCGGGATTATATGTTTCCGAGAAGCAAAGAGGATACGGTTTCTGCCCTCAGCAGGCAGCTGGGGGCTTATCGTGAGATCAGGGAAAAGATTGACGACCTGGAACACAGGATCGGGATCCTGGAGGAGGTGCACAGTGCAGATCAGGAACTCTCCCGGATCCGGGCAGACCGGCTTCGTACGGAAGCAATCCTCAGGATCGTGGAGATTGAGGGCTGTAAAATACGGCTGGAAGCGAAGAAAGCGGATCTGGACGGGATTGCCGAAAAGATTTCTGAACTGGAAAAGCGATATCAGATACTGGATGCAGAGAAAGCCGATAAAACGGAGGAATTAATCGAGATAAAGGCAAAACTCCACGCCAGTGATTATGGCGTGAAGAAAAAGGAGTTAGAGGAACTGGACACCACCATCAGGCTGATTCAGGGAAATTCCAGACAGTGGCGGGAAATCCTGCGCGGCCTGAAGGAATGGGAAAGGGATGAGGAGATCAGCAGTTATATCAGCAATCCCACACTGCAATGCCTGGAAGAAATTTTGGACGGGCAGGTGTCGGCCGCTGCGCTTTGCAGGCTGCGGGGAGGGCTATTGGCTGCCCTTGAAACCATCGGGGAAGAATTGGTGGATTTAAACGACAGTATCCGCAGCACGGCAAGGGCTTTGAATGAGAAAAAGGAAACGGCGGAGGATTTAAAGCATGACCGCAAGCCTTACAAAAAAGAACTTAAAAGCGCAAGGGCGCAGTTACAGAGTGAATTAAGCAGCCAGTATGGACGGACGGTCCATGTAGAAATTTTTGGGGATTTATTTGATATTACGGACGAAAAATGGAAGGACGCCATTGAGGGAAGGCTTGGGCGCATCAAGCGCAGCCTGATTGTAGAACCCCGGTATGCTTTGGATGCGGCACGGATTTTCCGCAGGATGAAACGGAAGGAATACGAGGATATCGATCTGATCAATACTGCCGCGGTTAAGAGGGATGCGCCGAAAGCAGAGAGCAATACTTTATATGAAGCGGTAAAGGCAGATGCGCCTTATGTGGAAATGTGCCTGAAGCGGTATCTGGGAAGGATCTGTAAATGTGAGACTGTGGAAGAGCTTCATGACGTGCGAGACGGCGTGACGGCGGACTGTTACTCCTACAGCAATTCTATTTTCCGGCATTTGCGTAAGGACGACTACACACGCTACGCGTGTATCGGGACAAGGGTATCCAAAGCAAAGCTGAAGGAACTGGAAGAGGAAATCTATGAACTGGAGCAGAGGCAGATTGCGGATATCCAGATGCGCGAAACGCTGAACCGCGCCCGGAGTTTGGAACAGCTTCACCAAAATACGGAGCAGCTTGTACAGCTCTCACAGGCTTCTAAGGAATTGGAAGTTTATCAAAATAAGCAGGATGAGCTTCAACGGGAACTCAGAGAGCTGGAGGACGGGACACTGGCCGCGGAGCTTACGGAGAAAAAAGAAGTACTGGAACAGGGGATTGCAGAACGCTCCCGAAAGCAGGAGCAGGTTCATAAAGAGCGGATCAGCCGTGAAGGGGATTTCCGCGCGGCTCAAAAGGAGTTTGCAGATTTTCAGGAAAGGCTGTCAGGGCTTATGGAGGGATTTTGCCCCGATGAAGCATTGCTTTTTGAGGTGAAGGAACACTTGCGGGCGCAGTCAGAAAACGCATACCGGAGAAAACAGCATGAACTGTCTTTGCAGCTTGCAGGGAAGGAGGAAAGGCTGGAGGAACAGAGGATCCTGTCCCGCAACCGGTTTAACCGGGAATACCCGGCCTATGGATTTACCGGAGTGGAACGTGAAAATGACGTGTATGACAGGCTGCTCGAGGAACTCAGGCGGGACTATGAGCCAAAGTATAAGGAAGAATTTGAAAATCAATATTTTCTGGTGTACCGGTCCCTGCGGGAAAATGTCATCGCTACCATCCATGGCGAGATCAGGGCAGCGTACCGCCACAAACGGGAAATCAACCGGATGCTGTCTGGAATCCGGTTTTCGGACAGCACATACCAGATTGACATTCTGCCGGCTAAGAACGAAAACGGCCAGTTTTACGAAATGCTGACGGCGCCGGAGCTTGACAGCAAGGTATTGGATGACGGAGGGTTTGAGGGGCAGTTAAGTCTGGGGGAAGATGTATTTTATCAAAAATACGAACCGCAGATACAAAAACTCACGGAAAAATTCATGCCCCCCAGAGATGCAGAAAGCGAGAAGCGATCCCTTCACAAACAGGAGATGGAAAGGTACGCGGATTACCGGAACTATTTGGAGTTTAGCATGTATGAGCGGGCGGTGGATGAAGAGGGCAATGTGAGGAAGAATGGGGTGGATGATATGGCTGGAAGGGATTCCGGCGGAGAAGGGCAGAATCCCAAGTATGTAGCGCTTCTGGCCGGGTTTGCCATGCTCTATATGCAGCAGAGCAGCCGGGATTCCAGAATCCGCCTTGTGCTTCTTGACGAGGCGTTTTCCAAGATGGACAAGGAGCGCAGCGAGGTGTGCCTGCGCTATGCAAGGGAGCTGGAACTACAGCTGATCGTCTGCGTGCCGGACGAACGCCTGCAGTCGCTGATCCGCAATGTGGACAGTGTTTACGGATTCCGCAGGCATCAGAATCAGATTTCTATGATGCATATTGACAAGGGAAATTATCTGGAAATGACGGAAGGGATAAAGCAGGGTGAGGATGTAAGCGGAGAAAATTAAGGGGCGGCCCAAAGGGGAAGGATCCATTTGAACGATGTACCAAAAAATAAACAAAAAATCCGTATCCTTTCTATAGACTTTTACAAATTTTGGCGATATAATGAAAGTACATGTGAATTTATTTTACAATGTACAAATTAAGGAGGAGCAAACAATGGCAAGAAAAATGAAGACCATGGATGGTAATCAGGCCGCAGCTCATGTTTCCTACGCGTATACGGAAGTTGCAGCGATTTACCCCATCACCCCATCATCTGTTATGCCTGAACATGTTGATGAATGGGCTACCGAAGGGAGAGAGAATATCTTTGGACAGACTGTTCAGGTAACAGAGATGCAGTCCGAGGCAGGTGCAGCCGGGGCTGTGCATGGTTCCTTATCCGCAGGAGCTTTGACAACAACATTTACAGCATCACAGGGATTACTTCTTATGATTCCTAACCTGTACAAAGTGGCAGGCGAACAGCTTCCGGGCGTGTTCAATGTATCCGCCCGTGCAATCGCGAGCCATGCGCTCTCCATCTTCGGAGATCACTCTGACGTATATGCATGCCGCCAGACAGGCGCGGCAATGCTCTGCGAGTCCAGCGTACAGGAAGTTATGGATCTGACAGCCGTTGCTCACTGTGCAGCACTCGAAGGCAAGATTCCGTTCATCAATTTCTTTGATGGATTCAGGACCTCCCACGAGATCCAGAAGATTGAGACCTGGGATTATGAAGACTTAAAAGATCTGGTGAATATGGATGCCATTGATGAATTCCGTGCGCATGCACTGAACCCGAACCACCCATGCCAGAGAGGTTCCGCCCAGAACCCGGATATCTTCTTCCAGGCAAGAGAAGCTTGTAATCCATATTATGACGCCCTTCCCGGAATCGTTCAGGATTATATGGACAAAGTCAATGAAAAGATCGGCACAGATTATAAGCTGTTCAACTATTACGGAGCTCCGGATGCAGAGCGCGTGATCGTTGCAATGGGGTCCGTATGTGATACGATTGAGGAGACCATTGATTATATGGTGAAAGCAGGCGAGAAGGTCGGCGTAGTGAAGGTACGTCTGTACAGGCCGTTCTGTGTACAGGCGCTGATTGATGCAATTCCGGATTCCGTGAAGACCATCTCTGTCCTTGACAGAACCAAAGAGCCCGGCTCCCTTGGCGAACCGCTGTACCTGGATGTTGTTGCAGCGTTAAAGGGCACTAAGTTTGATGCAGTTCCGATTCTCTCAGGACGTTACGGACTGGGTTCAAAGGATACCACACCGGCACAGATCGTTGCAGTATTTAAGAACACAGAGAAGAAGATGTTTACCATCGGCATCGAAGATGACGTGACACATCTGTCACTGGACGAAGGCGCTCCGCTGGTTACCACGCCGGAGGGAACCATCAACTGCAAGTTCTGGGGACTTGGCGCAGACGGTACTGTTGGTGCGAACAAGAACTCCATCAAGATCATCGGCGACAATACAGATATGTATGCACAGGCTTACTTTGATTATGACTCCAAGAAATCAGGCGGCGTAACCATGTCCCACCTGCGTTTTGGTAAATCTCCGATTAAGTCTACCTACCTGATCCGTCAGGCCAACTTTGTTGCATGCCACAATCCGTCCTATGTTGACAAGTACAACATGGTACAGGAGCTGGTTGACGGCGGAACATTCCTTCTCAACTGCCCATGGGATGCAGAAGGCCTGGACAGGCATCTTCCGGGACAGGTGAAGGCATTTATCGCAAACCACGGCATCAGGTTCTACACCATCGACGGTATCAGGATCGGCAAGGAGATCGGACTTGGCGGACGTATCAATACCGTATTGCAGTCTGCATTCTTCAAGCTGGCAGCGATCATTCCTGAAGAGGAAGCCATTGATTTGATGAAGAAAGCTGCAAAGGCTACCTACGGAAGAAAGGGCGACAAGATCGTTCAGATGAACTATGACGCTATCGACGCAGGCGCGAAGCAGGTCGTAGAAGTAGCAGTTCCGGACAGCTGGAAGGACGCTGCCGACGAAGGGCTTACCACTCCGCACGTCAGCGAGGATGGAAGAAAAGACGTCGTAGATTTTGTAAAGAATATCCAGGCAAAGGTGAATGCCCAGGAAGGAAATTCCCTCCCGGTATCTGCATTCAGGGATTATGTAGACGGTTCTACCCCGTCCGGCTCCTCCGCATACGAGAAGCGCGGCATCGCGGTAGATATCCCGATCTGGAAGCCGGAGAACTGTATCCAGTGTAACCGCTGCGCATATGTATGTCCGCACGCTGTTATCCGTCCGGTTGCATTAACAGAGGAAGAGGCTGCAAAGGTTCCGGAAGGACAGGCGACCCTGCCGATGACCGGTATGCCGGAGATGAAGTTTGCCATCACCGTATCCGCGCTCGACTGTACAGGATGCGGCTCCTGTGCGAATGTCTGCCCGGGCAAGAAGGGCGAGAAAGCCCTCGTTATGGAAAATATGGAAGCAAACGTTGGGGTTCAGAAGGGCTTCGATTTTGGCGTAGAGATTCCTGTAAAGCCGGAAGTCGTAGCAAAATTCAAACCTGCAACTGTAAAGGGAAGCCAGTTCAAACAGCCATTGCTTGAATTCTCAGGCGCTTGCGCAGGCTGCGGCGAGACACCTTACGCAAAACTGATCACACAGTTGTTCGGAGACAGGATGTATATTGCAAACGCAACAGGATGTTCCTCTATCTGGGGCAACTCTTCACCGTCTACGCCATACACGGTAGATGCAAAGGGAAGAGGGCCGGCATGGTGTAACTCCCTGTTCGAAGATAATGCAGAGTTTGGTTATGGTATGCTGCTTGCACAGAATACCATCAGAGAGAGGCTGAAAGTCAAAGTTGAGAAGCTTGCGGAAAGCGGAGACAATGCAGACGTGAAGGCTGCGGCTCAGGAATATTTGGATACCTATGGCATCGGCGCTGAGAACGGCGCGGCAACAGACAAGTTGGTAGCTGCCTTAGAAGCATGCGGATGCGGATGCCCGGAAAGGGAAGAGCTTCTGAAGGAAAAAGATTTCCTTGCAAAGAAATCCCAGTGGGTATTCGGCGGCGACGGATGGGCTTATGATATCGGATTCGGCGGCGTTGACCACGTGCTTGCAAGTGGAAAAGACATCAACA